>NZ_JBPXMQ020000020.1:0-116873 GCF_053470405.2 Azospirillum mesophilum
TCACAGACCTCGGGCGCCCAGTGTCAGCCTTCTTTGGCATCAGCGGTTCTATCAGTGACCATTCCTCGTCGGTCAGGTCCGTCGGATACCGCTTCGTCTTCTTCTCGATCTTGGCCATCCGGCCGCGCGTCGCTTCGGTCCACATACAAAGCTTGAATCACAACACGACCTCAGCGCCAACCCTTTTCAAACAGTCTCTTAGCACCTTTTGAGTCGTCACAGCGTAAGTCGATGCGGAATATAAACCACTAGTTCACATCAGTTCGCGCGTGCATAAAGCACTTTTGCGAATCCACAGGCGCGCATATAAATCAAGCCCCATAAGGGGCTTGATTTACGACAAATCTGTGTGAACTCTTTTGGGGAAGCTCACAGAGATCAATCCCCCGTCTCACGGATCGTACGCATGACATTCTTCACGAAACACTCCAACAGTTACTTGTGGACCCGTGCAGTTTAAAGAGCATTATGGGCGATCAGCAAGCTCGATGCAAGCCTATCTAAACTCTTATTTCGGTAAGGATAGCCGAAATTTGAACGCTTCGACGCTTGGCTGGCGATCGCACACCTCCGCAACGAGAAGCCTTTCACCAAGACGGATTGGAAACTCTTTCGACAGCCCCGCGGCTTCAATCAAAGCCCTGGGCAACCCCCTCTCACTGCACGAATACTCAAAGTATATTTTAGCATTTTTTGTATAACGGACCGGAACCCATTGGTGAAATTTTTCTGCAAGAAAGTATCCTTCATGTATAATTTCCACCTTAGCATCTTCTCCGGCAGCGATATTTATTTTCCAGTTAAGCATAGACCCAGTTAGCGGTATTGGAATAGGCAAGTCTGATTCTGCAACCTGGGACACCCCATCTATTTCCACGCGATGCAGCGCCCCAAGGCGATCCAGAGGAGGGTCGTACTTATCTCCTTCATCCGGCTGCATCCCAAACGTGATGCCTATCAGGAACACTAACATCATGTAGGAAATTCTTTGCTTTTGTTACAGAGTGTATTATAACACGGTAAGCTTTGCGGGATTTATCATATTCCACTATTTTATAAGTTCGCTCCACAGAAACGGAATAATATCCAACTTTTTGAACCGCCTGACACAGGTAATCGATTGACGCTAGATCCGTTACGTTAAATAGATTTGCTACTCTTTGCTGAAAGTTGTCCTCACCCGGCCGATGCAGGGAAACCGCAATACCAGCCAAACCGAACATTAAAAACGCCGCAAAGCCTGCAGTCCATGACTGATAAAAGCCGTACCAAAATCCAACTTGAGAAGCCCAATCAACCATAAACGAAAACACAAGAGTGGCAATAATAGAGGCAACAAACGCTGCAAGGACAAATTGAACAGGCCTCTTCCTAAGAAGACCTTTTGATATATCGATAATTCTTAACGAGAAGCGAGAAAAGTCTCGTTTCTCGTTATAAATCGAAAAACCCATTCCAAGGTTAAAGCTAACTATTGGAAGAATTATGCTTATTTGCCAGTAATCTTCAATGCGCGACCACCGAAAAAGAGAAACTGCGACGGCCGTAACTCCAGCAGAAATCATGGCAGCAATAGCTAAATCGCTATCCCTCCTCTGCACCCCGATACCAAAAGAAAACAGCAGCATCGAAAACATTGCCACTGAAGTATAATGAGCGTAGCTATACAACCAAGCCTCCATATGCATTAACTAGGGTGACTTTTGATAAGCATTCAACTTCACCGCAGCACATATTTGCGCATTATGCATCAAAGCCCTGCTTGCCGCCTCAGGTGAGGCTTTAAAGCGAACAATACAACTTAACAGAAGCCTTTCAGTCAGCGATTGAGCGCAAAACGTTTTGATGTTCCTTTTACCTCAATCGGCAATGCACAGGAAGAGGATATTTGTCCTTAACGCTCCATAAGGGATACATCCTTTCCATTTGATTACAAAAGCAGGCGTCTTCAGCGTTCCGCGGCGTTGAGCCCCGCTGTGCCTGCCGCAGCCCACCTATGCTCTCCCCCACAACGAGAGGTCTGGTTTCCGTCCTTCGGGATTGCTAGTGTTGCGGCCCCTATGCATCCGCACGCAATGTTTGATCCCTGAGGTGGACCCATGCCGCACTATCGCTCCCGCACTTCCACGCACGGCCGCAACATGGCGGGCGCCCGCGGCCTGTGGCGCGCGACGGGGATGAAGGACGGCGATTTCGGCAAGCCGATCATCGCCATCGCCAACTCCTTCACGCAGTTCGTGCCGGGTCACGTCCACCTCAAGGACCTGGGCCAGCTCGTCGCCCGCGAGATTGAGAAGGCCGGCGGCGTCGCCAAGGAATTCAACACCATCGCCGTGGACGACGGCATCGCCATGGGCCACGACGGCATGCTCTACAGTCTGCCGTCCCGCGAACTGATCGCCGATGCCGTGGAGTACATGGCGAACGCCCACTGCGCCGACGCGCTGGTGTGCATCTCCAACTGCGACAAGATCACGCCGGGCATGCTGATGGCTGCCATGCGGCTGAACATCCCGGCGGTGTTCGTGTCGGGCGGCCCGATGGAGGCCGGCAAGGTCAACTGGCGCGGCAAGACGAAGGCGGTCGACCTGATCGACGCCATGGTCGCCGCCGCCGATCCCAACGTCACGGACGAGGAAGCGGCGGAGATGGAGCGCGGCTCCTGCCCGACTTGCGGTTCCTGCTCCGGCATGTTCACGGCGAACTCCATGAACTGCCTGACGGAGGCGCTGGGCCTGTCGCTGCCCGGCAACGGCACCATCCTGGCGACCCACGCCGACCGCAAGGAGCTGTTCCTGGCCGCCGGCCGCATGGCCGTTGAGCTGTGCCGCCGCTGGTACCAGGAGGAGGACGCCACCGCCCTGCCGCGCGGCATCGCCACCTTCGAGGCGTTCGAGAACGCCATGACGCTGGACATCGCCATGGGCGGCTCCACCAACACGGTGCTGCACCTGCTGGCCGCCGCGCAGGAGGGCGAGGTGCCCTTCACCATGGCCGACATCGACCGGCTGTCGCGCCGCGTTCCCAACGTCTGCAAGGTCGCCCCGGCCGTGTCGGACGTCCACATCGAGGACGTGCACCGCGCCGGCGGCATCTTCGGCATCCTGGGCGAGCTTGACCGCGCCGGCCTGCTGAACTGCAACGTCGCGACCGTCCACGCCAAGACGCTGGGCGACGCCATCGAGCGCTGGGACGTCAAGCGCACCCAGGACGAGAGCGTCCACACCCTTTATAAGGCCGCCCCCGGCGGCATCCCGACCACCATCGCCTTCAGCCAGGAAAAGCGCTGGCCGGCGCTGGACCTGGACCGCGAGAAGGGCGTCATCCGCGCCGTCGACAGCGCCTTCAGCAAGGACGGCGGCCTCGCCGTTCTGTTCGGCAACATCGCGGAGAAGGGCTGCATCGTGAAGACGGCGGGCGTCGACGCCTCGAACCTCGTCTTCGCCGGGCCGGCCCGCGTCTTCGAAAGCCAGGACGCGGCGGTGGAAGCCATCCTGGGCGACAGCGTCAAGGCGGGCGACGTGGTCGTCATCCGCTACGAAGGCCCGCGCGGCGGCCCCGGCATGCAGGAGATGCTGTACCCGACCAGCTATCTGAAGTCGAAGGGGCTGGGCAAGGCCTGCGCCCTGGTCACCGACGGCCGCTTCTCCGGTGGCACCTCGGGTCTGTCGATCGGCCACGCCTCGCCGGAAGCGGCGCAGGGCGGAGCCATCGGTCTGGTCGAGGAAGGCGACCGCATCGAGATCGACATCCCGAACCGCTCCATCCGCCTCGCCGTCTCCGACGAGGAGTTGCAGCGGCGCCGCGACGCCATGAACGCCAAGGGGGCGGCGGCCTGGAAGCCGGCCAGCCGCAACCGTGTCGTCTCCCCGGCCCTGCGCGCCTACGCCGCCCTGACCACCAGCGCCGACCGCGGCGCGGTGCGCGACGTGAGCCAGGTGGAAGGCATCACCATCCAGCGCTGACGGCGGCAACTCGCCGGACGGGGTGCGACTCGGGACCGACTCGGGACCACCTTCTTCATAAGCGGTTTGTCGTATTTTGCGGCAATTCGATCGATTTGGGCGGCGCTGCAAGCATTTGCAGCGCCGCTTTTCCGTAATCACGGCCCAAACTGCATACTGATGTATGTGTCGGCGCACGCGGTCCGAAAAGATTGCGTGCAGATTGGTATGAAATCTACAAAGGTGAAATTGCATGCCCTAATATGTCAAAGAGGGCTCCGCGGGGGCTTCGATGGCGGACACACGCTCGAACTTGCCAGAGTTGTCGCAGGCGCAGCCGGCACCGGAACCGGCTGGGGCCGCGCTGGCGCGTGGAGATTCCGCGGGCGCGGAAACGAACGGTGACGCCGCCGTCCGCCGCACCCCGGCCGAGCGCAAGGTGCTCACCGTCCTGTTCGCGGACATCGTCGAATCCTCGACCATGGTGTCCGGCCGCGATCCCGAAGAGGCCGACCAGGCGCTTCTCAGCATCATCCGTATCCTGACCGCCGCGGTGAACCGCTACGGCGGCACCGTCGCGCAGGTGCTGGGCGACGGGATGATGGCGGTGTTCGGCGCCCCCACGGCGCTGGAAGACCACGCGCTGCGCGCCTGCCTCGCCGCCCAGGACATCGCCCGCGCCGCCATCGATTCCGCCGATTTCAAAGTGCGCGTCGGCATCAGCTCCGGCGAGGTCGTCGCGCAGGTCGTCGAAAGCGGCGTGTGGAGCGACTACCGCACCGTCGGCGAGACGGTGCACTTTGCGGCCAAGCTGCAGCAACGCGCCGAACCAAACAGTGTGCTGCTGAGCCGCGAGACACTGGACATGGTGCCGACCGGGCTGACGGTACGTCCCGCCGGGGTTTATCGCCTGTCCGCCACGGCCGAGCCACGACCGGTCTACGCGCTGGAAGCGGCCCATGCCATGCGCCGCACCGCCATGGACCTGCTGTCGTCCGAGTCCAGCCTGTTCGTCGGTCGCGAGCGCGAACTGGCGGAGTTGACGGACGCGCTGCGCAACGCCGAGGAAGGAACCGGCGCCTTCATCCTGATGACCGGCGAGGCCGGCATCGGCAAGTCGCGCCTGACCAGCGAACTGGCGCGCACCCCCGCCGCGCGCGGGTTCGGCGCACTGCACTGGCCGCAATTCCCGATCCGCCGCCTGGGCGAGCCCGACGATCTGGAGGCCGTGGCGCGCAGCCTCGTCCGGCTGGTCGCCGGCACCACCGGCGTCGAGGCTGCTGCCCTGGTGGCCGCTGCCGCGGAGCGGGGCGGCGGCGACCTGGCCGCCGAGGCGGTGCGCGAGCTGTTCGGCACGCCGTCCTTCCATCCGCTGTGGCAGGGCTTGGACCAGGCACAGAAGGTCGAATTCAGCATCGAGGGGCTGGTCGCCGCCATCCTCGATCTGTCCTTCGAACGACCGCTGCTGATCGTGGTGGAGGACGCGCACTGGACGCGCGGCCTGACCACCCGGCTGCTCAACGCGCTGGTGGGGGCGGTGGAGGAGGCACGGGTGATGGTGCTGGTCACCAGCCGGCCCGACACCCCCGGCGGCTGGACCCCGCCCGATCAGGTTCGCCGGATCGCGCTGGAACCGCTGGAACCGGTGCAGATCGACGACTTCCTCGACCACTGGCTGGGGCACCACCCGTCGCTGGCCGACCTGAAGGCGCGGCTGGCGGCGCAGAGCCAGGGCGTGCCGCTCTATCTGGAGGAATCGCTGCGCGCGCTGGAGGGGGCCGGTCGCATCGTCGGCAGCCCCGGCCGTTACGAGGCCGCCGATGCCGACGCCGCGCTGGTGCTGCCGGCCACGGTGCATGGGCTGCTGGCTTCGCGCATCGACGCGCTGCCGCCGGTCGCGCGGCGGACGCTGATGCACGCGGCGGTGCTGGGTACGTCGGTCGATCTGAGCCTGCTGCGGCAGATCGCGCCGGTTCCTTCGGCCGACCTGCCGGCGATCCTGGCGCGGCTGGAAGAGGACGGCTTCCTCGCCCGGTCCCGGTTGCTGCCGAATATGGAGGTCAACTTCCGCCACGCGCTGGTGCAGGAGGTCGCCTACGCGACCCTGACCAGACGCGAGCGGCAGCCCCTGCACGGTCGCGTCCTGCGTGCCCTGCGTGCCCGCCGCGAGCAGGAACTGCCCGGCCGGATCGAGTTGATGGCCCATCACGCCTTCCTCGCGGAGGACTGGGCCGCCGCCTGCGCCTATGGCCGCCGGGCCGGACAGCGGGCGGAAGAGCGCTGCAAGCACGCCGATGCCGGGCGCTTCTATGGGAACGCGCTGAAGGCGCTGGACCATCTGCCGGAAACCCGCCGCAACGCCCAGCGCCGGATCGATCTGTGGATCGCCGTCCCCCGCATTCTGCTGCCCCAGGGTGGGCGGGGGGCCGGCGATTTGCTGGAAAAGGCCCGCGCCTTGGCCGAAAGCTTTGGGGACCGAGGCCGATGCGCACGCGCATCGTCGCTGCTCGCGTCGTTCCAATGGGTCTACGGGGATTTGGAAGCGGCCAAGACGCTGAGCTTGAACGCCTTGGCGATCCTGAACGATTCGGACCGGCGCGACACGCGGGTTCAGCTTCTGGTCCGGTTGGGCGGCGCCTTGTACGAACAGGGCAATTTCCAAGAGGCCGATGCAGCGTTCAGGGAAGCGCGCGATTCCATTCCGGAAACGGATTTGCGCGGCCGCTATGGCCTGACCGCCGTAGCCGCCTCGTGCATCGCGTCGTACCGTTCCCGATGCTTGGCGGAACTTGGTGAATTGACCGAGGGCATCCGCATGGCCCAATCCGCCGTCAGCATCGCCGAGGACAGCGTCCACGCCTTTTCCACGGCGTTGGCGCAGCTTCACCTCGGGCTCGTCAATCTCATTGCCCAACGCTTCACGGACGCCATTCCAACGCTGAAATCGGCCCTGACGATCACCGAAGCGGTCCGACTTCACGTGTACCAACCGCTCACTCTCGGCGCGCTCGGTTACGCGTTGGTCAAGACCGATGCGTTCAACGAAGGAGCCTCCCTGCTTCTGGCAAGCCGCGAGCACGCGCGCATGCTGGGCATCAAACGTTCGGTGCCGCAGTTGCTCATCTGGATCGCAGAGGCATCACTTCGAGCCGGCCAAGCCGAGGACGCCCTGCAGAACGCCCAGGAAGCCGCCAACCTCGCCCACGCTGCCGGACAGTTGGCCGACGAAGCGTGGGCTCGCCTTGCATTGGCCAAGGCGCATGGGTCCTTGAATCAGCGCTCCGAAGCCGAAGAAGCGTTGCTGATGGCGGAAATGCTGGCAAACAGCCTGTCCATGAGGACGCTGGCCGACCGCTGCACCAAGGCACGCGCTACCGTCCTGGCAGTTCCCCACCCCTGATGCCGCGCTGACCGGGTCCGGCGCCAGAACGGCCCGCAAACACCGTGACGGCAAGACGGCGGGCGACCGGTCTCCGGTCAGCCCGCTCCCAACGCGCCCTCAGGGAAGGCGCATCGGCGTGCAGCGCACCCCCCTCAGTTGACGAGCGCCGGGGCGGAGCCGAGCCCCTTGCGGAAGTGATTCAGCACGTAGACCCGCACGCTGGTGGCGAAGGGAATGCCTTCGGTGCGGCTCTCGTGAATTTCGGTGCACAGGGCCTCCAGCGTCTTGCCCTCCTGCTGAGCGATTTCCTTCAGCCCATCCCAGATCGTTGCCTCCACCCGCAGGCTGGCGCGGCGCCCGCCGACCATCACCGACCGTGACACCACGGCGGGCGGAACGGTGAGGGAGCTGAGGTCGGCCATCTCGTCGAGGCTGCGGGGGATGCGGCGGTCCATCTTCATCGGGGCGCTCCTGGTTTCGGCATGACGCGCGTGCACGCGAACATGGGATTTTTACCCGCTCCACCACCTTCCGGAGTGTGAAGTTCTTCACAGTCCGAACAGCCCTCCTCGCCTGATGGTCTTGGCATACCGCGGTACTCGCCGCCCCAACAGACCTCAGGCAAGGAGCAACGTCCATGACCACCGCCATCAATCAGTCCGCCCTCGTCCGCGGCGCCGACGGCCGTCTGTTCGCCGTGTCCGCCCAGGGCGTGACCGAAGTGGCTGATCAGGCCGCGACCCTGAACGCCGGCGCCCGCATCGGCGACCGCCGCGGCTTCAACAACGACGACCAGCAGGCTGGCCGCTTCGTGATCACTCCGGGCCTCTAATCGGCGGGTTTACCCTTCGATTTCGGGCCGTGGCGGCCGGTATGTCCCTGGCCGGCTCGCCACGGTCCCGCCCGACTTCAAAAATCCAATTATCATCATGTCACCAGACCTGATGCCGCTCTAAAAAACACGCCGCCCAAAAAATTATTTTAAAATTTGACAATCTTATTGCTGCGATGAAAATTATTGCATCATTGGATTTAGAACTACACTTAATTGCTCGCCTGTTTCTCCGAATTCCCGCAACAAGATAACAACATCTTAGGGAATTGCGTCCGATCATCTGCGCGCATTGACAGCAGATCAGGCCGGCGGCGGAATGGACGCGATATCCTTATGAACCTTGGCAAGTTATCCGGGCTGCGCAGGCGCAGGATGCTTGGGTTCATGTTCGGAGCCTTGGCCTTTCTCGTCGCGCTGGCCGTGCGCCTGTCCATCGACGAGAGTCTTCCGCCGGGCTTTCCCTTCCTGACCTTCTTTCCAGCCGTCATCCTCACCACCATGCTGGCCGGGCTCTGGCCGGGCATCCTGACCGCCGTTCTGGGCGGGACCGCCGCCTGGCTCCTGTTCATCGACCAGCCGGACGGGGGTCTTGCCCTGACACCCGGCGCGCTGCTCGCGATGGGCTTCTACAGCTTCGTGGTGGCCGTGGACATCGCCGTCATCCACATCATGAACGTGGCGCTGGACCGGCTGGCGGCGGAGCGCAACCGCAGCGCCGCCCTGACGCGCCAGACGCAGGTGATGTTCGCCGAGCTTCAGCACCGCGTGTCGAACAACCTGCAAGTCGTCTCCTCCCTCCTCACCATCCAGCAGGCCAAGGTCGAGGACCCGGCGGCACGGCGCGCGCTGGAGGAGGCGTCCGGGCGCCTTGCGACGCTCGGCCGACTGCACCGCAAGCTGCACGATCCGAACCGCGGCGACACCAGCATGGCGGAGTTCCTGACCGACCTGTGCCACGACGTGCTGGACGGCGCGGGCGCCCGCCACATCCTGTGCCCGGTCGGCGCCGTCGACGTGGACATCCCCGCCGACCGGCTGATCCCACTGGCCCTGATCCTGACCGAGCTGGTCAGCAACGCGCTGGAACACGGCTTCGCCGACCGGCCCGGCGGAACGATTTGGGTCGATCTGCGGAACGGGGATGGCGACGGTCTTCTGGAACTGACCGTCCGCGACGACGGTGCCGGGCTGCCGGAAGGCTTCAGCCTGGACATGCCGACGAGCCTGGGGCTCCAGCTCGTCGAGGCCCTGGCCGCGCAGCTGGACGGGCGCTTCGGCATGGCCGGCAGCGCGGAGCGCGGCACCACCGCCACCCTGGTCTTCCGGGCCGGCTAGCGCGGAGCTCCTTTCCGGTGTCCATGTCCATTTGCGGATGGCGGGGCTGCGGCAATTCGAATTGCGGCCGGTGCGACGCCGGGTCACACTGGCGAAATGCCCAATTCTCCCCATTCCCCCGCGCGGACTGGCGACGTCCGCTTCGCCGAATTCGTTGCGCTGATGGCGCTGCTGATGGCGCTGACGGCGCTGTCCATCGACATCATGCTGGTCGCGCTGCCGGACATCGTGCAGTCCTTCGGCGTGTCCGGAGCGAACGACCGGCAGCTCGTCGTCACCGCCTACATGCTGGGCTTCGCGGGCGGCCAGCCCTTCCACGGGCCGCTGTCCGACCGGTTCGGGCGCAAGCCGGTGCTGGCGGCCGGTCTGGTCATCTTCGCGCTCGCCTCGCTGGGCGCGGCGCTCGCCCCCAGCTTCACCACGCTGCTCGCCGCCCGCGCCCTGCAGGGGTTCGGGGCCGCAGCCCCGCGCGTCGTCGCCGTGGCCATCGTGCGCGACCGCTTCGTCGGGCGCGACATGGCGCGGGTGATGTCCTTCGTCATGATGATCTTCATCATCGTGCCGATCATCGCCCCGGCGCTGGGCGAGGGGATCCTGCATCTCGGCACTTGGCCCTGGGTGTTCGGCGCGCTGTTCCTGGCGGCGGCCGTTGCCTTCGCATGGTCGATGCTGCGCCTGACCGAGACCCGGCCGCCGGAGGACCGCATGCCGCTGACCGCCGCGGCGCTGGGCCACGCCTTCCGTGTCGTGGTGACCACACGGGCCACGGTGGGCTACACGGTCGCCATGGGCTTCCTGTTCGGCGGGCTGCTGAGCTACGTCGGCAGCGCCCAGCAGATCTTCGTGGACGTCTACGGGCTGGGCGCGATGTTCCCGGTGGCCTTCGGGGCCATCGCCGGGGTCATGGCGCTCGCCTCCCTGACCAACGCGCGGCTGGTCGGGCGGCTGGGCATGCACCGGCTGTCGCACATGGCGCTGATCGCCTATGTCGCCACCGGTGCCGTGATGGCGCTGTTGGGCTTCCCGGAGCAGCCGCCGCTGCTCGGGCTCGGCGCCTTCATGGCGATGATCTTCTTCTGCTTCGGCCTGATCGCGCCGAATTTCAACGCCATGGCGATGGAGCCGCTGGGCCATGTGGCCGGCATGGGCTCGTCCTTCGTCGGCTGCTTCAGCACGGGGGCGGCGGCGCTGGTCGGCTGGCTGATCGGCCAGTCCTTCGACGGCACCGTCCGCCCGCTGACCATCGGCTTCGCCGCGTTGGGCGCGCTGGCGCTGGTCACCGTCCTGGTGACGGAAGGCGGCACGCTGATGCGCTCCCGCCATGTCCCGGCGCCCCAGCAGGCGGGGGATTAGGGCCTCGTATAGCCGTAGCTCGCCAGCACGGCCTGCCCGGACGGGGACTGGATGTGCTCGGCCAGGGCGGCGCCCTTCGCCGCGTCGCCCTTCTTCAGGATGGCAAGCCCGTAGACGGCGGTGACGGCCAGCGGTTCCGGCACGGGCACGACGGTCAGGACGGGCTCCTCCTCCACCGCTTGGCGGGCGTTGGTGCAGTAGGTGAGGAAAACGTCCGCGCGGTCCTGCTCCATCAGCCAGCCGAAGACGTTGCGGCCGTCCGGCGGGCGCGGGGAATCGGTGGCGCCGGTAAGCTGCATCGCCTTGGCGCGCAGCTTGTTGGCGGCGCCGGGACGCAACGCCTCGGCCTTGGCGAACAGCTCCCACGCGTGGTCGCCCGCCGGGTCGGCCTTCGGGGTCGAGGTGCCGACGCGCACCGACTGCTCCAGCAGCCGGTCCAGCAGCGTTTCCGGCGTCAGCGCCAGCGGCGGCCGGGCCAGCGCGCACATCGGGTTGCGGGCGAAGGGCCGCGCCGGCGTGGCAAGCCCGGCGTGGCTGAGGGCGCGCGGGTGCTCCATGGAGGTGGACAGGAACAGCTCCGCCGGTTCCCCCTTTTCCAGCCTTTCCCTAAGCTGCGCGGGGGTGCCGAAGGTCACCTCCACGCGAGCGTCCATCGTGGCCTCGAAATCCTTGATGATCTCGGTCAGGGCGGCCTTCAGCGGGGTCGCCGCGAACAGGCGGATGAGGTCCTCCGCCGAGGCCTCAGCCGGCCCGAGGGCGACGCAGAACATCGCCGCCACAGCGCCACCCAGGCGTGCCGCCCCGGTCCTCATGCGTCCCCCCGTTCGTACACAGCGCACGGGCGCATCATTTCCGGAATTCGGCAATTCCTGCAAGGTCGTCGCGCAAGCGCGGCACCCCGGAAGCGTCGATTTCTTACGCGACGGGGATCCGTCCGAAAGTCGGAGTGTTTCGGTTTGCAGTGCCGACCCGCACCCTTTTCGCGTAAGAAACCTGTCGCCACTTCCGGGAGGGAACCGTTCGATGGTGCGAAAGCGTAGCTTTGCCGCTTGGCTGCTGGCGGCCGGAATCGGCGCGGCGCCGCTCGCGGCGGCCCCTGCCCTGGCGGCGGACGCGCCCTCCGCCGCTCCCGCGCTGGCCGCCAAGGCTTGCGGCGTATTGGCCGCCCGCGTGGAGGAGATCTCCGGCTCCGGCCCGCTGTTCCTGCGCAGCTACGACAGCAGCTTCGGCATCGGCCAGACCTCCGAACCGGCGCTGGGCAACGCCGCCTTCACCTACGACAACGCGTTGGCGGCGATCGCTCTGGTCGCCTGCGGCAAGACCGCGCAGGCGCTGCGCATCGGCGAGGCGCTGCTGTCCGCCACGACGCTGGACCGCGCGCGGCTGAAGGGGCGGCTGCGCAACGCCTACCGCGCGGGCGCGCAGAATCAGAAGCCGATCCCGCCCATGGGCTGGTGGGACGTGACGGCGAACCGCTGGTTCGAGGATCCCTATCAGGTCGGCACGGCCACCGGCAACGTCGCCTGGGCGGGGCTCGCCCTGATGACGCTGGGCGACGCGACGGGCGAGACGCGCTTCCGCGCCGGGGCTGCGGAACTGGCGCGCTGGGTCGTGGAGCACACCCGCGACCCGCGCGGGCCGGGCGGCTTCAACGGCGGCGTCCAGGGATTCGACGACGCGCCGCAGCCGCTGACCTGGAAGGCGACGGAGCACAACACCGACCTCGCCGCCCTGTTCGCCTGGCTGGAGCGGACCCGCACGCCCGGCAATTGGCCGGAGGCCGGCAAGGCGGCGCGCGGTTTCCTCGACGCCATGTGGACGGCCGGCGAGAGCCATTTCCCGACGGGCACCGCGCCCGACGGGGTGACGGTCAACCGCGCGACCTCCGGCCTCGACGCGCAGCTCTGGCCGCTTCTGCTGCCGGGCGCGCCGGAAGGCTGGCGCGCGGCCCTGGATTATGCCGAGCGCGCCCATGGCGTCGATGGCGGTTTCGACTTCAACGACGACCGCGACGGGATGTGGGTGGAGGGCACCGCGCAGGCCGCCCTGGCCTACCGCGCCGTGGGCCGTCCCGCCGACGCCGACCGGCTGCTGGCCGAGGTCGCGAAGGAGGTCAGCCCCGGCGGATACATCTGGGCGACCCGTCCGGAGCGCATCACCACCGGCCTCGCCCTCGGGCCGGACAGCAAGACCGACGACTTCTACTACTACCGGCGCCCCCACCTGGGCGCCACCGCCTGGGCGGCGCTCGCGGCCGTGGGGTGGAATCCTTTTACGGGCGAAACGGTGAAGTAGAGCACCGCCCCTTGCTTTCAGGGGCACATTCCGCCAGATGAAGGCCCTTCCCGGATCGCCCGCAGACACACCCACAAACACGATCGTTTTTGCGCATGACCGCCATCGCCCTCAGCGTCGCCCCCATGATGGACTGGACGGACCGGCATTGCCGGACCTTCCACCGCCTGCTGTCGAAGAACACGCTGCTCTACACCGAGATGGTGACCACCGGCGCCGTGCTGCACGGCGACCGGGAGCGGCTGCTGGGCTATGACGCGGCGGAGCATCCGGTGGCGCTCCAGCTCGGCGGGTCGGACCCGGCGGAACTGGCCGCCTGCGCCCGCATCGCCGAGGAGTGGGGCTACGACGAGGTCAATCTGAACGTCGGCTGCCCCAGCGACCGCGTGCAGTCCGGCCGCTTCGGCGCCTGCCTGATGGCGGAGCCGGAGCTGGTCGCCCAGCTGGTCGGCGCCATGCGCGACGCGGTGTCCATCCCCGTCACCGTGAAGTCGCGCATCGCCATCGACGAGATGGAGGAATGGCCGACGCTGGACCATTTCGTCCGCACCGTCTCGGCGGCCGGCTGCTCCCATTTCATCGTGCACGCCCGCAAGGCCTGGCTGAAGGGCCTGAGCCCCAAGGAGAACCGGGACATCCCGCCGCTGCGCTACGACCTCGTACACCGGCTGAAGCGGGAAAACCCGCATCTGACCATCGCCATCAACGGCGGCATCCGCAATCTGGACGAAGCGGCGGAGCATCTGGTGACGCTGGACAGCGTGATGATCGGCCGCGCCGCCTACGAGACACCCTACATCCTGGCCGACGCCGACCGGCGCTTCTTCGGCGGCGCCCCCGGTCCGAGCCGCCACGCGGTCGTCGAGGCCATGGTCCCCTATGTGGAGGCGCGGCTGTCGCAGGGCGCGCCGCTGTCGGCGATCACGCGGCACATGCTGGGCCTGTTCCAGGGACTGCCCGGCGCGCGGGCTTGGCGGCGGCACCTCAGCGAGAACGCGCACCGTCCCGGCGCGGGACCGGAGGTGATGCTGAAGGCCGCCTCCCTGGTCCCGCACGCGGAGGCGCGGGAACCGGTCACGCAGCCAGCGGAATAAGCGTCGCCAGCGTCAGGCCGACGATCACGATCAGGCGCGTCCGCAGGGTCCCGAACCAGTCGGGATAGCGCCCCTCCCCGACCGAGCGGCGGTCGGCGGCCCAAGCCGCCGTGAAGGACAGGATCAGCACCAGCACCGTCAGCCCTTGCGGCAGAAGGGTCGCGAACCAGCCCAGAAGCGACGGGGTGATGCCCCAACCCAGCCAAGCCGGCCCGATGTCCTCCCCCTCCTGTCCGGCCAGCACCCGGCCCCAGTGGATGGCGCCGATGAAGGACAGGATCGCCACGGCGTAGACGATCACGGCCTGGAGGGCGGCGGCCCGCAGTTCCCCGCCCGTCGCCCAGGCCAGCGCCGCACCGCCTACGAAGGGGATCAGTCCCAGATAGGACAAGAGTTTCGCGTTTGCCGTCCGGCGGTCCGATTCGGGTATGGGCATGGGCACTCCTCGTCTTTTCCTCCCTGTACGAGCGGCGGGAGCGTCCGGATCACCCCGCTTTGTTGAAAAGACACCATGCCGTTCGCGCGCATGGGTGCCATGGCGACGTTGCCGTGCGCGATTCCGCGCCCGTTGCCCTACGCTTGGCAAACGTACGAATCGTCATCCGGCCGGCACCCATCCATCCCATGCGCCTTCTCATCCTGATCCTCGGGCTTGCGGGCTTCGCCAGCGCCTTTTCGCTGCGGGCGACCGACCCGATGCTGACCGTCATCGCGGCCGACCTGGGCGTTGGGGTGGCGGAGGCCGCCCTGCTTTCCTCCGCCTACACGCTGCCCTACGCGGCGATGCAGCTCATCCTCGGGCCGGTCGGCGACGCCATCGGCAAGACGCGGCTGATCCGGCTGTCGCTGGTGGTCCTGACGACCGGCGTCGGGCTGTCCGCCCTGGCGCCCGGCTATTATGGCGTGCTGGCGGCGCGCGTGCTGGCCGGCGCCTTCGCGGGCGGCATCATCCCGGCCTCCATGGCGCTGATCGGCGACCGCGTGACCTACACGGAGCGGCAGTTCGCCATCAGCCGCTTCCTGCTGGCGGTCATCCTGGGCCAGATGTCCGGATCGGCCGTAGCCGGCGCCCTGGCCGAGGCGGCGGGCTGGCGGGCGGTGTTCGGACTGGCCGCGGCGACGACCGGAACCATCGCCCTGATCGCTGCCTTTGGCTTGCGTGGCGAGCGGGAGGCGCGGCACCCACTGTCGCTGGCCGACGCGCGGCGGCGCTACGCCTCCGTGCTGGCGAACCCGGCGTCGCTCTGGGTGTTCGCCACCGTTGCGGCGGAAGGGCTGCTGATCTTCGGCGTGTTCCCCTTCGTGGCGCCCATGCTGGCCGGCCATGGCGCCACCGGTGCCTTCGAGGCGGGCGTCACCATCGCCGCCTTCGCCATCGGCGGTGTGCTCTACAGCATGGTGGTGCGCCGGCTGCTCGTCCGGCTGGGCCAATGGGGCATGATGCGGGGAGGGGGACTGCTGTGCGGCGCCGCCTATCTGGCGATGGCCGCCCCGGTGCCCTGGCCGGTGGTGTCGGTCCTGTTCCTGGTGGCCGGCTTCGGCTTCTACATGCTGCACAACACGATGCAGACCCAGGCCACGGAGCTATCCGCCACGGCGCGCGGTTCGGCGCTTGCGCTGTTCGCCTCCGCCTTCTTCCTGGGACAGGGGATGGGGCCGGTCCTGTACGGCGCCGTGGCCGCCCACACGGGCCTGAACGCGCTGTTTCTGGGTGCCGGGCTGCTCATCGCAGGGCTGGGCATCGGGGCCGTCCGGCCGATCCGCGGGCACGCCGTTCAGATATCCCCAAAAGCTGTGGATAACTCTGTTGGCGAATCGAGGGGTAACCCTTAGGAGAGGCGAGCCCTCAAGGGTTCGGCGGGCTTTGCACAGTTTTTGGGCAGCCCGAAAATCCGCGGCAATCAAGGATTTTTTCGCGCTGCCGGCCGGAATTCGCGAGCACCAAGCGACAATTCGGTGTCAAAGGGAGAGTCAAGCGAACGATGCGCCAGCCTGTGAACAACTGCGCTTGACAGGGCCGGCGCGCCCCGTTTGCTGGCTATACCATCCATCGCGTCTCCCCCGTTTCGAGAGCCAATCCCAAGCTCTTGCACGACGGCGGCACGACAACGTGGGCAACGCCTTGCGCGCGGGCCGGGGCTGCGGCATCTTGCCACCATGTTCACCGTCAGCGAATCCGAAGCCGAAATCATCCGCCAAGCCTTCCACGAGCGTGGGGAGTGGGCTGCCGTCGTGGAACTGCGCCGGCTATTTCCGGTGTTCTCGAACAACCCGGAGGCCTTGCGCTGCGTCCGCGCCATAGCGGGCTGGACGCCGGTGACGTCCCCGGTTGTGGAAAAGGTCAGCGTCTTCCGTCGGCGGGAGACTGGGCCTTCGGGGAATCCACACGCCCAAAAGTAATACCGACCGGATTATGGTGGATTGGCGATGGCGTGAACGCGCGGATTGGTGGTAAAAGTGCCCGTTACTTCACAGTCCCCGCGCATAAAGCCATGACCGGCCTGACCCATACCGACCGCATTCTGCTCCGCACCGCCCTGAAAGCTGCCAAGTGCGGCGACGTGCCGTCCGTGGGCATGCCGACGGGCACGCTGGAACGGCTTCTCGCCTATCTGGCGGAACTGGAAAGCGCGCAGGCCGCCACCGCGACCGCTCGCCAAACCGGGGCGACCTGACGCCAAAATCCTTATCGGGCGGTTTACGGATTGCGGTCGGCGGTGTCGTCGCGCGGGTCACCGGTTTGCCGGCGATCGTTCCGGGACGAATCGTCGGGGGACCGGGAATCGGACGCTTCTTCCCGTTCGCGCTGCCGTTGCCACTGGTCGAACTTTTCCGGATCGGTGACGAGGTCGATGACGGACGGTTTGTCGGTGCGGTCGTTGTGACGCGCTGGCATGAACGCCTCCATCGGTGCTTCATGACGACAACAGCGCAGACACCCCGAACGCCCCACCGGATCCGCAAAAGAGATGGGGCGGCGTCCAACCGGGGTCGGAAAAAAGAAAAAGGGGCCGAAAGGCCCCTGATTTTTCGAAGATGGTGCGGTCGAGAAGACTCGAACTTCCACAGCATTTCTGCCACAGCGACCTCAACGCTGCGCGTCTACCAATTCCGCCACGACCGCATCGCGCAGGCCCGCAGGCCGCGAACATCCGAACCGAGAGTTGGTGGAGCCAAGGAGGATCGAACTCCTGACCTCTACAATGCCATTGTAGCGCTCTCCCAGCTGAGCTATGGCCCCACAATACTCTCAAACACAGCACTCTCAAACATCCAACACGCCTTCCCCAATAAAGGAAGAGTGTTGGTGCGCTTGGAGGGACTCGAACCCCCACGGCCTTTCAGCCACTAGGACCTGAACCTAGCGCGTCTACCAATTCCGCCACAAGCGCAACTCTTTGCTTTCGCTCCCGCGTCTCTTGGGGTGACGCGGGAGCGCTGATATAGCCGGGCCAATGCCCCCGCTCAAGCAAAATCTTACGTGCCCAGCACTTTCTTTTTCAGGGGTACGGATTCCAGCCCCAGCGGGTCGCCGCTGTCCCGCAGCGCCCGATCGCGCGCGCGTTCGGGCAGGCAATCCAGAAGCCGGTAGGCCAGCCCCGTATCGGTCAGCGAGCGCTCCAACAGCGTGCGCGCCACGATCGAGATGCGGTCGATGATGCGGTCGCGGTTCGGGGCCTCGCCCACCGCCTGCCAGAAAGCTTCCGCCTCGGCCAGGGTCACTGCGTGCCGCTGCCGTTCCAGATCGCGCAGCACCTTGTCCAACTGCTCGACGACGTCGGTCCGCGTCAGATTGCGCTCGGCCCGCGAGACGCGCGCCTGCCCGCAGCCCGCCATGTCGCCAAGCTGCGCCTGGGTCAGCCCAAGGCGGAGGCGTCGTTCCATGATCTGGTAGTTCACATCCGGCGCCATCGGCAAAAAATGTCCCAGAACCGTAATTGCATATCGGGGTATGATATAGCGGCTCCTGCCGCTCAGCCAGTCGGCATCGAAAAATTCCGGGGGCATCTTGCCGCAGTCGCTACCCCGCACATCTCGAAAAGGGTCACGCCTTCGGCGCACCCCGCAAGGGCGCCTGCCTACACCCTTCCCACTTTCGCGCGGGCGCGGATTCGTTGGTACTCTGACCTTGCCTTCAAGGCGTGTGTCTCCCTGTTTTGCACCTCCCCACCCGCCGTCCTTACGGACGGCGGGTATTTCTTTGGGCCCACCCGCCGCCCTTCCGGACGGCGGGCATTTCTTTGCAAAAGGCTATCGGTTTCGAGCCGCGCGCTTGCGGCGGAGCTTCGCCTTGCGCTGGCTCTTGCGACGTTCCGCGCGGGTGTCGTTCGGGTTTCGCCGTGTCATTGTGATGCCCTCCTTCCAATGGTTTCCAGTCAGGTGGCCCACGAACCGGGTGCGGACAGGCCGCCTTTTGGGAGACCCCCTTGCCGGGCGGTGGTGCCGCACATGATCCAGCGCGGCTACGGGCGCATCGTCAACGTCGCCTCCATCGCCGGGAAGGAGGGCAACCCCACCGCCTCCCACTACAGCGCGTCGAAGGCCGGGCTGATCGCGCTGACCAAGTCGCTGGGCAAGGAGCTGGCGACCAAGGGCATTCTGGTGAACTGCATCACCCCCGCCGCGGCGAAGACCGACATCTTCGCGCAGATGAAGCAGGAGCACATCGACTACATGCTGTCGAAGATCCCGATGAACCGCTTCGTCCAGGTGGAGGAGGTGGCGGCGATGATCGGCTGGCTGGCGACGGAGGACTGCTCCTTCACGACCGGCGCCGTCTTCGACATTTCCGGTGGCCGCGCCGTGTACTGACCGCCGCAAGCCGACCAGGGCGCACAACAAGAACACAAGCGCCCTTCAAACCGAGGAAACGCCCATGTCCGCGAACATGTCCGCGAACGCATCCGCCGTTCCGGCGCCCACTCTGCTCGACCGCACGGTCGGCAAGGTGCAGGCCCGGCTTTTGCCCTTCCTGCTGCTGATGTATGTGCTGGCCTTCCTGGACCGCGCCAACATCGGCTTCGCCAAGAAAGCCTTTCAGGTCGACACCGGCATCGGCGACGCCGCCTTTGCGCTCGGCGCCGGCATCTTCTTCATCGGCTATGCGCTGTTCGAAATCCCCAGCAACCTCGTCATGCACCGCGTCGGCGCCCGCGCCTGGATGTGCCGGATCATGGTCACCTGGGGCCTGATCTCCGCCGCCATGGCCTTCGCCCATTCGGAGAGTGCCTTCTACTGGCTGCGCTTCCTGCTGGGCGTGGCAGAGGCCGGCTTCTTCCCCGGCGTGATCCTGTACCTGACCTACTGGATTCCGGGGAACGCGCGCGGCCGGGCCATGGGCCTGTTCTACTTCGGCGCCCCCATCGCCTTCATCTTCGGCAGCCCGCTGTCCGGCTTGCTGCTGGACCTGCACGGCGCCGCCGGCTTGGCCGGCTGGCAGTGGATGTTCATCGTGGAAGGCATCCTGGCCTCCGTCGTCGGCGTCTGGGCCTTCTGGTACCTGGACAACCGCCCGAAGGACGCGACGTGGCTGACCGCCGAGGAGAAGGACGCCCTGAACGGCGCCATCGGGGCGGAGGAAGCCCACAAGCACGCCCACGGCCCGAAGAGCGTGCTGACCGCCCTGTCCAACCCGCGCCTGCTCTACCTCTGCGCCATCTACTTCCTGATCCAAATGAGCGTCTACGGCGTGGTCTTCTATCTGCCGACCCAGGTCGCCGGCCTGCTCGGCAAGAAGATCGGGTTCGAGGTCGGGCTGGTCACCGCCATTCCCTGGATCTGTGCGCTGGCCGCCGCCTACCTGATCCCGCGCTGGTCCGACCGCACGGGGGAGCGCCGCGTTCCCGCCGCCCTGACGCTGGCCGTGTCGGGCATCGGCATCGCGGTGTCCGTCGCCACCAACTCCCCGCTGATCTCGCTGCTGGCGCTGTGCGTCGCGGCGGCCGGCTTCATCGCCGTGCAGCCCCTGTTCTGGACCTTCCCCACGGGCTATCTGGCGGGCGCGGCGGCGGCCGGCGGCATCGCGCTGGTCAACTCGCTGGGCGCGCTGGGCGGCTTCGTTGCCCCGAACGTGAAGACCTGGGCGGAAAGCGCCTTCGCCTCCAGCGCCGCCGGCCTCTACCTGCTGGCCGCCACCACCCTGCTGGGCGCCCTGCTGTTCCTCGGTCTGAAGGCCGTCGGCCTGTCGGAACCGGGGCTGCCCGCCCACCCCTCCTCGGACGAGCTGCGCAACGTGCGCACCGTCACCCCGCAACACCAGCCGTAATTGGAAGTGATCCCATGAGCGTGCCGACTATCCGACAGCTCCGCGCCTTCACCGTTCGCGGCGGCGGTGCCGACTACCACGACCAGGGCGCCGACCACTGGATCGACGACCACATCGCCACCCCCATGAGCAAGTACCCGGAATACCGGCAGAGCCGCCAGACCTTCGGCCTGAACGTGCTGGGCACGCTGGTGGTGGAGGTGGAGGCGTCCGACGGCACCGTCGGCTTCGCGGTCACCACCGGCGGCGAGATCGGCGCCTGGATCGTGGAGAAGCACCTGTCCCGCTTCGTCGAGGGCCAGCGGGTCACCGACATCGAGAAGATGTGGGACCAGATGTTCAACGGCAGCCTGTTCTACGGCCGCAAGGGCATCGTGCTGAACGCCATCTCCGGCGTCGATCTGGCGCTGTGGGACCTGCTGGGCAAGGTGCGCGGGGAGCCGGTCTACCAGCTTCTCGGCGGGCCGGTGCGGGACGAGCTGCAATTCTACGCCACCGGCGCGCGGCCCGACCTTGCCAAGCAGATGGGCTTCATCGGCGGCAAGCTGCCCCTGCACCATGGCCCCGCCGAGGGGGAGGACGGGCTCCGCAAGAACCTCGCCCTGCTGGCCGACATGCGGGAGCGCGTGGGCGACGATTTCTGGCTGATGTACGACTGCTGGATGAGCCTGGACCTGAACTACGCGACCCGCCTCGCCCAGGGTGCCAAGGCGTTCGGCCTGAAGTGGATCGAGGAGGCCCTGCCCCCCGACGACTACTGGGGCTACGCGGAGCTGCGGCGCAACGTGCCCAAGGGCATGCTGGTCACCACCGGCGAGCACGAGGCCACCCGCTGGGGCTTCCGCATGCTGCTGGAGATGGGCTGCTGCGACATCATCCAGCCGGACGTGGGCTGGTGCGGCGGCATCACGGAACTGATCAAGATCTCCGCACTGGCCGACGCGCACGGCGCGCTGGTCGTCCCGCACGGGTCGAGCGTCTACAGCTACCACTTCGTCGTGACCCGGCATAACAGCCCCTTCGCCGAGTTCCTGATGATGGCGCCGAAGGCCGACAAGGTCGTGCCGATGTTCAACCCGCTGCTGCTGGACGAACCGGTGCCGGTCAACGGCCGCCTGAAGGTGCCCGAAACTCCGGGCTTCGGCGTGCGCCTGAACCCGGACTGCGCGCTGGCAAGGCCGCACACGCACTGAGTGAGCGTCGATATCCCTCTCCCGCCCCGGGAGAGGGAACCTCCTACCGCACCAGCAGGAACATCCCCTGCCCCAGATACACGCTCCCGGTCAGCATGACGATGCGCTGGCTCCAGGAGCGGAACTGGCTGTCGGTCATGCCGTCCAGGACGCGGCGCGACAGGTTGGTCCCCAGGATGGCCATGCCGACGCTGAGCAGCGTGGCCGCCACCTCCACCGGTTCCGACGCCGAGCCGGCGATCATGGAGCCGAAATAGATCGCCTTGAACAGGTGGCCGAACACCTGCAGCGTCGCCTTGGTCGCGACGATGCTCTGCCGGGTCAGGCCGGACTTCACGAAGAACACGTCGAGCAGCGGCCCCGACAGGCCGGCGATCAGCTGGATGCCCATGCAGAACAGGCCCGCCACCTCCGCGTGCCAGCGCCGCGTGGCGTTGGGCGACCAGCGCTCCGGCACCGACAGCGCGATGTAGGGCGACACGCCCAGCACGATCAGCGACACCGCCTTGTCGGGAACGTAGCCGACCAGCGCGAAGGCGGTCACCGCCACGGCCCCACCCGCGAAGAAGCGGGCGACGATGCCCCACACCACATGCTGGCGCCACAGCCACGCCCGCCAGCCGTTGGAGGTCATCTGCGTGATGCCGTGCAGCAGCATCGCGGAGCTGACCGGCAGCAACAGGAGCAGCACGCCCATCAGCACCATGCCGCCGGCCATGCCGAACAGGCCCGACAGGAAGGAGGTGACCAGGGCCGCAAGGCCGATCCCGGCCACCAGGGGAAACGTCAGCATCCCGTCACACCACAGATTTTTAAGGCTATGCCCGATCCTGGCACGCGCGATCTTGCGCCGCAAACGGCATTGTCTGATGCTGAGCCACAGGAAATATTGGGGTGGAGCGGAGAGATCCATGCGGCGCCTGCCGTCCCTGAACGCCCTGCGTGCCTTCGAGGCGGCGGCCCGCACCGGCAGCTTCACGGCGGCGGCGCGGGAGTTGAACGTGTCCCAGGCCGCCATCAGCCGCATGGTCAAGCTGCTGGAGGAGCGGCTGGGCTTCCCCCTGTTCGAACGCCACGCCAACGCGCTGACACTGACGGAGCGCGGACGGGCGCTGCTGCCCGCCCTGACCGGCGCCTTCGACGCCATCGCGCGCAGCGTGGAGCAGGTGTCCGCCATGCGCACGGGTCCGGTGCTGACGCTGGGCGTCGGCGCCACCTTCGCGGTGCGCTGGCTGATCCCGCGCCTGTCCGGCTTCCACACCCGCCACCCGGACGTCGAGGTGCGCATCACCACCGGCGGGGCCGGCAACCCGATCCGCGAGGACTGGACCTGCGCGCTGCTGCTGGGCGACGGCCACTGGCCGGGGCACGAGGCGGAGCCGCTGTTCACCGCCGGCATGCTGCCGGTCTGCGCCCCGACTCTCGCCCGCACGCTGCGGGAGCCGGCGGACCTGCTGGGCGCCACGCGCCTGTCCGTCGCGCACTGGCCGGACGACTGGCCGCAGTGGTTCGCGGCCATGGGGCTGACGCCGCCGGCCGGCGCGGGGCTGTCCTTCGGCAGCTACGCCATGGCCTTGCAGGCGGCGCTGGACGGGGTCGGCGTGGCGCTGGGCGCGCAGCCCTACATCGCCGACGATGTAGCCGCCGGCCGGCTGGTCACGCCCTTCCCGCAGCCGGTGCCCATGGGGCGGGCCTGGTACTTGGTGTCGCGCCCGGCTCGGCAGACCGATCCAGGCTTCGCCGAGTTCCGAACCTGGCTGCTCGACACCGCCGCCGCAGAGTCGCCGTGAGAAGCCGTCACAGCGAGCTTTGCAGATCCTCGGCCATGCCGCCCTCCAGCGCGCGGTCGAGCGCGCGGCGCAGTTGCCGGGGGGTGACTGGCTTGCGGACGACCTTCAGCCCATGCTGGCGCGCGTCCTGTTCGCATTCCGGGCCGGATTCGCCGGTCAGGATCAGGGCGGGGATGTCGGCGCCGGCCATTTCCCGGACGCGCAGCACCGCCTCCGTCCCGACGCTGCCCTCGCGCAGGCGGTAGTCCACCAGCATGACGTCGGGGAAGCGTCCCGCCGCCTCCACCCGCTCCACCGCCTGATCGGCGGAGCCGGCGATCATCACCTCGTAGCCCCATTCCCGGAACATGTCGCGCAGCCCCAGCAGGACGATGGCATCGTCGTCCACCAGCAACGCCAACCGCTTGCCGCCGCTTTCCACCCGATCGTCGGCCACGGACCGGACCGGCTCCGCGTCCGCCTCCGCCCCGTCGACCGGGACCTCGATGCTGAAGACCGAACCCCGGCCGGGCTGGGAGCGCACCTCCACCGGGTGGTCGAGGATGGAGGACAGGCGCTGCACGATGGCCAACCCCAGTCCCAGGCCCCGCGCGCGGTCCCGTTCGGGATTGTCGACCTGATGGAACTCCGCGAAGATCTGGGTCAGCTGGTCCGGCGGAATGCCGATGCCGGTGTCGCTGACCTCGATCCGCACCGTGCCGTCCAGCAGGCGGTAGCCGATCTGCACCGCGCCGCGTTCCGTGTACTTGACGGCATTCTCCACGAGGTTGCGCAGCATGCGGCCGAGCAGCACGCGGTCGCTGCGCACCGACACCGCGCGGTCCTGGACGATGCGGAAGGCCAGCTTCTTGCTTTCCAGGATCGGCGCGTAGGAGGCGACGATCTCGTCGATCAGACCGGTCAGCGGGAAGCTCTCGATGCGCGGCTCGATGGCCCCGGCGTCGAGGCGGGACACGTCCAGCAGGCTGTCCAGCAGGCCCTTCAGCGTGTCCAGCCCGCGTTCCAGCATCTCCAGGCTGCGCTGCCCCTGCTCGTCCTGGATGTGGCGGTGCAGGATGCCGGTGAACAGGAACATGGACTGCATCGGCTGGCGCAGGTCGTGGCTGGCGGCGGCCAGGAACTTCGACTTGGCGCGGTTGGCATGGTCGGCCTCCTCCTTCGCCTGATGCAGGGCCAGTTCCATGGCGCGGCGCTCGCCCACGTCGCGCAGCGTGACAATGGTCAGCGTGACCCGCCCGTCGGCGTCGCGCACGGGGGCGGTGCTGGCGGACAGCATCGCCATGCTGCCGTCGGCCCGACGGTAGGCCATGTCCTCCTGCTCGATCATCTCGCCCCGCCGCAGGGCGCGCGCGAAGGGGCATTCGTCCGGGCCGTAGGGCGTGCCGTCCGGCCGGAACGCCCCGAAGACGGCGGACGCGCATTCGGCGGCATCGCTCACAAGATGTGTGGGGATGGGCGCGCCGAGCAGGAGTTCCGCCGTGGCGTTGGTCTTTACGATCCGTCCGGAGGGCGCCTCGGCGACCAGCAGCCCCGACGGCATGTGGTCGAGCACGGCTTGCAGCAGGCTCCGCTCCGATTCCAGCTGCCGCGTCAGGTGCGCGCGCTCCTCCTCGTGCCGCTTGCGCTGGCCGACGTCCTGGAAATAGATGGCCAGGCCCTTGCGCGACGGGAAGGCGCGCACGGAAAACCAGATGCCCGTGGTCGGCCCCAGGATTTCGAACTCCACGGGGACCCGCTCCTCCATGGCCTTGTGCAGGCAGCGCCACATCTCGCTGCCGACGAGGTAGGGAAGCGCCGCCCACCCGTTCTTGCCGTGGATGGTCGCGGCGGCCGGCAGCAGCGCCTTGGCGCGCTCGTTGACGAAGACCACGCGCCAGTCCCGGTCCACCTCGGCCACGGCGTCGTTGGTGCTCTCCAGCACGGCGGCCATCTCCAGCGCGGTCTCGTGCATCCGCTCGCGCACGCGCAGGAACTGGCGCATCCCCCAGGCCGCCCCCAGGCAGCACAGCAGCAGCACGCCCCCGAAGACCGCGAGCGACCGGACCATCGCCGCCTGCACCGGTCGCATGGCCGAGGTCGGGTCGATGCCGACGGCCAGCATCGTGCCGCGTGTCCCGGTTTCCAGGGGCAGCATGGCGATGACGCGGTTCACGCCGTCCACCCCGACCGCCTCGAAGGTTTCCACACCCTGGGCATTGCGCATGCGCTCCAGAATCTGGTCTGGCAGCGGCCGTCCGATCACCTCCGGCCGCTCGGGCGCCCGCGCCATGATTGTGCCGTTGCGGTCGGCAATCAGGATGGAGGCGCCGGGGGGCATCGGGCGGCGTGAGAGTTCCTGCTCGATCCAGCCGACGTCGAGCAGCACGGTGGCGATCCCGGCCGGCTGCCCGTCGGCCCCCTTGTAGGCCAGCCGGAACGGCAGGACGGGGCGGCCGGTCACGAAATCCCGCCCATATTCGCCAAGCACGAAACCGCCGGTGTCCAGCGCCTGCCGAAAGGTGGCGACTCCGGCGATGGACAGGCCCATGGATTGCGGCTGCGTCGTGCACCAGACGGTGCCCTGGCGGTCCGCCAGTTCGACGGTCAGGTAGCCGGGAAAATGCGATTTCAGCCGGTCGAGCGCCGCCTGGCAGCCGGAGGGTGCCGCCTGGGCGACCCCCGTCTCGACCACGGCGGCCAGCACATGCTGCGCATCCGCGACGACGCCCTTCTGCTCCGCGTCGATCAGCGCGAGCAGCCGAACGGCCTCGTTCTGGACTTCAACCTCGCGGTCGCGACGCAGATTGTACTGCGTCGTGAACTGCAAGGCCGCGAGCGGTATCACCGCCACCACGAGCAAAAGAAACAAGCGAAAGTAGTGCGGCATCGCGAATGCTTATGAGTGGGAACCGCAACCGATGCACCCGGGCGGCCAAAACCGTCTCAAGAGCAACCATCACAGCACCGCAGTCCGTTGGTGTCCATTCTTTTTGCAGTGCGCTTCACGCCACAAGGAAAATCGGATGCAATGGGATATTCTATTCGTAATACCTATTCGCGGCTAAAAACTCATCCGACCCAAGATCTTCCGTCGATTTTCCTAAAATCCATATACCCGAAGCACGGTTTGCTCTAACCCGTTCGCGTTCGTCAGATTGATTCGAAAATTCACCAGTCCTTAACGATAAAACTCTAACCTCACCAACGCTCCGGCCGCATCGTCATGGGCCGGATGCCTGACGCGCGCTGACGCGACACAACTACAAATAATCACCTTGGCAGCCCTTCGTCCCGACCGGACCGAAGGGAAACCGCCGGGTTGGAGACGGCGTTCGATGGATTTGAGCAGCCACCACCAGCCGGCGCTGGTGGCCCTTTCGGTCGCGGTGGCGATTTTCACGGCCTATGTCGCGCTGGACCTGTCCGGCCGGCAGCGGACCACCACGGGTGCCGCGCGCTGGGCTTGGCTGTCGGCTTCGGCCGTCGCGATGGGCGGCGGCATCTGGTCGATGCACTTCATCGGCATGCTCGCCATGACGATGGCGGTCCCCGTCGCCTACGACGTCACGATCACCCTGGTCTCGCTGGTCCTGCCGATCGCCGTGACCGGCGGCGGCCTCGCCATCGCCCGTTGCGACGAGCCGTCCTGGCGGCGGCTGGCGGCCGGCGGGCTGCTGATGGGCGGCGGCATCGGGCTGATGCATTACCTCGGCATGGCGGCGATGACCATGGACGCGGCGGTGACCTACAATCCGCGCATGGTCGCCCTGTCGATGCTGATCGCCGTCGCGGCGTCCACGGCGGCCCTGCGGCTCGCCTGCGCCGTCCAGTCTTCGGTTCAGAGGGCCGCCAGCGCGGTCGTGATGGGCGGCGCGGTGGTCGGCATGCATTACGTCGGCATGGCCGCCGCGACCTTCACGGTCCGGCAGGGGGCCTCCGCCCCGTGGTTCCAGGCCCCGCCCATCGAGCCGCGCCTCCTGGCGCTCCAGGTGGCGGCGGTGACGGGGATCGTGCTGGCGCTCGCCCTCACCTCCTCCACGCTGGCCCGGCGCGGCGCGGAAGCCCGGATCCGGGAGACGGAGGACCGGTTCGCCCGCGAACGCGCGCGGACCGAGGAGCGGCTGCGGCTGGCCGTGCAGGCGACCGGGCTCGGCACCTGGGACTGGGACCTGACCGCCGACGCGCTGCTGTGGTCGGACCGGACCTACGTCCTTTTGGGCCTGCCCGCCGGGGCCGAGGCCAGCTACGCCGCCTTCCTGAACGCCCTGCATCCGGAGGACCGCGCCGCGACCGACGCCGCCGTCAAGGCGGCGCTCGACCCCACGGGCGACGGCCGCTTCACCGCGGAATTCCGCGCCCTGCGGCCGGGCGGGGAGCCCTGCTGGGTGAGCAGCCAGGGCCAAACGCATTTCGAGGAGAGCGGCGACGGCCGGCGCCGCGCCGTCCGCTTCCTCGGCACCCTGCTGGACGTCACCGCCCGCCGTCAGGCGGAGGAGCGGCTGCGCGCCTCGCTGATGGAGAAGGAGATGCTGCTCCGCGAGATCCATCACCGGGTGAAGAACAACATGCAGGCGATCACCGCCATCCTCCAGCTGGAGGCCGCGCAGGTGTCCGACCCCGCCGCCCGCGAGGGCTTCGCCGCGGTGGGCCGGCGCCTTCAGGCCATGGCACGCCTGCACGAGCAACTCTACAGCGCGCAGGATCTGCGCCGGATCGACCTGCGCTCCTATTTTGGGGAGCTGGGCCAGGGCCTCGCCGCCCTGCACACCGGCGTTCCGGTCGGCATCGAGCTGGAGGTGGAGCCGCTGGCCTGCGATCTGGACGTGGCGATGCCGCTGGGCCTGATCGCCAACGAGCTGGTGACCAACAGCCTGAAGCACGCCTTCCCCGACGGCCGTTCCGGCACCATTCGCATCCGTCTGGCCCGCAACGGCGCCTCCGTCCTGTTCGAGGTGAGCGACGACGGCGTGGGCTCCGACGGCGGTGGGCGGGCCAAGGGCCTGGGCAAGCGCCTGATCGCGGCCCTCGCGCAGCAGCTTCACGCGGAGATGGACATCGAGCGCGTCGGCGGTTACCGCACACGCTTCCTCCTGCCCGCCGACCGCTTCGAGATGTGGGAGGAGGCGGGCGTGCAGGAGCCGGTGGCCTAATCAGGTGGGCTGATGGTGGGCTCTGATCAGGCTGACCGGAACCACGCCACCGCGTCGGCCAGCGCCTCCGCCGCCGGGCGGGGCCGGTAGCCCAGCCTCGCCCACGCCTTCGCCGAGCTGAAGAACATCCGCTTGCGCGCCAGCCGCACCCCGTCCACCGTCACCAGCGGCTCCGCGGAGGCGCCGGACAGCCGCGCGAAGGCCTCCATGGCGTAGGCGACCGGCAGCAGCGCGCGCTGCGGCAGGCGGACGACCGGCGGCGTCCGCCCGGTCAGCGTCGCGATGATCGCCAGGATATCGCGCAGCATCAGGTTCTCGCCGCCGAGGATGTAGCGCTCCCCCACCTCCCCCTTGCGCCAGGCGAGCCAATGCCCCTCCGCCACATCGTCGACATGGACGATGTTCAGGCCGGTGTCCACATAGGCCGGCATGCGTCCGGCCGCCGCGTCCCGGATCATGCGGCCGGTGGGCGTCGGGCGGATGTCGCGCGGGCCGACGGGGGTGGATGGATTGACGATCACCGCCGGCAGCCCCCGCTCAGCGACCAGCCGCCGGACCTCCGCCTCCGCCAGGAACTTGGTGCGCTTGTAAGGGCCGATCATGTCGGCGAGCGTCGAGGGCGTGTCCTCGTCCGCCTCCCCCTCCGGGACGAGGCCGAGCGTGGCAACGCTGCTGGTGTAGACGACGCGCGGCACACCCGCCTCCAGCGCCGCCAGCATCAGCGCCCGCGTCCCCTCGACGTTGACGCGCCGCATGCGTTCCGGATCCGGCACCCACAGGCGGTAGTCGGCGGCGACGTGGAACAGCCCCTCGCAGCCCGTCACGGCTCGGCGCAGCGAAGCTTCGTCCAGCAGGTCGCCCTCCGCCATTTCCACGTCGAGGCCGTCCAGGTTGCGGCGGTCGGATCCAGCGCGCCGCAGCACGCGGACGGACAGCCCCTCCGCCAGCAGCCGCCGCGCCACCGCCGAGCCGACGAACCCCGTGGCGCCGGTCACCAGGACGGTCATGCGTTCCCTCTCCTGGCCTATTGCCGCCTCTCCTGGCCTATTGCCGCGCCGTGGCCGCGATCTCGCGCGTTTTGGCGTCGAGCCGCGCGACGAGGCCCGGAATGCCCTCGTCCTGAATGGTCCGCGCGAAGTCGGAACGGCGGGTCGCCAGCTCGCTGATGGTCCGGTCCAGATAGACGTCCGCGATCTTCCAGCCGCTTCCCTGGGTGCTATCGACCGGGCGCAACAGGAAGTTGATGCCGGTGGGCTTGTCGTCCTTCGGAACGATCTGCGTTTCCACCACCATCCCGGCCTGGACTTTTTTTTCCCCCTGCACCTCCAGCCGTTCGCCGTCGTAGCTGCTGAAGTTGGCGGCGTAGTTGGCGACGCTGTAGCGGGTGAAGGCCTCCACGGCCTTCTGCTGCTGGTCCGGCGTCGCGTCGTTCCATCGCGGCCCGACGACGACGCGGGTCATGAGGGGCGCGTTGAAGGCCGCTTCGAAGGCCGGCCGGATGCGGTCGAACCGCCCCTGGAAGCCCAGCGCCTTTCCATTCTTCATGGCGTCCAGCAGTGCGTCGTAGAAGGCCTGCACCACCGAACGCGGCGTCCCCTGCGCCCGCGCCATGCCGCCGGAATAGACCACGGAAAAGGCCAGGACGGCGGCGAACAGGGCAAGACGGGCAAGGGATCGGCGGTCGGAGAGCGAGCGTAAGGACATGCGTTTCCCGGAATCCATCGACGTGCCCTCAACCCCCCTCGCCCGGCCCCGCCGGGAGAGGGAGGGGCCCGCGCCGAAGGCGTGGGAGGGTGAGGGCAAGGTCATCCCGAGAATCCCGTGTTCACATCATCAGGACTCTCGGCGAAACCTTGCCCTCACCCTCCCGCTTCGCGGGCCCCTCCCTCTCCCGCCGGAGGCGGGCGAGGGGATTTGGGCGCGACTACTATGAAGGCCGTATCACCCGCGAACAAGAAACCCCTATGATTCGCCACTACCCCCAAATCTGTGTAATTCCGCGAACCAACAATCCAAAAGCATAGAACAAAAACGCAAAAGCTACATTGTCTGGACGGACGTTCTGTTGTTGTCTGTTCCGGCGCGCTGAGCTTACTCCCTCAATCGACAATCGCGGGGGCGATGACCATCCTGACGGTTCTGGCGGCGGTCTTCGCCCTGATGACGGTGGTTGCGTCGGCGTACCTGATCGCCGCCGCCTGGGCGGTCCGCCGCTTCCGCGCCCTGCCCCCGCCCCGCCCCTCCGCCCGTCCGCCAATCACCGTCCTGAAGCCCCTCTGCGGCGCGGAGGCGGAGCTGCTGGAGAACCTGCACTCCTTCTGCGCCCAGGACTACCCGGCCTTCCAGATCGTCTTCGGCGTCCAGAGCGCCGACGACCCGGCCATCGGCGTTGTCCGCCGGCTGATGGCGGAGCACCCGCAGGCCGACATCGCGCTGGTCGTGGAGGCCCGCCGCCACGGCACGAACCGCAAGGTCGGCAACCTGCTCAACATGCTGCCCAGCGCCAAACACCCGTTTCTGATCGTCGCCGACAGCGACATCCGCGTGCCGCCCGGCTATCTGGACGCCATCGCCGCCGACCTCGCCAAACCGGACGCCGGGCCAGACGCTGGATTGATCACCTGCCTCTACACCGGGCGTGGCGCGGAGGGGCTGTGGGCGCGGCTGGGGGTGGCCTTCATCGACCACGGCTTCCTGCCTTCGGTCCTCGTGGGGCGGCTGATGGGCCGGCGGGACGGCTGCTTCGGCGCGACCATGGCGCTGTCGCGCGCCACCCTCGACCGGCTGGGCGGGCTGGAGCGGTTCCGGGACCATCTGGCCGACGACTACGCGCTGGGTGCCGCGGTGCGCGCGCTTGGACAGCCCGTCACCCTGTCGCCATGCCTCGTCGCCACCACCGTGACCGAGCGCACCGCCGCCGACCTGATCGCGCACGAGCTGCGCTGGATGCGCACCGTGCGCGCCATTGAGCCGGCGGGACACGCGGGCTCCATCGTCACCTTTCCGGTGTTCATGAGCGTGCCGGCCCTGGCCTTCGGGCTTGCCGCCGGATTGCCGTGGCTGGGGCTGGGCGCAGTAGCGCTGGCCCTGACCACCCGTTTCCTTGCCGGGCGGGCCATCGACCGGGCGCTGGAGCAGCCGGCCACCCCGCTTTGGCTGTTGGCGGCCCGTGACCTGTTGTCGGCGGGCCTGTTGGTGGCGAGCTTCTGCGGCACGACGGTGACGTGGCGCGACGCGCGCTACCGCGTGGATTCCGATGGGCGCCTGCATTTCTGCGGAGAAGAGCCATGATGCGGACCCTGTTCCTCCAACCCCCCTCCTTCGACGGCTTCGACGGTGGTGCGGGGTCGCGCTATCAGGCCAAGCGCGAAATCCGCTCCTTCTGGTTCCCGACATGGCTGGCCCAGCCGGCGGCGCTGGTGCCCGGCAGCCGCCTGATCGACGCGCCCCCGGCGGGGTTGACGCTGGACGACGTGCTGCCGCTGGCGCGCGACTACGATCTGGTGGTGATGCACACCTCCACCCCTTCCTTCGCGTCGGACGCGCAAGTGGCGGCGGCGCTGAAGGAGGTGAACCCCACCCTGATCGTCGGCCTCGTCGGGGCCAAGGTGGCGGTGCAGCCGGAGGAAAGCCTGAAGGACGCGCCAGCGGTCGATTTCGTCGCCCGCAACGAGTTCGACTTCACCATCCGGGAGGTCGCGGAAGGCCGCCCCCTGTCCTCCATCGACGGACTCAGTTACCGCACCCCCGACGGCGCGATCGTCCACAACCCAGAGCGCGCGGCGCTGGAAGACATGGACGCGCTGCCCTTCGTGACGGAGGTCTACAAACGTGACCTGCGGGTGGAGGACTACTTCATCGGCTATCTGAAGCACCCCTACGTGTCGCTCTACACCGGCCGGGGCTGCAAGTCGCGCTGCACCTTCTGCCTGTGGCCGCAGACGGTCGGCGGCCACCGTTACCGCACCCGCAGCGTCGAGCATGTCGTGCGGGAGATCGCCTACGCCCGCGAGGCCTTCCCGCAGGTGAAGGAGTTCTTCTTCGACGACGACACCTTCACCGACAACCTGCCCCGCGCCGAGGCCATCGCGCGGGAACTGGGCCGCATGGGCGTCACATGGTCGTGCAACGCCAAGGCCAACGTCCCGCGCGAGACGCTGAAGGTGCTGAAGGACAACGGGCTGCGGCTGCTGCTGGTCGGCTACGAATCCGGCAACCAGCAGATCCTGCACAACATCAGGAAGGGCATGCGGATCGAGGTCGCCAAGCGCTTCACGAAAGATTGCCACGATCTGGGCATCACCATCCACGGCACCTTCGTGCTCGGCCTGCCCGGCGAGACGCCCGCGACCATTGAGGAAACCATCCGCTTCGCCATCGAGGTCAACCCGCACACCATCCAGGTCTCCCTGGCAGCCCCCTATCCGGGGACGGAGCTGTACCGGCAGGCGGTGGAGAACGGCTGGTTCGACACCGATCATGCGGAGCTGATCGACGCGCGCGGCGTGCAGATCGCACCGCTGCATTACCCGCACCTGACCCACACGGAGATTTTCGATTCCGTGGAGACCTTCTACCGCCGCTTCTATTTCCGCCCGCGCAAGATCGGCTCCATCGTCAACGAGATGGTCCGCAGCCCGGAGATGATGAAGCGCCGTTTGCGCGAAGGCGTGGAGTTCTTTCAGTTCCTGCACGCCCGCAAGGCCGCGAAGGCCGGCTGATGAAGGCCGGCTGATGGGCGCGGGGGACCTGCGGACCCTTATCGTCACCGCCGACGACTTCGGCCTGGACCCGGCGGTGAACGAGGCCGTGGAGCAGGCCCACCGAACGGGCATCCTGACCGCCGCCAGCCTGATGGTCGCCGGGCCGGCCGCGTCACAGGCGGTCGCCCTGGCCCGCCGGATGCCGACCCTGGGCGTCGGTCTCCATCTGGCGCTGGTCGATGCCGTGGCGGCGCTTCCGCCCGGCGAGATCCCGAACCTCGTCGATGCCGAGGGGCGCTTTTCGGATCGCCAAGCCCTGGCCGGCGTGTCCTACTTCTTCCGCCCGTCCGTGCGCCGGCAGCTCGCCAGCGAAATCCGCGCGCAGTTCCGCGCCTTCGCCGCGACGGGCCTGCCGCTGGACCATGTGGACGCGCACAAGCACATGCACCTGCACCCCACTGTCGGCCGCCTGCTGGTCGAGATCGGCCGGGAATTCGGGCTGAAGGCCGTCCGCATCCCCGACGAGCCCGGCCACCCCGCCTTCCTCTCCCCCTGGATCGCGCTGCTGCGCCGGCAGGCGCGCCGCGCGGGCTTGAGCACCCCCGACCGCGTGTACGGTATCCAATGGACCGGCGCCATGACCGAGGACCGCGTGAGCGCGCTGCTGCGGTCCCTGCCGCCGGGCGTCACGGAACTCTACGCCCACCCCGCAACGGCCAGCACCCCCGCCCTCGCCGCCGCCATGCCCGGCTACCGCCACTCCGCCGAATTCGCCGCGCTGGCGTCCACGGAGGTGGCGCGGCAGGCGAGGGATGCGGGAATACGCCTGGCGACCTACGGCGCGCTTTCCCGCTCCCCACGGAGGACATTAGAAAGCCCTTCTCCCCTTGGGGGAGAAGGGTTGGGATGAGGGGTCGTTACGCCCAGTAGGGCGGAAAAAGCATAGATTTCCTTCCGGCATCCGCCGACGCCACCCTCACCCCAACCCCTCTCCCCTCAAGGGAGAGGGGCTTTTGCATTTAGATCAACCGCTTACTCTTCCTCCGGGGAGAGAGTCAGGCTGAATAGCTCCCCGTATCTCCGGGACTTCCGGACGCAGGAAGAGGCAATGCCGGCCGCCCGAGCATCGCCGGCAGCACGAACACGGTCGTCACCAGCGTGCAGCCCAGCGCAATGGTCAGCAGCAGTCCCATGCTGGCCGTGCCGGGGTGGTTCGACAGGGCCAGCGTTCCGAAGGCGGATACCGTCGTCAGGGCGCTGAACAGCACCGCGCGCGCGGTCGGCGAGCCCAGCGGCTCGCCCTGCCCGGCCCGCCAGTTCACGACGAAGTAGATGTTGAAGGCCACGCCGATGCCCAACAGAAGCGGCAGGGCGATGATGTTGGCGTAGTTCAGCGGCAGCCCCACGACCACGCAGACCGCCATGGTCAGCAGCAGCGCCAGCAGCAGCGGCGCCACCACCAGCACCACGTCCGCCACCCGCCGCAAGGCCACCGCCAGCAGGACCGTCACGGCGACCAGCGCGAAGAGGGCGGCGCGCAGGAAGGCGGTGCTGATGGTGCGCGCCGATTCCTGGATGGTCACCGCCACGCCGGTCGCCTGCGGAGCCACGCCGCGCACCGCCTCCACGAAGCGGATCACCGTCGCGTTGTCGTGGCTGTCCCCGGCGGGGAAGACCGACACCCGCGCCTGCCCGTCCGGCGCCACCCAGTCGCGGACCAGATCGGCCGGCAGGCTGTCGAGCGTCACCGGCTGCGCGCCGAGCATCCCGGAAATCCCCTCCAGCCGCTCCTTCAGCCCGGCGGTCAGCGCCACGGCGGCGCGTTGCACGGTCGCGTCGTCGGCCTTGGCGAGCCGTTCCAGGGGTGCCGCCCGCTCCACGGCCTCCAGCCCGGACAGGCGCGCGGCCACCCCGGCGGCGGCGCGGCGCAACTCGTCCGCCGTGGGCGGAACCTCATCCCCCATCATCGACAGCGTCGGCCCGATGAACTGCGCCGCGTCCTCCAGCAGCGCCAGCTTCGCCGGTTGGTCCTCCGGCACGAAGCTGTTGATGGAGATGACCTCCGCGACCTCCGGCAGGTGGGACAGCTTCTCCGCGAGGTCGGCGGCGGCCGAAACCGTGGGCGTCAGAATCTCGATGGAAAAGGGCGAACTGCGCGGGCTGTCCATCAGGTCATACATGGTCGCCATGGACTCCGTGCCCGGGTCCTTCAGGTTCAGCGGGTTGAAGTCGAAATGCAGCCACGGCAGCAGCGCCGCCGATCCCAGCGCCGCCAGCCCCGCCAGCGCCAGCACCGCGCGTCGGTGACGCAGCAGCGCGCGGTCCAGCCGCGCCGCCGGGGCGATGCCCACCGGCTCCCGCTCGGCCGCCGGGCGCATCAGGGTCAGCAGTGCCGGCAGCAGCGTCAGGTTCAGCACCACCGCGATCACCATGCCCGCCCCGGCGATGAGGCCGAGCTGCGACACGCCCACATAGGCGGTCGGGACGAAGGCCAGGAACCCCGCCGCCGTGGTCGCCGCCGCCAGCAGCAGGGGCCGCCCGACCTCCCGCCCGGTCGCCCGCATGGCGGCGTCCGGCTCGCTGATTTCGAAACGGCGCGCGCGATAGCGGACGCAGACCTGGATGCCGAAATCCACCGCGATGCCGATGAACATCACCGCGAAGGCGACGGAGATCGGGTTCAGCGTCCCCACCGTCAGCGCAGCGAACCCTGCCGTCGCCACCAGCCCGACCGCCAGCGTCACCATGATCGGCACGATCAGCCGGGGCGAGCGCACCGCCAGGAACAGCAGCACCAGCACCAGCAGCACCGACAGCCCCAGCGAGACCTCCGCCCCCTCCGCCACCGTTGCAAATTCTTCGTCGTTCAGCGCGACGGACCCGGTGATGCGCACCCGCAAGCCGTGATCGGGGGTCAGCCCCAGTTCCCGCACCGTGTCCCGGATGAAGCCGGTGGGCTTGGCCGCCGCCCGCAGCTCCTCGAAATCCAGCACCGGCTGCGCCAGCACGAAGCGGCGAAGCTCCTCCGGCGCCGGGGTTCGTCCGGTCAGCAGGCCGGACCAGGAGACGGGCTCCTCCCGCCCCTCCAGCGCGGCGCGGACGGCGGCGCCCATGGCGTCGAGCGGGGCCGCGACCTGCTCCATGGTCGCCTGCCCGCGCTCCACCCCCTCCAGCATGCGGTCGAGCACGGCGAACAGGCCCCGCGCGGTTGGATCGGCGGCCAGCACGCCGATCAGCGGCTGCGCCTCGATCAGCCGTTCGGTCAGGGCGCGCACCTCCTCCACGGGAAGGAAAAGGATGCCGTTGCGCTCGAAGAAGGGGCCGGAGCCGGGTTGCCGCACGGTCTTGAACAGGTCCGGCCGCGCCGCCAGCCGCGCCGCGATCCCGGCCGCCGCCCGGTCGGCGAGGTCCGGGGTCTTGCCGTCCACCACCACGGCCAGCAGGTCCACCTCCTGCGGGAACAGCCGGTCGAAGGTGATTTCACGCTGGCGCCAGGGCAGGTCGGCGGCGATCAGCTTGGCGACGTCCGTGTCCATGCCCAGCCGCTGCGACGCCACCCAGCCCAGCGCCACCGCCACCGCCAGCGCCAGCAGCAGCACGGCCAGCGCGTGACGGATGCAGAAGGCGACGATCCGCTCCACCAGCGCGTCGATCATGCCACGTTCACGCCTCGCGGTAGCCCAGCAGCACCAGCCCGACCAGCATGAAGCACACCGGCCAGACCAGCCCCGGCAGCCGCCGGTCGCCCTCCAGCAGGCGGATCGCCAGCCAGCGCGCCCAGGCGGCGGCAATGCCGAACAGGGCCAGCGGCGTGTGGGTCATCTCGACCAGCAACTCCTCCCGAATGTTGGCGAGCGCGTGGGAGTGGGTCAGCAGCAGCCCGGCCCCCACAGCGGTCAGCAGCGGAAAGACCAGCGCCGTCCAGCCCGCCCGGAACCGCCCGGTGCGCACGCCCCATTCGAACCCCGCGAAGGCAGCGACCAGCAGCACCAGCAGCCGGTGCTGGACCACCTCCGGATCGCGGAAGCTCTCGAAAAAGCCGATGTCGCCCAGCGGCCAGCCCTCGGGGTCGGAGCGCACCAGCAGGAAGGCGGCCAGCGCCAGGAACAGCAGCGGCCAGTGCCGCGCGACGGGCACGCGTCCGGTCTTCTCCAGCAGGGCCGCCAGCCCGACGGCCAGCACGATCAGCCCAGCCCAGTGGTGGTTGTACTCCGACCAGGCGATGTCCGCGGCGTTGCGCGGCGGCGGCGCGCCGGCCCCCGGCACGAAGGCGCGCGGCGGCTCGTCCTGCGCCGCCTTCTCCTGGTCCAGCTTCGCCTGCAAGGCGGGGATGGCGAGGCTGCCGTGGTCGGGGGTGCTCAGCGTCGGCCAGCGCGGCTCCATCCGCTCGGCGATCTCGGCCAGCGTGACGCGGTTGTCGCGGAGGTCCACGGCCGGCGGCAGGGAGGTCAGGGACGCCGCGGCGAACAGCACGGTGAAGCCGATGCCGATCTCGGCCTCCGCGAAGCGCCGCATGCGCAGGGCCGGCGCCGCGCCGCCGCGCACCGCGCGCTCGATCATGCGGAAGTTCATCAGCCCGAAGCCAAGCAGCATCGCCAGCATGGCCGTCTTGGACGACAGCATCACCCCATAGGCCGTGCCCCAAATCCCGTCCAAATCCCCGACGAAGGCCCAGGCCAGCCCACCCCCGCCGATCAGCAGCGCCGCGACCGCGCCCACCGCCATCATCGAATAGCGCCGCCCGATCCGCGCCCAGCAGGGCCGCGCGCCCACCAGCCCCAGCGCGCCGACGAGGTAGGGCAAGCCGCCGATCCACACGGCGGCACCCGTGACGTGCAGCGCGGTCAGCGCCAGCAGCAGCCCGCGCTCCTCCGGCCGGGCCGCCGCGTGGCTGGTCGCGACCAAGGCCCCGATCAGGACCACCGGCAGCAGCGCCAGCGGCCAGCCCGCTCCATACCCCGCCGCCACCGCCAGGGCCAGCGCGGCAGCGAAGGCGACGGCACCGGCCACCACGAAGTCCGCCCCCCACAGCTCGGCCAGCGGCAGATCCGTCGTCCCCGCCAGCACGGCCAACCCCAGGGCGGCGTCCGCGGCCACCACCACGGCAAGGCCCACCGATGCACCCCTCAACAGCCGCCGGCTCCGCGTCTCGATCCCATCCGCGTACGGAATCAGAGCCGGCCGCAACGGCCGCGCCAGCAGCAGGAGGAAGGCACACCCCCCCACGGCCGTCATCGTCCCGACCAGCACCAGCCCGCGCAGGAGGACCGAGAGAAAGCCGAATATGTCGGTCAGCAGGGCCATCGGATCACGGCCCCTTCACGCGGAAACGGATTTCCCCGCGCGTGATGTGCCCATCCACCGACAGCACCTGCCACAGCAGCCGGTAAGCACCGGGCGCCAGCCCCGTCGCCCGCCCCGTCAGCGCGTCCGGCGGGCTGTTGTCCGCGATGGGGAGTGCTGCCGGTTCCCCCTTCCCCGCCGCGAGGCTCAGGCGGCTGCGCGCATGGTCCACGCGGCTGTTGAAGCGCACGGAAACATCGGCGTCGGGACCGGTGAGCACGGCGCCCTCAGCGGGTGTGGAGTCCTTGACCACCGCGTGCGCGTGGCCGACGGAAGGTGTGAGGAGAAGGGCGAGCAGCCCGCAGAGCGCAATCCAAGCCCTTCCGGACGCCACCATCTTGCTCGACCACAAGCATTCACCGTCATCCCCGCGAAGGCGGGGATCCAGGACCATCGGAACACCATTCGGGGCGCCCTGGATCCCCGCCTTCGCGGGGATGACGGCACAAGACATGGGCAGTTTCAGGAACACCATCCCCATCACCCCATCCCCGACAGCCGTCCCAGGCGCCCGCCCTGCCGCAGCACCGCGCCCACCGAGTCCGCCATGCGGCGGTTCGCCAGCGCCGACACCGCCCCCGCCAGCCGGCCCTCCGACATCCGCGCGAAGGCGTCGCCCAGCGCCACGGCCATGTGCAGCATGACGCTGGCGTCGCGGTAGCAGTCCGTCGTGCAGGCCTGGCAGCCGTCGCGGATCATGCGGCCGGCGTCGAACTCCCACACCGGGCAGAGCGGCGCGCTCCAGTCCTCGCAGCGCCACAGGTCGTAGTTCCAGTCCAGGTAGAAGTATTTGTAGCCGGCCAGACACACGAAGCGTTCCGGCTCGCCGCGCAGGCGGCGCTTCATGTCGGCGACGGAGGCGCGCGGGTTGTGCACCGGGAACCGGTCGCGGAGCGCGTCCACCGCGTCGAAGGCGGCCAGCAGCTCCGCCGCCGACAGGTCCACCAGATCGCTGTCCTCCGACCACACCAGCGACGATGATCCCAGTGGCGCCTTGCGCGGGTAGGAGAAGGTGACGGCGGCGAAGCCCAGCCCCTTCAGGAAGTCGACCAGCGCCCCGTAGTCGGGGATCAGCCGGCTCATGGTCACCGACGCGACGGGGGAGATGCCGAGCGCCGGCATGCGGGCGTTGGCCTCGCGGATGCGTTCGCACACGCCCTTCAGGCCCCGGTTGGTCTCGTGCGTCGCCGCGTCCGCCGCGTCGATGGAGACGAAGAGCGTGGTCATCCCCGCCTCGGCCAGCTCGTCCAGCTTCTTCGGCAGCAGCCAGCCGTTGGTGACCAGCGTCGGCTGCATCCCGGCGGCGGTCGCCGCGCGCGCCATCTCCCCGATGCGGGGGTGGAGCAGCGGCTCGCCCCCCATGAAGGTCACGAAACGCACGGCGGCGCGCTCGCGCAGCAGGGCCAGCGCGTCGGGCAGCCGGTCGGCGTCCAGCCAGCTCCGGTGCGTCACGAAGCCCTTGTCGTGCGCGAAATTGCAGAAGCCGCAGGTCGCGTTGCAGGCGTTGGTGACGGAGATGTTGCAGATGGCCGGTCCGCCGCGCGGGATCAGCCGCAACAGGTCGCCGAGCCGTGAGTCCTTCCCCATCATGCGTCCATCCTTGCTGACGATGCGGTTTCGGAACGGCGCCACGCGACCAGCCCCGGCAGGCCGAACAGCACCTCCCGCGTGCGGCGCACCAGCGCAGTGGTCAGCGCGGGCGTGGGCGGCACGCCAACCAGCGCCGACACGGCGACCACCGCCCCCTCCTGCACGCCGATCGCGCCGGGCAGCATGAAGCCGGCGTTGCGCAGCGCCTGCGACAGGCTTTCGATGACCAGCGCGTCGGTCAGCGACACCGGATGGCCGAGCAGCGCCAGAACTCCGGCGATCTCCACCGCCCCCAGCAGCCACGCCGCACTGTGCAGCAGCACGGCGGCGGCCAGCGCACGCCGCTCCTCGTGCAGGCGCAGTACGGCTTCCTGGAAGTCGGCGATCCAGTGGGGCTGCAGGGCCGGCCAGCGGCGGGACAGGCGGGTCAGCAGCCGTTCCAGGGGGCGTAGCGGCAGCCGCCGTTGCAGCGCCACCATGGCGACGACGCTGGCCGCGGCGATGCTGAGCCCCGCCAGCGTGAAGCCGGTCAGCCCTCCCCCTCCACCGCCCCCTTCTCCGCCCCCTTCTCCGCCCTCTGGCCCGCCGGCCAGCAGCAGGCCGAAACCTGCGAGCGTGACGAACAGCTGCGACACCGCCTCCAGCGTCAAGTCCACCGTGGCGGTCGCCCCGGCGACGCTGCCGGGAACGCCGCGCCGCGCCAGCAGCCGCGCGGTCGCTGCCTGCCCGACCAGAGCGCCGGCGGGCAGCAGGGCGTTGGCGGCCTCGCGGTACCAGCGCAGGATGACGACCGTGCCGATGGAGGGGCGCGGCTCCGCCGTGACCAGCACCCTCCAGGCCAGGCCGGTCAGGACGATCTGCGGCAGATGCACGGCGGCGGAGATGGCGAGCGCCGCCGGCAGGTCGGTCAGCACCCGGCCGATGCCGGTCAGGTCGTCGCGGTTCAGCAGGACGATGGCGAGCAGCGCCAGCAAGCCCAGCGCGGTCCCGTTGAACAGGCCGCGCCGCAACGTCCGCGCGTCCGCGTTGCCGCCGGCACGGGGGGCGGATGCCTCCCCTCTCATCTCCCCATCGCGGCGGGCGGCGTCGGTCCCTTGCGGCAAGGCGCGTCCTTTTCCATCGGTGAATCCGGCCCATCAGTGAATCCGGCGGTGAATCCGGCAGGGCAGGTATCCTGGGCGTCGTCACTGTCCATCATCCCTGGCCGTTTTCGCCATGCCGCAGAGGCGGATTCCACCAATGCGCACGGCCGGGCACCCTCCATGAACGGGAATTCATGGAAGAGGGGGCGACCGGCGGCTGTTGGTTTCAGCGATGCCGGGCGAACCGGCCTCAAATCGACCACCAAATCGTTCTGTGAGGGAGCGAACCACGATGATCACCCGCATCTCGACCCTGGCTGCCGTCATGCTGCTCGCCAGCCCGGTCGCCTTCGCCGCCACCACCGGATCCACCACCAGCCCGCAGTCCGGCGCCGTCACTTCCGGCCCCGGCGTCACCGACCAGACGGCGACGACGGGCACCGCCGCCCCGGGGACCACGACGGGGCGCACGCACCACGCCAAGCGCGGCGGGTTCCAGGCGCTGGACACGAACCATGACGGCGTGGTCGACCTGCAGGAATGGAAGGCGGCTGGCCGGAAGGAAACCTCCTTCAACCGCATCGACGCCGACCACAGCGGCACGGTGACCCAGGCGGAGATGAAGTCCTACCGCACCGCGCACGCCAACACCGCTGCCAAGCATTCCACGACGTCCACGACCGCCGCACCCACGACCGCCGCACCGCCCGCCGCAGGAACCAACCCGCAGTGACGGCTTAGCAGTGACGGCTTAGCAGTGACGGCCCAGACGTGACACGTCGGGCCTGCGCGCTTCCCTCCGCCGCGGCATGGCGGCGGAGGGGATCAGCGGTGCCGGCCCAGGAAGAAGCCCGCCAGAACGCAGCAGAGTGACACAACGACCACGCGGGTCGGCGTCGGGTCGTAGCTGACGACGCCGACCAGAAGGGTCAGGGCGCCCACCATCGCAATCGCACCGGTCAACCGCATCACCCGTCCGCCGCGCCCCCGTCGCCCAAACTTCATCTCTCGCTCCACGCCCGGGCGGGAACGGCGCCCCACTGCCGGTGATCCCCAGCCCCGAGGGCATACGCACTTCGGAGGATGTGCGTCCCTGTGCGTTGATGAAGGGGCTGACATCGTCTCCATACTCCGGTATGGCGATTTGAGCGAAATTTTCGGCGCGCCGCTCTCAATCCTGTAATATTCCTGGTGTCGAATATCCGACGAGCAGTCTCGGTGTTTGCGAGAATCCCATGCCTTCGAAACGCGACGCCACGACCCCGGTTACCGCACTCCAGGCCCTGGCCGCGTTGCGCCGGCACAGCCGGGACTGCCGCAACCTTGAAGCCCGCGAGTATCTGTGGGCCGTGGAGCGGCGGCTCGTCCAACTCATCGATCTGCAGCGGGAGCACCCACAGGGTGATCTGGCGGCAGACTGATACCCCCGTTCAGGCGTTGCGACATTCAGTAGTTTTTCCTGTTGCATATTTTTCTAATGAAACACACCGCGGCCGATCTGAAACAACGCAGACACACTCGACTGGTATAGGCCATAGCGTGTTCAACCGACGCGAGGGCCACCGGTTCATGGCGATGCAGGAGGATAAGAATAGCAACCCCGCAGAGCCCGTCGTTCAAGCCGACCCTGTTCACAGCCGCGTACGCCGGGCCCATCAACGGGCCACATCCCTTCTGGCGGAAGCACTGGCACCTTTCAGCCTGACACCACCCCAGTGGGCGGCCCTTTGCGCGCTGCACCAGTTGGGACCGATGTCGCAGATCGAACTCGGCCGCAGCATTGGCATGGACCCCGCGACCATGCAGGGCGTCGTGGTGCGGCTGATCGCCCGTGGCCTCGTGGTTCGAGGCCCCGATTCCCACGACCGCCGCCGCAATCTGGTCAACCTCGCCCCGCACGGGTACGAGGTGTTCGCCAAGGCCTCCCCGCGCATTGCCAAGGCCGAGGAGGAATTTTCCGGACGGCTGTCGCCGGCGGAACGCGACACGCTGATGGACCTGCTGTCCCGTCTGGTGGCCTGACCCTGGTTCGCACCGCCTCTGGGTCCCTCCCTCGGTTGGTGCGACCAATGGTCCGGGGCAAGGCGAGTTATGCACACCGGATGGCACGTCAGGCTTGACTCCGGTCATGTTGCTTTTCTGTTTCCCAAGCCCCGCCGGACACTCGGAAGGCCGCGGAAACGCGAGGATTTGCGCCATTTTGCGCGCGCCTACTTTTTAGGCAAAGCGGCGGATCCCCTGGAGAATCCGATGTGGGTGCCGGTTGCCCCGGATTCGCCCACAGAGTTACCCACAGATTCTGGGGATATCCCAACGGTATTAACCCTATTCCGGATGGCGGAGTGCTCAGCGCGCGACCCGCCAGCTTCCGTCCGGGTCGAGGCAGGCGGTTCCATGCAGGTCGACCCGGCGTCCGTTCACGACACCGGGCATCTGGAATTCGCGGCAGTAACGCCCGCTGGGCGCCAGATAGGTCGGTGAGGTCGGCGTGGCGACCTGCGGCGGTGGCGCGTAGACGACGGGCGGCGGCGGGTAATAGTAGGGCGCCGGCCAGCCATACCCGAAGGCAAGCGGCAGCGACAGGCTAAGGCCGAAGGAAGTGCCACCGTGATGCCAACCGCCGGCCCACGCCGGAGACGACGCGGCGGCCAACGTGGCAACGCACAAAGCCGGCACCGCAAGCACGGTCCGGCCTGTCCGAAGGACGGTCAGGAGCATGGCGCATCTCCCCCGCGGCCATCACTCGGCCGCTTGGGAAGAGATGGAGGCGCGCGGCCCGGCTTTCGGGTCCACCGTTCGGGGCATATCCGTCCGGACAGGCCCCGAGCAATTTACATGGCGGCGCGCAGGACCGGAGCGCGGCTGCTGCGGGTCTCGGCCGAACGGGCGCTGGCCGATTGGGCGCGGGCGGGCTGGGCCGGGGTGGCCTGGGGAGAGCCGGCCGGCAGCGGGCGGTCCGACTTGGGCGGCTCCAGCCGCTTGGGCGTGGAGGCCGTGCCCGCGGAAGCCGGCGGCGTGGAGGATTGCGGCGTCGATGAGGGCGCGGCGGACGAGGCCTGCGGCGTGGTCGGAACGTCGTCGTAGATCCCGGGGTGCACGCGCACGGTGCCTTCAGCCTCCACCGTTGCGGTCCAGTAGACGAAGCGGACGGGAACGGGGTTCGGCAGGGAAACGGTCTTGGTCTTCCCGCTTTCCAGCTGGCGGTCGATGGCGGCGGTGTCCATCTTGACCGCGCGCAGCAGCGTCTCGGCCACCATCCGCGCGTCGGCCAGACGCACGCAGCCGGAACTGGCGGCCCGCAGGTCGCGCTCGAACAGCTTCGGGTCGTTGGTGCCGTGCAGGAAAATGCTCTCGCCGTTCGTCAGGTTGAAGCGGAAGCGGCCCAGCGCGTTGTCGTCGCCCGGACGCTGCACGATGCGCACGCGGTCCGGCGTGACCGACCACCAGTTGACGGACTCCGGCGCGACCTCGTTGCCATCCAGATAAACGATGGCGTCCTTGATGCCGGAATTGCCCTTCTTGCGCAGATTCGGCAGCTTATCCTCGGCAAGGACGGTCGGCGGGACGGTCCAGGTCGGGTTGATGGTGACGCTGACCACGCGGTCCTGGAGCAGCGGCGTCTGGCGGGACGGACGCCCGACCACGGCGCGCATGGTGAAGGCCAGCTTGCCACGGTCGATGAAGGTCACGGTCTGGCTCGGCAGGTTGACCAGCAGCACCGTGTCCGGGACCGTCTGCTGGAACACGCGCAGCGACGCCATGGCGTTGCGCATCAGCGAGGCCGCCTGGGCCGGCGTGCGGTCCAGGGCTTGGCGCGTCACCTCGCCCACCTTGCCGTCGGGCATCAGCCCTTCGGACATCTGGAAGGCGCGGACCGCGATCTCGATGGCGTCGTCGAAGCTGTCAGTCCACTGCTCCGGCGTCAGGAAGCCCAGTTCGATCAGCCGGGTGGCCAGACGGCCGACGCGGTCGGCGCTGCGCGCCCGCACCTTCATGATGAGCGGCGGCGGCGGAGGCAGCGCCGGCAGCGCGGCCACGGCCTCGGCCGGCGCGGCCCCCGGCTCGCCCGCCGCCGGAGCGGCGCCAGCGATCGGAGCGGGAGCAGGAAGGGGAGCCGGCGCGGGTGCCGCGACGGCAACCGGCGCGGCGGCGGGAGCCGCCGGCGCATCGGAGGGCTGGACCGGACCCGGCACGACCGTGTCGACCAGGCCGCCGTCACCCTTCTTCAGGACGGAGCCGGAACCGACCTTGGTCATCTTCACGCGGGGGGCGGCTTCCAGCTCACCGGCCTTCTGGTCGAGCCGCGTGATCCAGGATCCGATGACGTCGCGCGCCGCAGCCGCCTGCGCGGCACGACCCGGCCCCACCAGCAGTCCGGCGAGGAGGCAGATCGCCACCCCCGCCCTCAGCGAGGGCCGAGCGTAGGTGCGGAAAGGGTTCAGCATCGTCAAAGCATCCCAGGAGGCGGTGAACGGACAGCCAGCGGAGCGGCCCAATCGCCGGGAAACCCGTCATCGGGCGCCCACGGCGCTGCGCGCGCACATTCGGAGTAACACATCTGCCGCCGGGCGCCGCGCCACACAAGTGACATCGCGGGGATTGAGGCATCTGTGCCACATTGTGCACAGAGGCGTGGCATCGACGACACAACACCCCATGCCCGCCGAAGCTGTCGGCCATGATAAAACGCCACCGAAGGTTCGACACATTTTTTGTTAACCTATTTCGGATTACAGCAGGCGACCACCCTCCCATCTGGTCGCCACCATGCCGCGTTCGCCGTTCGGTTTCGTCGTGCCGCTGCTCCTGTCGCTCGCGGTCGCATCCCCTTTCATGCTCACCCCTGTCGAGGCCGCCGCCAAGGCCGCCAAGACCGCCGCCCACGCGCCGGCGAAGGTTAAAGCCAAGGCGAAGGCCACGGCGGGAAAGGCCCGCCGTCACGCCGCCGTGCGCCACGCGGCCGGCCGGCACAGGGTTGCCCACGCCGCCCGCGCGGCCCAGGGCTTCCGCCCGGTCCACGCCTATGTGCTGATGGACGCGCAATCCGGCCGGGTGATCGATTCCGAGAACGCGGACACCGCCACCTATCCGGCGTCGCTGACCAAGATGATGACGCTGCTGCTGACCTTCGAGGCGCTGGACCGGGGCACGCTGCACCTGGACCAGGAACTGCCGGTGTCGCGCAACGCCTGCAATCAGAAGCCCTCGCGCCTGGGCGTCGTGCCCGGCGGCACCATCCGGGTCGAGGACGCCATCCTGGCGCTGACCGTGAAGTCGGCCAACGACGTGGCCGTCGTGCTGGCGGAGGCGCTGGGCGACAGCGAGCAGCATTTCGCGGAGATGATGAACGCCAAGGCGCAGGCGCTGGGGATGACCAACACCAGCTTCCGCAACGCCTCCGGCCTGCCGAACCGGGAACAGCGGACCACCGCCCGCGACATGGCGAAGCTGTCCCGCGCCGTCGTCAGCCTGCCGTCGCGCGAATACGCCTATTTCTCCCGCACGCGCTTCGACTGGAACGGCACGGTGGTGCCCGGCCACAACCGCCTGTTCGGCAAGGTGGATGGCTACGACGGCATCAAGACCGGCTTCGTCAACCTCAGCGGCTTCAACCTCGCGGGCAGCGCCAACCGCAACGGCCAGCGCATGATCGCCGTCGTGCTGGGCGGCACCACCGCCAAGGAGCGCGACAAGGAAGTGGCCGACCTGCTGGAGCAGGGCTTCCGCACCGCGCCGAAGCAGACCGTCGCCGCGTCGGACGCTAAGTCGGTTCAGTAAGGCGCCGCTTATGCTACAGTATGCACAGGTTTTACAAGCACGGTAAGTGGCTGGTGCGACTTGCAAAAGCCCCTCTCCCTTGAGGGGGTGAAGCTGAAGGGCGCCAAGGGCGACCGTAGGCTTCACGGGTTGGGGTGAGGGTGGCGCCGGCTCCGCCGGCCGGAAATCTTCTTCCCGCCTTCCGGCGGTAACGACCCCTCATCCCAACCCTTCTCCCCCAAGGGGAGAAGGGCTTTCCTTACGTCCGGCCATTTCCTGAAAAGCAATGTCCGTGCATGCCGCAGGCCACCTATGGGGACGCAGGCCGGCTTCGGTCCGTGTGCCCCAGCGGCTTGTCGGGTGCCACATGGTCGCGCACCCGTTGCTTCAGTTCGGTGATGTCGGGGAAGCGGCCCTCCTCCTTGCGGGACCAGATCACCGCTTCCCCGCTGCGAACGACGAAGGCGCCCCCCGTTCCGGGGACGAGCGTCACCCCGCCCAACTCCTCCTCGAAGGTTGTCAGAAGCTCCTGCGCCATCCAGGCGGCGCGGAGCATCCAGCGGCATTGGCGGCAATATTCGATTTCGACGATCGGGCGGCTGGTCACGATGCGGCTCCTGTCCCTTTTGACCTTTGTCGCGCTGGCGCGATTTTAAGAACATGCGATAGGACTGGCATGCGATTGTAACGGATCTGGCGTAGAGAGTTGGCCTCTCCGCCGGACGCCACAAGCGCGTGGCCGACACGCGGCCGGCGCCGAAGAAAAAATGAGGGAGACGGGAGACATGAAGGCAAGACTCACCGCCGTCGGGGCGGCCATCGCCACGGCGCTGCTGCTGGCATTGCCGGCCCAGGCCGCGTCGGGCAAGCTGGTGCTCTACACCTCGCAGCTGGAGGCCGACGCCAAGCAGACGGTGGAAGCCTTCAAGGCCAAGAACCCTGGCGTCGAGGTGGAATGGATCCGCAGCGGCACGACCGAGCTGATGAACAAGCTCCGCGCGGAGATCGCGGCCGGCGGCCCGCAGGCCGACCTGCTGCTGATCGCCGACGCCGTGACCATGGAATCGCTGAAGGCGGAAAAGCGCCTGCTGCCCTACACGGACGCCCCGGTCCAGGGCTACCGCCCCGGCACGCACGACCCGGACGGCACCTGGTTCGGCACCAAGCTCATCACCACCGGCATCGCCTACAACACGGCGGCCCCGATGAAGCCCGCCTCCTGGCTCGACCTGCTGAAGCCGGAAGCCAAGGGGACCACGGTGATGCCCAGCCCGCTCTATTCCGGCGCCGCCGCCATCCACATGGCCGCCATGAAGAACCAGCCGGCGCTGGGCATGGGCTGGTACGAGAAGATGCAGGCCAACGGCGCCACCGCCGCCAAGGGCAACGGAGGCATCCTGAAGTCGGTCGCCGGCGGCGAGAAGCTGTACGGCGTCATCGTCGATTACCTGCCGATCCGCGAGCAGCTGAAGGGCGCGCCCGTCGCCTTCGTCTTCCCCAAGGAGGGCGTCAGCGCCGTGACCGAGCCGGTGGCCATCCTGAACACCACCAAGAACCCGGACGCCGCCAAGGCCTTCGTCGCCTTCCTGCTGAGCAAGGACGGGCAGGAGCTGGCGGCCAAGCAGGGTTTCCTGCCGGCCCTGCCCGGCGTGGCGCCGCCGGAGGGTTTTCCCGACCCCGCCACCATCACGCTGTTGCCCTATGATCCCGCCCAGGCGTTGAAGGACGACGAGACCAACAAGAGGGACTTCGCCGACCTGTTCGGCGGCTGAGGGCCAGCGGACAAAAGCATGACCGTCACCACGCTCCACGACCGGCGGCCCGCCCGGACCGCCGGCGTTTTTCCCGTTTCACCGACGCCGCTGCTCTTCGCGCTGGTCGGCCTGCTCGTCCTGATGCCGGTGCTGCGGCTCGTGTGGGAAGTCGCCGGGCCGATGCTGGCCGGCGATGCCAAGGCGCTGACCCGCGTGCTGAACGCCCCGATGACATGGCGGGCCACCAGCAACAGCGTCGCCATCGCCGCCGGAGCGACGCTGGTCGCGGCGCTGCTCGGCGGGCCGTTCGCGCTGCTGGCCGGGCTGACCGACCTGCGCGGCAAGACCGCCCTGTCCTTCTGCCTGATTCTGCCGCTGATGATCCCGCCGCAGATCGTGGCCTTGTCCTGGATCCATCTGGCCGGCTCCGGCAGCCCGCTGCTGAAGCCGCTGGGCCTCGCCCCGCCGCCCGGCTCGGCGAACCCGGTCTATTCCTCGGCCGGCATGATGCTGGTGATGGGGATCGAGCACGCGCCGCTCGTCTTCCTGGCGCTCCGCGCCGCCCTGCGCGCCGTGCCCCGCGATCTGGTGGAGGCGGCGCAGGCCTCCGGCGCGCGGCGCGGGCGCGTCCTGCGCACCATCGTCCTGCCGCTGAGCCTGCCGGGGCTGGCCGCCGGGCTGGCGCTGGCCTTCGTGGCAGCGCTGGGCAATTTCGGGGTTCCGGCGCTGCTGGGCATTCCGGCGGGCATCCCGGTGCTGCCGACGCTGATCTACCGCCGCCTGTCCGGCTTCGGCCCGTCAGTCCTGCCGGAGGTCGCGGTGCTGGCCGTGCTGATCGGCGCCATCGCCTGCGTCGGCATCGCCGCGCAGATGGCGTTGCAGGCGCGCGTCGACGCGCGGGTGCTGGGCGGATCGGCCCCCACGGCGGTGCTGCCGCTGGGCCGCGCGCGGCGCGGGGTGGAGGCTCTGTGCTGGGCCGTGGTGGCGCTGGTTCTGGCGGCCCCGCTGGCGGCACTGGTCTCCACGAGCGTGATCCGCGTCTACGGCCTGCCGCTGGGCGCGGACACCGCAACGCTGGCCCATTACGCCACCGTCCTTGGCCTCGATCAGGTGGGCCGTGCCTTCGCCAACTCCCTGCTGCTGTCGGGCACGGCGGCGCTGCTTCTGACGCTGGCGGCGATTCCGCTGGCCCACGCGCTGTCCCAGTCTGGAACCGGGCGCGCGCGGCTGGTCCGTCTGGTCGGCGTTCTGGTCGAACTGCCGCACGCGGTGCCCGGCGTGGTGCTCGCCATCGGCTGCATCCTCGTGTTCCTGAAGCCGTTGCCGATGCTGGGCGTCAGCCTCTACGGGACACTGGGGATCATCCTGGCGGCCTATCTGGCGCGCTTCCTGTCGCTCGCCCTGCGCCCGGCCCAGGCCGCCTGCGCGGCGCTCAACCCGGCGATGGAGGAAGCGGCGCGCGCCTGCGGGGCGGGACGGCTGCGCCGCCTGCGCACCATCGTAGCGCCGCTGGTGGCGCCCGCGGCGGCGGCCGGCGGGGTGCTGGTCTTCCTGACCGCCTTCAACGAGCTGACCGTCTCCATCCTGCTGTGGTCGCAGGGGCGGGAGACGCTGGGCGTGGTCGTCTACGCGCTGGAGGAAGGCGGCAGCCCGACATTGGCCGCGGCGCTCAGCACCATCACCATCGCCGTGGTCGTGGCGGCCATGCTGGCCGTGGGCGCGCTGGGCCGGCGCCTGCCCCCGGGCATCATTCCGTGGCGGGGATAGCCGGTTCCATGTTGGGCACCACCCAGCCGTCGCGGACGGACAGGCGCAGCGCCTCGCCCGGCGCGACCTGGGCATCGCCGGTGACCCGCAGGATCAGGCGGGTGCCAGGCGCCTCCGCCGGTTCCGCCTCAACCAGCACGAAGCCGCCCTTGTAGGCGGCGCGGACCACCGTGGCGGCGATCGGCCCCTGCGGATCGGGCTGCAAGTCCTCCGGCCGCAGGCAGACCGGCGCGGCGCCTTCCCGCTGGCCGGCTTGGCAGCGCAGGACCGTCTCCGCGCCAAACAGCCGGACGCGGGCGCGGCCATCGGCGACCGGACCGGCCACGAGGCCCGGCACCACCGCCCCCTGCCCCACGAAGCCCGCCACCATCGGCGTCGCCGGTTCCCGGTACAGCGTGCGCGGCGCCGCCACCTGGGCAAGGCGCCCGTGGTCGAGCACGGCGATGCGCGTCGCCAGAGCCATCGCCTCCGCCTGATCGTGGGTGACGTAGACCATGGTGGCGCCGGTCTTGGCGTGGAAGTCGGCGAACTCCTCCTCCATCGCCGCGCGCAGATGCACGTCGAGGTTGGCGAGCGGCTCGTCCAGCAACACCAGTTCCGGGCTCATGACGAGGCAGCGGGCCAGCGCCACGCGCTGCCGCTGGCCGCCCGACAGCTCCGCCGGGCGGCGCGCGCCGAAACCGGTCAGCCCCACCGTCTCCAGCGCGGCGAGGACGCGCCGCTCCCGCTCCGCCTTCGGGACGCGGGCGGTTTCCAGCGGATAGGCGACGTTGCCGGCCACCGTCATGTGCGGCCACAGCGCGTAGGACTGGAAGACGAGGCCGATGCGCCGCTCCTCCGGCGGCACATGAGCGCCGGGGCCGGACAGGGTGCGCCCGCCGACCGCGATGCGCCCGGCGTCCAGCCGTTCGAACCCCGCGATCATGCGCAGCAGCGTGCTTTTCCCGCAGCCCGACGGGCCGAGCAGCGCCAGGAACTCCCCCTTCTCGACCGCCAGGGTCACGCCGTCCACGGCGGGCGCGGGCGTCCCGGCGTAGTGCCGCGAGGCGGCGTCGATCAGAAGGGCGGGCGGCTGGTCGGGCATCGTGAATTGCGCTAAGGACGGGAGAGATAAACGAATCCGCACAGTGCGGAACGGGGGCACGATGTCAAGTGACGGTGCAATGACGGGTCCGAATGAAGGCGTCCGTTTCCGCCCCCTGTCCGGCGTCGGGGACAAGGGGCCGGCCTGCTTCCTGGTGGAGGTGGGCGGGGCCCGGCTGATGATCGACCTGGGCGAGGGACCGGACGTCGGACAGGTGCCGCCGCTGGACGGCGTCGGGCCGGTGGACGCCATCCTCATCACCCACACCCATGAGGACCACGCGGGCGGCCTGCACCTGCGCCCCCGCCTCGGCAACCCGCCGGTCCACGCCACGCCGCTTGCCGCGAAACTGTTGCCGCCGGAACTGGAGGCGCGCCCGCTGCCGCCCTTCGGGACCACGGAGGTCTGCGGCGTGCCGGTGACAACCGGCCGTTCCGGCCACGCGCCGGGCGGAGTGTGGATCCACCTCCCCATTGCCGGAGGGCTGCTCTGCATGGGCGACCATTCCGACGAGTCCCTCCTCTACCCCTTCGACCCGCCGCCCCCGGCCCGGACGCTGATCCTCGATGCCTCCTACGGGGTGGACGATACCCCGCAAGCGGAGCGGCTGGCGGAACTGGAGCCGACGCTGCGCGCGGGCGGCGCCCTGTTCCCCGTAGCGGCGGACGGGCGCGGGCCGGAGATGGCGCTGTGGGCGCTGGACCATGGGGTCGTCCCGGCCATCGACGAGGCGCACCGCGCCATGATCGCCCTGCTGCTGGAGCAGGCCGACACCGCCCTGCGGCCCGGCGCGGCCGACCGGCTCCGCCATCTGCTGGACGTGGCGCGGGAGCCCGGCGATCCGCAGGCCGTCACCATCGCCGCCGGACCGAACGCCACCTCCGGCACCGCTGCCGAACTGGTCCAGAGGTGGGCAACCGGCGCCCGGCCAGAGATCGTCTTCACCGGCTATCTTGCCGCCGGAACGCCATCGCGAACGCTGGTGGACTCCGGCCGCGCCCATTTCCTGCGCTGGAACGTGCACCCCACCCTGCGCCAGCTCCGCGCGCTGGTGGCGGCGACGGGGACGGAGCGGGTGATCCCCGCCTACGGCAACGCCCACCACGCGGAGGCGTGGCGCGCGGCCTTCGCCCCGGCCCTGGTCGACCTGGCGCAGGGCTGAAGCGAGAGTTTGCCACGCCGCCCCTGTTGGCGTGCCGGGCTCTACCCTTCTCCCCGGCGGTGCGCATGGGCTTGTTCGAGCTGGTGTCGATCCTGCTGACCCTGGCGGCGCTGTTCGGCTTCATCAGCCACCGCTGGCTGCGGCTGCCGGGCACCATCGGCGTGTTCATCCTGGCCTTCGGCTTCGCCTTCGCCACCATGGGGGCGGGATCGCTGCTGCCGGGCCTGGGCGTCCATGGCTGGGTGGAGCGGTTGCTCGACACCGCCAACCTGCCGGCGACGTTGCTTCAGGGCGCCCTGGCCTTCCTGCTCTACGCTGGCGCCGTGGAGCAGGACAGCGGCGAGCTGTGGCGGCGGCGCTGGACCGTGGCGGGCTTGGCGACGCTGACCGTCGTCATCTCCACCGCCCTGTTCGGCGCGGCGATGTGGCTGGTCTTCGGCCTGCTGGGGGAGGACGTGCCGTTTCTCTGGTGCCTCGTGCTGGGGGCGGCGCTGGCGCCGACCGATCCGGTGGCCGTGCTTGCTGTGCTGGAGCGCTCCCCCCTGCCCACCGGCCTGCGCGCCGCCATCGCGGGGGAGAGCCTGTTCAATGACGGCGTGGGGGTGGTGCTGTTCTCCATGCTCCTCGCCCTCGCCACCGGGGCCAAGGCCGACCTGACCGCCGGGGAGGTCGCGCTGGATCTCGCCCGCGAGGCCGGCGGCGGCACCCTGCTGGGACTGGCGACCGGCTACGCCGCCTTCTGGGCGAAAAGCCGCGCGGAGGAGGCGGAGGTGGAACTGTCCATCTCCCTGGCGCTGGCGGCGGCGACCTACAGCCTCGCGCTGCGGCTCGGCCTGTCCGGGCCGATCGCCGTGGTGGTGGCGGGCCTGCTGATCGGCAACACGGCGGAGCGCCACGTCTCGTCGAAGCGGGCGGGCTTCATCATGAAGGCCTTCTGGACGATGGTGGACGCCATCCTGAACGCCATGCTGTTCCTGCTGGTCGGGCTGGAGGCGGCGGTGCTGTCGTGGAATGGGACGACCGTGCTGGCGGCGCTGGCGGCCCCCGTTCTGGCGCTGGGCGCGCGGCTGGCGAGCGTGCTGCCCATCGCGGCGGCGCATTGGCGGTACGAGCACAAGGGACCGGCCGTCGCGGTGCTGACCTGGGGCGGCGTGCGCGGCGGCATCGCCGTGGCGCTGGTGCTGTCCCTGCCCGAAAGCCCCCACCGCGACCTGCTGCTGGCGACCTGCTACGCCGTGGTGGCCTTCACCATCGTGGTGCAGAGCCTGACATTGGGGCGGGTTGCGCGCCGGGCCTTTCCGGACGGCGCCTGAGTCCCTCCGCCTATTTCACACTTCGCCGGACGCAGGACAGCGATGCATGCAACGGCCTTTCTCGTGGAGGCCGGCCTGTTATCTACTTCCCGACCTTGTTGCGGTCGTCTTTTTTACGATTTCGCTTTTGTGAATTGGAGTGGCGGGATGGCTGACGTGACTCTCGGCCGGGCGGAGCGCCCGGCAACGCTTCTGCCGGGCATCGACTGGCGCGTGGTCGGGGCCGCGCTGCTGGCGCTGGTCGGCGGCGGCCTGTGGATCGGGGGCGCCGTCTCCGGAACCCAGGCGGCGCTGTACCTGATCGGCGGGGCGATGGGCCTCGTGCTCTACCACGCGCTGTTCGGCTTCACCTCCGCCTTCCGCGTCTTCATCGCGGACCGGCGCGGGGCGGGGCTGCGGGCGCAGATGATCATGCTGGCGGTGGCCTGCGCGCTGTTCTTCCCGGTTCTGGCGGCGGGAGCGCTGTTCGGCACGCCGGTGAAGGGGCTGGTGTCGCCGGTCGGCGTGTCCGTGGTGGTCGGCGCCTTCCTGTTCGGCGTCGGCATGCAGCTGGGCGGCGGCTGCGCGTCGGGCACGCTCTACACCGTCGGCGGCGGCAGCACGCGCATGCTGGTGACGCTATTCTTCTTCGTCGTCGGCTCCGTGCTCGGCGCCTATCACCTGCCCTGGTGGCAGGCGCAGCCGACCGCCGCGCCGGTGTCGCTGGTGGCCGCCTGGGGCTGGCCGGTGGCGCTCGCCGTCAACCTCGCGGTCTTCGCCGCCGTCTACGCGGTCACCGTCGCGCTGGAGAAGCGCCGCCACGGTCGCCTGATCGAGGGCGCCCCCGCTCGCACCGAAGGCGTGCAGCGCTTCCTGCGCGGCCCCTGGCCGCTGGTCTGGGGCGCCCTGGCGCTCGCCGTGCTGAACTTCGCCACGCTGGCGCTCGCCGGCCGCCCGTGGGGCATCACCTCCGCCTTCGCACTGTGGGGAAGCAAGGGGCTGGCGGCGCTGGGCGTGGACGTCGCCTCCTGGCCCTTCTGGCAGCCGCCGGCCCAGGCGAAGTCGTTGCAGGACAGCGTGCTGGCCGACGTCACCTCCGTGATGGACTTCGGCATCATCCTGGGCGCGCTGCTCGCCGCCGGGCTGGCCGGGAAGTTCGCCCCGGTGTGGAAGCTGCCGCTGCGCTCGCTGGTCGCGGCGGTGGTGGGCGGCGTGCTGCTCGGCTACGGCTCCCGCCTCGCCTACGGCTGCAACATCGGCGCCTACTTCAGCGGGATCGCGTCCGGCAGCCTGCACGGCTGGGTGTGGATCGTCGCGGCGCTGGCCGGCAACTATCTGGGCACCGCCCTGCGTCCGCTGTTCGGGCTGGAGGTCGAACGGACGCCGCGCCAGACCTCCTGCTGAGCACCTTTGCTCCCGCGACTGGGCCGCGCCTCCGGGCGCGGCCATTCTTTTTGGATCAGGTTCTTGTCGGGATCAGGCCGCGTTGGGCAGCTTCACGATCCCGCTTTCCTTCAACGCGCGGTCGATAGCGGCCATCACGCGGTCCTGGACGCGCACCACGTCGCCACGATAGGGCTGGCTCCACCAGCGGATATGCAGCACGGCCTTCTCCGGCGTGACGGAGCTGGTCAGCACCTCCGGCGCCGGGTCGGGCAGCACGCCGTCCACCGTGCTCACGGTGGAGAGGATGGCGCGGCGGGCGCGGTCCAGGTCCGCCCCGATGTCCACGGCGAGGTCCACTTCGGAGCGCCGGCCCTTGTAGGCGGTGTTGACCAGCACGGCGTCGGTGAACAGCTTGGAATTCGGGATGACCGCGCGCCGCCCGTCGTAGGTGCGCAGCTCCGTCGCGCGGGTCTGAATGTCCTCCACCGTGCCCTCGAACCCGCCGAAGACGATCTCGTCGCCAATGCGGAAGGGGCGCGTCACCAGGATCAGGATCCCGGCCAGGAAGTTCTGCAGCACATCCTTGAAGGCGAAGCCGACCGCCACACTGCTGATGCCGAGCAGTTGGACGAGACTGCCGGCGGTCAGCGTCGGCACGACGATGGTCAGGGCGACAAACGCCCCGACGATGGTCACCGCCCCCTGGACCAGCCGGCCCAGAACCCGCTCCAGCCCCGGCGAGGCGTGACGGCCGATCAGCCGCAGCACCACGGACCGCACCACCCGCGCCGCGACCAGAAAGATCAGAAAAACCAAAATCGCGATCATCAGGTTCGGCAGCAGGGCGACCGCGCCGTGCAGCATGGACTGGATCCGATCGGCAGCGGCGGACAGATCGATGTTCATCAAAATCCTCTCAATATACCGCGCATCCCTTTGTCAATGCCCGCGCGGCAGGGATGTTCCGCCAATGCGGCGTTGCCAATCGGCGCGCGCTGCGACACCTTCGGTGGCACGAAACAACACGAAACGATGGAGACGGTGGGATGGTGAAGACACGCGCGGCGGTGGCCTGGGAAGCGAAGCGGCCGCTGGAAATCGAAGAGGTCGAGGTCGCCGCCCCCAAGCAGGGCGAGGTTCTGGTGCGCATCGTCGCCACCGGCGTCTGCCACACCGACGCCTACACCCTGTCCGGCGCCGACCCGGAAGGCATCTTCCCGGCCATCCTGGGCCATGAGGGCGGCGGCATCGTGGAGGAAGTCGGACCGGGCGTCACCTCCGTCCAGGTGGGCGACCATGTCATCCCGCTCTACACGCCGGAATGCGGCAAGTGCAAATTCTGCCTGTCCGGCAAGACCAACCTGTGCCAGGCGATCCGCGCGACCCAGGGCAAGGGCCTGATGCCCGACGGCACCACCCGCTTCACCGTGAGGGGCAAGCCGGTCTTCCACTACATGGGCACCTCCACCTTCTCCGAGTACACGGTGCTGCCGGAGATCGCGCTGGCGAAGATCAACAAGGAAGCCCCGCTGGAGAAGGTCTGCCTGCTGGGCTGCGGCGTGACCACCGGCATGGGCGCCGTGCGCAACACCGCGAAGGTCGAGCCGGGCTCCACCGTCGCCATCTTCGGGCTGGGCGGCATCGGCCTGTCGGCGATCATCGGCGCGGTGATGGCCAAGGCGTCCCGCATCATCGGCATCGACATCAACCCCGACAAGTTCGAGATCGCCAAGCAGCTGGGCGCCACCGACGTCATCAACCCCAAGGACTACGACCGCCCCATCCAGGACGTGCTGGTCGAGATGACCGACGGCGGCGTCGACTACAGCTTCGAGTGCATCGGCAACGTGAAGGTGATGCGCGCGGCGCTGGAATGCTGCCACAAGGGCTGGGGCGAGTCGGTCATCATCGGCGTGGCCGGCGCCGGCGAGGAGATCAGCACCCGCCCCTTCCAGCTGGTCACCGGGCGCGTCTGGCGCGGGTCGGCCTTCGGCGGCGTGCGCGGCCGGTCGGAGCTGCCGGGCTATGTGGAAAGCTACCTGAAGGGCGAGTTCGAACTGGACACCTTCATCACCCACACCATGGGGCTGGAGGACATCAACCATGCCTTCGACCTGATGCACGAGGGCAAAAGCATCCGCTCCGTCATCCTCTACGGCCAGAAGTGAGGGCCTGATGGCGCTGACGCAGATCGCCGCCAACCGCTGTTTCGGCGGTTGGCACAAGCGCTTCCGGCACCGCTCGTCGGTGCTGGAGTGCGACATGGTCTTCGCCGTCTACCTGCCGCCGCAGGTGGAGGCCGGCCCTGGAAAAGAACAACAGAAAGTGCCGGTGCTCTACTGGCTGTCCGGCCTGACCTGCACGGACGAGAACTTCATGCAGAAGGCCGGCGCCATGCGGACGGCGGCGGAACTGGGCATCGCCATCGTCGCGCCGGACACCAGCCCACGCGGCCCCGACGTGCCGGGCGACCCGGACGGTGCCTGGGACTTCGGGCTCGGCGCCGGCTTCTACCTCAACGCGACGCGGGAGCCGTGGGCGAAGCACTACCGCATGCACGACTATGTGGTGCATGAATTGCCGGCGCTGGTGGAAGCCGAACTGCCGGTGACCGACCGGCGCTCCGTCTCCGGCCATTCCATGGGCGGGCACGGAGCGATCACCTGCGCGTTGCGCAACCCCGGCCGCTACCGGTCGGTGTCGGCCTTCGCGCCCATCGGCAACCCGGCCAGCGTCCCCTGGGGCGAAAAGGCGTTCGAGCGCTTCTTCGGCTCCGACTACGCGACGTGGCTGGAGTGGGACAGCTGCGCCCTGATCGCCCGCGCCACGGAACGCCTGCCGATCCTCGTGGACCAGGGCGACGCCGACGGCTTCCTGGAAACCCAGTTGAAGCCGGAGTCCCTGCGCAAGGCGGCGGAGGCCGCCGGCTATCCCCTCACGCTGCGCCTGCAGCCGGGCTACGACCACAGCTACTTCTTTATCGCCAGCTTCATCGACGACCACCTGCGCCACCACGCCAAGGCTCTCCTCGGTGCGTAGTGCGTAGGTTGGGTTAAGGCGCAGCCGCAACCCAACATCGTCCGCATGGCGACGGCTGTTGGGTTGCGCTGACGCTTAACCCAACCCACGGCCCCCCATCTCGCACCCGCGAAACCCCGTTTCGGAACCCGTCGAGGCGCCCGCTGTTGGCAAGGGGTTGCCCCGGCCCGACAGGAGTTTCCATGCCCGAACCGGCACTCACCGCCGCGATGACCGCCGATGTGGTGCTCGACATCAACGGAACGCGGCACCGGCTGCACCTCGACGTGCGCACCACGCTGCTGAACGCGCTGCGCGACCATCTGAACCTGACGGGAACGAAGAAGGGCTGCGACCTCGGCCAGTGCGGGGCCTGCACGGTGCTGGCGGACGGCAAGCCCATCGTGTCCTGCCTGACGCTGGCCGTCGCCCAGCAGGGCCGCGCCATCACCACCGTCGAGGGGCTGGAGCGGGACGGCCAGTTGCACCCGGTGCAGGAAGCCTTCATCGAGCATGACGCCTTCCAGTGCGGCTACTGCACGCCGGGCCAGATCATGGCGGCGGTGGGGCTGCTGAACGAGGGCATCCCGCTCACCGACGACACGATCCGCGAGCGCATGAGCGGCAATCTCTGCCGCTGCGGCGCCTATGTGAACATCGTGGAGGCCGTGAAGGCCGCCGCCTCCGCGGCAAAGGGTTAGCGCCATGCATCCCTTCGGCTACACCGCCGCCCGGACCCCGCAGGACGTGACGACGCGCGGCTCCCGCCCGCCGCATCCGGACATCATCGCCGGCGGCACCGACCTGCTGCAACTGCTGAAGGAGCGGGTGCGCACACCGGCCGAACTGATCGACATCAACGGCCTGGATCTACGCGGCATCGAGGAGAAGGACGGAAACCTGCGCGTCGGCGCGCTGGTCCGCATGAGCGAGCTGGCCGCCGACCCGCGCGTGCGGCGCGACTGGCCCGTGGTGGCGAAGGCGCTGATGGAAAGCGCCTCCACCCAGGTGCGCAATCTCGCGACCATCGGCGGCAACCTGCTCCAGCGCACCCGCTGCCCGTATTTCCGCGACGTGACCACGCCCTGCAACAAGCGCGATCCGGACAGCGACTGTTCGGCGCTGGACGGGCTGAACCGCATCCACGCGATCCTGGGCGTCAGCGACCGCTGCATCGCCGCCCACCCCTCCGACCTCGCGGTGGCACTGGTGGCGCTGGACGCGCGGGTGTCCATCCTGGGACCGGACGGCGAGGACGAGGTGTCGGTGGAAAACCTCTACCGCCTCCCCGGCAACACGCCGCATCTGGAGACCGTGCTCCAGCCGGGCGACCTGATCACCGCGATCACCATCCCGGCCAGCGCCGCCGCGCGCCATTCCCACTATGTGAAGGTGCGCGACCGCGCGACCTTCGAATGGGCGCTGGTCTCGGCCGCCGTGGCGCTGGAGGTGGACGGCGGCACCATCCGCGACGCGCGCGTCGCGGTGGGCGGCGTCGGCACCAAGCCCTGGCGCCTGCGCCCCGTGGAATCGCTGCTGCTCGGCCGGCCGCCCGGCCCGACGGTCTTCGAGGCCGCCGCCGACCGCGCCGCCGACGGCGCCCAGCCCCGCCGCGACAACGCCTACAAGGTCGAGATGCTGAAACGAACCGTGGCCCGCGCCCTGATGGACGTCGGAGGTGGCCAGTGACCGGAACAGGATCGAGCGAACACGCCGTCATCGGAAAGCCGGTCAGCCGCGTGGACGGTCGCGCCAAGGTGACCGGCCACGCCACCTATGCCGGGGAGTTCCGGCCGGACAGGCTCGCCCACGCGGCCATCGTGACCAGCACGATCCCCGCCGGCCGCATCCGCGCGCTGTTCACCGACGCGGCGGAGGCCGCGCCCGGCGTCCTCGTCGTCGCCACCCACCACAACGCGCCGCGCCTGCCCTACAACAGCATGGCGCAGCGCCCGCAGGTGGACCCGCAGGCGGGCGACCAGCTCCGCGTGCTCCAGGGACCGGACATCCAGTTCAACGGCCAGCCCATCGCCCTGGTGGTGGCCGAAACCATCGAGCAGGCGACCCACGCCGCCGCCCTGGTCCGTGTCGAATACGACCCCGCCCCCGCCGTCACCCGCTTCGAGGACGCCGCCCCGAACGCCCGCAAGCCGGGGGCCGGCAAGCCCACCGATCTGGCGCGCGGACAGGCCGACGCGGCGTTGGCCTCGGCACCGGTCAGCGTCGACGTGACCTACGACCAGCCGATGGAGCACCACAACGCCATCGAGCCGCACGTCACCATCGCCGCCTGGGATGAGGACCCTTCCAACGCCGCCGGAGGCGGCGGCAGGCTGACCCTGTGGGACAAGACGCAGTGGGTCGGCAACGACCGCGCGGAGATCGCGCACGTCTTCGGCATGCCGGAGGAAAATGTCCGCGTCGTGTCGCCCTTCGTCGGCGGGGCCTTCGGCTCGGCGCTGCGGACGTGGCCGCACGTCACGCTGGCGGCCATCGGCGCGCGCATGGCCGGACGGCCGGTGAAGCTGGAGCTGACCCGGCGGCAGCTCTTCTCGGCCATCGGCTTCCGCCCGCGCACGGTGCAGCGGGTGGCGCTGGGCGCGCGTGAGGACGGCCGCCTGACCGCCCTGATCCAGGAGGCGGTCGGCATGACCTCCGCCTACGAGGATTACGCGGAGACGACGGTCGAGCCGGCCTCCATGCTCTATTCCGTGCCGAACCTGCGCACCGCCTACCGGATCGCGCCGATGAACAGCACCTCGCCCTGCCCCATGCGGGCGCCGGGCGTGATCACCGGCGTGCTGGCGCTGGAGATGGCGATGGACGAGCTGGCCGAGGCCGCCAGCATCGACCCGGTGGAACTGCGCCTGCGCAACCACGCGGACCGCGACGAGAACAAGGACCTGCCCTGGTCCAGCAAGTCGCTGCGCGAGTGCTACCGCGTGGCCGCCGGACGCTTCGGCTGGAGCCACCGCAGTGCCGCCCCCGGCAGCATGCGCGACGGGCGGGAGCTGGTCGGCTGGGGCATGGCGACGGCGGTCTACCCGACCCACCGCGCGGCGGCCAGCGCGTCGGTGGTCATCCGCGACGACGGCACCGCGCTGGTGCGCAGCGCTGCCAGCGACATGGGGCCGGGCACCTACACCTCCATCACCCAGGTCGCGGCGGAGGCTCTGGACCTGCCCGTCGAGCGCGTGCGGTTCGAACTGGGCGACACCGACCTGCCCAAGGCGCCGGTGCATGGCGGCTCCATCACCATGGCAAGCGTCGGGTCCGCCGTGCAGGCGGCCTGCAACGCGGCGCGCGCCCGCATGCGCGCCCTGTCCAACGCGGCCACGGAGGTGCGCGGCGCCGACTACGCCGACATCCTGCGCCGCCACGCCCTGCCGCAGATCGACGTGGAAGCCGACGCCTCCCCCGGCAGCGAGCAGAAGCGCTTTTCCATGTACGCCTTCGGCGCCGTCTTCGCGGAGGTGCGCGTCGACCCGCAGCTCGGCACCGTGCGCGTGCCCCGGTTGGTCGGGGCCTATGGCTCGGGGCGGATCGTCAACCCGAAGACGGCGCGCAGCCAGTGCATCGGCGGCATGGTGCTGGGCGTCGGCATGGCGCTCAGCGAGCAGAGCGAGTGGGACGACCGCTTCGGCAAGGTGATGAACGCCAACCTCGCCGAATATCTGGTTCCGGTGAACGCCGACGTGCCGAACCTGGACGTCACCTTCGTCGACGAGCACGACCCCCACGTCAACCCGCTGGGTGTGAAGGGCCTCGCCGAGATCGCCGCGGTCGGCGTGACCCCGGCCATCGCCAACGCCGTCCACCACGCCACCGGCCACCGCTTCCGCAGCCTGCCCCTCACCCCCGACAAGGTTTTGGCCGCGCTGGCGCGGGGGTAGGGCGCCCTATGGCCGGTCCTCCAGAGTCGCGCGGATCGCCGGCGGGCGTTCCACGGGGAGAACCGGCGCCACCACACGCGACACCTCGTTGTTGGTCGCGGCGCCGAAGTCCTCGCGGCGCTGGGGATGGCCGGGCGGACCATCGGGCTTCACATGCAGCGTCCGGGCGATGGAGAGCTGCGTGGCCGCGCGCTCGACCGGGGTCGGCTCCCGCGCGCTGGGCGGCAGCGGCAGGTCGTCGGGCACCAGCGCGCCGCTGCCGTCCAGACGCATCCCACCGGGCAGGCGCAGACGCGGCTGCGGAGCCGCCTCCGGCGACGGGGCGGCAACCACGGGAGCCTCCACGGCGCGGCACCGCACGTCCCCGTTGGCCGTCTTGCCGACGGGAACCATCCCCACAGGACAGGGCGAGGCCGAAGGGATTCGCGGCTTTCGCGCCGGGATCGGAACGGCCGGGGTCGCCGCGACGGCCGCATCCTCCGGTGACAGCGCCGGAGCCGGCGGAGTCGTCTCGACCGTCTCCGGCAGCGGTTCGGGCGGAAGTACCTCGGCTGGATTTGTATCGGCCGGCGGCGGCTCGGCCGTGTCCTCGGGCGCTTCGACCGGGGCGGGAACGACGATCTCCACCACCGGCACCGGCAAGGGCTCCGGCTCCTCGGGAACCGGATTGCCGATCAGTTGGGCCAGCACCACCACGGCCAGCAAAAGGTGAGCGAACAGAGACAGGGCCAAGGGCGCGGCCCTCGGCGACTCCAGGACGATGGTTTGCCGAACAACGGCGGACATAAGGGACTCGCAATACAGCCGCCGATGGCATAGACGGGGGCCATCACCGCTGCCAAGCGGAAAGGCGGCCCCTGCGACACCGTATCCGGGCGGCGCATCGTGGACAGGGGAAGCCCTGCCTACAAGTTTATCGTTCGTTCGATGGAAGAAATTCCCGCTTGCGGACGTTGATGGCAATATCAGCCGTTATCGGCTCATCGTTATAGGAAAGAGCCGACCATTCCTTTTGCCGAATTGGATTTTCGTCTCCATCGGCCCACTTGGACAAGATGAGCGACCGCACGCACCACATTCAGTACGCAGCACTCCCCTACCGGCTGGTGAACGGCCGTCCGGAAGTCCTTCTGGTCACGTCGCGCGAGACCCGGCGGTGGATCATCCCCAAGGGTTGGGCCGAGAAGGCCGTGAAGCCGCACGCCATGGCGGCGCGCGAGGCCTATGAGGAGGCGGGCGTGCGCGGCAAGGTTGAGCACCGCCCCTTCGGTTCCTACCGCTACATCAAGCGACTGACGGCGAACAAATCGGTGCTGTGCGCGGTCACCGTCTTCCTGCTCGAAGTCGATCAGGAACTGGACGAGTGGCCGGAGAAGGCCGAACGCGAACGGCGCTGGCTGTCCCCCAGCCAGGCCGCCCTCGCGGTGGGCGAGAGCGGCCTGGTGGAAATGCTGCTGCGGCTGGGAATCCCGCCGGGTTAGCCCCGGCTGCCGGACATCACCGGTTCTTCAGCGCCGCCAAGCGGTCCGACAGGTTGGTCGGGGCGGGCGTGCCGCCGGAGGCGGCGGCCAGCGCGGCCTTGATGTTGGGGTCCTCTTCCTCCGGCTTGCTGGGCTTCAGCAAGCGCGCCTTGCTGTTGGCAGCCTCGGCCGAGGCGACGTCGCGGGCGGCGGCGTCCTGCATCGCCTTCAGCGCCGTGCCGAGGCTGGAGGTCGCGCTGCTGAGGCCCGCAGCCTGACGGGCGGCCTCGGCGCGCTGCTGGGCCATGTCGCGCTGCTGCGCCGCGCGGCCCATCTCGCGCTCCGCACGCTGCAGTTCGGCGCGGGCGGACTTCAGCTTGTTGCCGGCCTCGGCGTAGGTCTTCTCCAGAGTGTCCAGGAACTCCTTCGCGTCACGGGCGTCCTGCTCCTCGCGGTCGATGTCCGGGGCCATCTGTTCGAGCATGGTGACCAGCGTCTCCAGGCTCTTTTCAAGCTGCGCCTTGCGGCCGGCGTCGGTTTCCGCCGCAAGCTGGGTTTGCAGATGCTCCGCCGCGGCCATGCGCTGGCGCGAGAGCTGCGAGATCGCGTCGGCCTCCTTCTGCTCCTTCTCGTAGGCGGCGCGGGCCTGCGCGACCTGAAGGCCGAGCTGGTCCAGGTGCTCTTCCATGGTGCGCAGCTCGGCCTCCGTGGCGGCCTTCGGATCCCAACGGACCAGCGCCTCGACGGCGGACTGGACGGCCTGATCGGTCTTCACCCCGAGAAGGTTGCGGATGAACGAGATCATGGTTGCGGTTCCTCTCTCATGTTGGGCGGGCTGACGGCCCGCCGTCGTCCATGTCGGCGGGCCTTCAGCCCGCCATGGCACCGGCGTTCAACAGGGCGACCGCGATCTGGAGGCCCGCCAGCGCCGTGCCCGCGGCGACGTTTCCGGATTCGATCATCGTCCGCAGGTCGCGGAACAGCCAGATGGCGATCATGAAGGTCAACAGCTGGAAGGCCAGGGCGACCGCGCCCCAGATCAGGATGTCCAGCAGGGCGAGGCTGGTCGCCAGCGTCGCCGCCAGCGGGATCGCCAGCGCCACGACCGTGCCGCCCAGCACGATGCCGGCCGCCTGATTGCCGGCGGCCAGCAGTTCGCGCTCGTGCATTGGCGTCACTGCGACGTAGATCGCCACGCCGATGAAGAACAGGACCAGCGTCGCACCGAAGTGCAGCGCCAGAAGCGGCAGTCCGGATTCGAGGCTCTGCAGGATTTGCGCGAAGCTGGTGTCCATGGTCGGGTCCGTCCGGGCTGGCTCAGGTCAGGGAGATCAGAAAAGGATCGTCAGGCAAGGGAAAGGGAGGCGGGGTTGACGTCGATGCCGGCGCGCACGTCGACCCAGGCCTGCCCCATGTCCTCGATGGCAGCGACCAATACATACTCCGTTTCCGGAGCGGGGTCGGCGGCGCCGGTCGAGGCCGAATAGAGCATGGCGGTCAGCCGGCGGGTGCGGCTGCCGCGGTGGTCGGTCAGCGTCTCATTGAAGGTGATGGGCCGGACCTGCCCGGTGCCGGGCGTCCAACGCCGATCGTACAGCTTGCCGTCCTTGGTCTGGAACTGCGGGTAGCCGATCATCCCTTCCGTTTCGGAAAGCCAGAAGTCCCATTCCTCCGCATCGGCCGGGTGCACCTCGTCCAACTGCGAGAACCAGCGGCATTCGTCCGGCGTGCCGTCGGCCCCCAGGTGGATTTGGAAGAAGCCCTTCCCGCCCTGAAGATACAGGCGGTGCAGCACCACGTCGCCGTCCTGGAGCTTGCCCACCGCCTCCACGCTGACGAGCGTGTCGCCGCCGGCCCCGCTGGGCGGCGTGACCTTGGTCGCGGTGCCGGCCAGCAGGAAAGGCGTGGGGTCCAGCGTGATGGTCATGCCGACGCGGAACAGCGACGGTTCGTACTTCGCGCCCGTCACCTTGTTACGGATGATGTTGGCGGCGGTGCCCAGCGGCGAACGGTTCATGGTCGAGGCTCCCTGACCGGAAGAGGCGGAACGGCGGCGCAGCACGATCACCGCGACCACGCCGCCGACGGCGAGCAGCACCAGAACGGCCACCAGCCCGAAGCCCCGCCCGCCCGACGAGGACGGCTGCGGCGCCGGGGCCTGAGCGGCGCGGGAGTCGGCACTGCTCTGGGACTCGCTGCTCTGCGCCTGGGCGACGTTGGGCGGGACGTCCGGCGGGAGGTAGTTGGGGTCGCGCGGCTTGCCCTCCTGGGCGCGCAGGCGCGCGTCCAGGTCGTCGAGCCGTTGCCGAAGCTCGGGATCGTTCTGAGCCCGCCGCTCCGCCTCGGACCGCCACTGGCCGTAGCCGGGATCGCCCTGGTGGTTGTGGAACCAGTCCGCGTATCCGGGCCGGCTGAGGTTGTCGAGCAGGTACCAGAGGAAAATCCCGCTCCAGATGCCGAAGGTCGGGGAGCCGCCGGAGGCCCAGCCCGGCGCCCGCCAGCCGCCATACCAGCCGCCCGGCGCGTAAGGTCCGCCCGGATATCCGGCAGTCGGGTAGGTCCCGCCGGACCGGCGCTGGCCCCAGCCGGTGCCCCAGCTCCCTCCCCAGCTTCCGCCACCGCCGCCCCAGTTCCACCCCGAACCGCTGTCCGGACGCTGCGCCGTGGTCGGCGGCGGGGCGGTGACCGGCGGCGTGCGCTCCCGCTCCTGCTGCGCGCGGTAGCGTTCGAGCGCTTCGCTGCTGGAGCGCCGCGACACCGAAAGATCGCTGCCGCTCTGCGGTGCGGTGCTGGGTGTGCCGACGGACGGCGAGGTCTGCGGCCGGGCGTAGCCCCCGCTGGACGGCGGACGGCTGTAGCCGCCGCTGGACGAGCCGCTCCCGAACCCTCCGCCACCGACCGACGGCACGCGCGAGGTCGACGGGCCGGTGGAGAAGGACGGAGTCCGCGAGGGGCGGCTGTAGCCCCCGCTGGAGCTGCGCCCGCCGCTGCTGCTGGCCCGCGCCTCCGCCGTGTCCGGCCAGACCGTGACAGCGGCGCCGGCGACCATGGACAGCACGGGAACCGGCGCGGCCGGCGCCAGCGCCAGAAGCGCGCTCAGCAGAGAGGCAATGATGCGGTGTCGGAGGGGCATCGGGGCGGATTTCGGATGGGGTGTCTTCATCGAAAACGCCGTCGGCGGCGAAATGTTCGCCGAAGGCCCTGCTCTAGCGTCAGCTTTACCGTTGCAACCCGCTGTCCGTCAAGGGTCCGGCTGGGCGCGAACGGGCTGGTCCATTGCAGAATCCATGTGAAGACCAGCAAATCGCCACGCCCCCGCAGGCCCGCCGGGAGCAAGTTGTAATACCACTTCAATGGCCCTGGACTGAAAAAGCCGAGAGAAACGACCGTCAACTTGACGCTGACGGAGCGGCGACGTAAGACACAGGCGTTCCGCGATGGCTCCTTCGGAGAAGAGGGGGCGGCGGCGGGGGGTGCGCGTCTTTGCCCTGCCATTTTTTGTCGCACGGCATGGGAAGGTGCCGGTGCGGTAAGACTTCGGCGCAAGGACGACGTGCCCCACACCGGGGGGAACGGACATCTGTGAGCAACCTTGGATGAGAGGATCGCACCGTGCTTGAAGCTTACCGCCAGCATGTCGCTGAGCGTGCCGCGCTCGGAATTCCGCCCCTGCCGCTTTCGGCCAAGCAGACCGAGGAGCTGGTCAACCTCCTGCTCAATCCCCCCAAGGGCGAAGAAGATTTCCTGGTCGACCTGATCACCAACCGCGTCCCGGCGGGCGTGGACGATGCCGCCAAGGTGAAGGCCGCCTTCCTGGCCTCCGTCGCCAACGGCAAGGAAAGCTCGCCGCTGATCTCCAAGGTCAAGGCGACGGAGCTGCTGGGCACCATGCTCGGCGGCTTCAACATCAAGCCGCTGATCGACCTGCTGGGCGATGCGGAGTGCGGCAAGGCCGCCGCCGCCGGCCTGAAGACCACGCTCCTGATGTTCGACTATTTCCACGACGTCAAGGAACTGGCCGACAAGGGCAACGCCAACGCCAAGGACGTGCTGCAGTCCTGGGCGGATGCGGAGTGGTTCACCTCCCGTCCGGAAGTCCCGGCCAGCATGACGCTGACCATCTTCAAGGTGTCCGGCGAGACCAACACCGACGACCTGTCGCCGGCCCCGGACGCTTGGTCGCGCCCGGACATCCCGCTGCACGCGCTGGCCATGCTGAAGAACCCGCGCCCCGGCATCGAGCCGGAGGAGCCGGGCGTTCGCGGCCCCGTGAAGCAGCTTGAGGACCTGAAGGCCCGCGGCAACCTCGTCGCCTACGTCGGCGACGTGGTCGGCACCGGCTCCTCCCGCAAGTCGGCCACCAACTCCGTTCTGTGGTTCACGGGCGAGGACATCCCCTACGTCCCGAACAAGCGCTTCGGCGGCGTGTGCCTGGGTTCGAAGATCGCCCCGATCTTCTACAACACCATGGAAGACGCCGGCGCCCTGCCGATCGAGCTGGACGTCTCCAAGATGGAGACGGGCGACGTCGTCGAGCTGCGCCCGTATGAGGGCAAGGCCCTGAAGAACGGCGAAGTCATCACCGAGTTCAAGGTCAAGTCCGACGTGATCTTCGACGAGGTGCGCGCCGGCGGCCGCATCCCGCTGATCGTCGGCCGCGGCCTGACCGCCCGCGCCCGCGAGGCGCTGGGCCTCGCCCCGTCGACCCTGTTCCGCCTGCCGTCCGCCCCGGCCGACAGCGGCAAGGGCTTCTCGCTGGCCCAGAAGATGGTCGGCCGCGCCTGCGGTCTGCCGGAAGGCAAGGGCGTCCGTCCGGGCACTTACTGCGAGCCGAAGATGACCACGGTCGGCTCGCAGGACACCACCGGCCCGATGACCCGCGACGAGCTGAAGGATCTGGCCTGCCTTGGCTTCTCGGCCGATCTGGTCATGCAGTCCTTCTGCCACACCGCGGCTTATCCGAAGCTCGTGGACGTGAAGATGCACCGCGAGCTGCCGGCCTTCATTTCCACCCGCGGCGGCGTCGCGCTGCGTCCGGGCGACGGCGTCATCCACTCCTGGCTGAACCGCCTGCTGATGCCGGACACCGTCGGCACCGGCGGCGACAGCCACACCCGCTTCCCCATCGGCATCAGCTTCCCGGCCGGCTCGGGCCTCGTGGCCTTCGCCGCCGCGACCGGCGTCATGCCGCTGGACATGCCGGAGAGCGTGCTGGTCCGCTTCAAGGGTCAGATGCAGCCGGGCGTTACCCTGCGTGACCTCGTCAACGCGATCCCGCTCTACGCCATCCGCCAGGGCCTGCTGACGGTGGAGAAGAAGGGCAAGAAGAACGTCTTCTCCGGCCGCATCCTGGAGATCGAGGGTCTGCCCGACCTGAAGGTGGAGCAGGCGTTCGAGCTGTCCGACGCCTCGGCCGAGCGTTCCGCCGCCGCCTGCACGGTGCGGCTGAACAAGGAGCCGATCATCGAGTACATGCGCTCCAACATCACCCTGATGAAGTGGATGATCGCGAACGGGTACGAGGACGCCCGCACGCTCGGCCGCCGCATCAAGGCGATGGAAGCCTGGATCGCCAACCCGAACCTGCTGCAGCCGGACGCCGACGCCGAGTATGCGGCGGTGATCGAGATCGATCTGGCCGACATCAAGGAGCCGATCGTCGCTTGCCCGAACGATCCGGACGACGTGAAGCTGCTGTCCGAGGTTGCCGGCGACAAGATCGACGAGGTCTTCATCGGCTCCTGCATGACCAACATCGGCCACTTCCGTGCCGCCGGTAAGGTCCTGGAAGGCAAGTCCGACATCCCGACCCGCCTGTGGATCGCCCCGCCGACCAAGATGGACGCCCAGATCCTGACCGAGGAAGGCTACTACAGCGTCCTCGGCAAGTCGGGCGCCCGCATGGAGATGCCGGGCTGCTCGCTGTGCATGGGCAACCAGGCGCAGGTCCGCAAGGGCTCCACGGCCATCTCCACCTCGACCCGCAACTTCCCGAACCGCCTGGGCATCGACACCCGCGTCTACCTCGGCTCCGCCGAGTTGGCCGCCGTCGCCGCCCTGCTGGGCAAGCTGCCGACCCCGGCCGAGTATCTGGAGCAGGTGAATGTCGTGAACCAGAAGGCCGGCGACATCTACCGCTACATGAACTTCGACCAGATCGAAGCCTTCAAGGAAGTGGCGGACACGGTCGCCGCGTAAGGCACCCCGCGACCTGCACTCCTTCCCCTCCCCCCGCGAAAGCGGGGGGAGGTCGGGAGGGGGCATGCGGAGCGCGTGGTTCGCGAGAAGCAAGAAGCCCCGCCGGGAAACCGGCGGGGCTTTTCTGTCTCGAGTTTTACTTTTCACGCAATAGACTGTTTGCCCTCATCCTTCAACGCATCACCCTTATCACCAACGGACGCGCCAGCGCCCCCCACCCGTGCATGCGCCACAGTGCTGTATGCTCTGCCAGTCATGGCGACCCTCAAGTTTGGCAATTCCTTTTACAGCTTGATCAGCCTTAAAAGCCGACTGCCAAGAACTTTCTTTGTGATTGCATGCATCGACTCGCACTAAAGTATCAATACCTCCGCCACTACCAATCTTTTTATAATAAGCAATGTCACCGCGCCTTAGTGGTTCGTTTTTTTCTATGATACTATATTCTTCAATACTCTCGTCAGATTCCTCAAATTTCTCGACTTGCTTACGAAGACTGTAATTTTTCCCTTCCAAATCGGCAATTCTTCTATTTGCTTCATTTAGCTTATTTGCCAAATCTTCATTTTCTTCTACAATAGAATTAAGCTCTTTCTCAACCGCCGCGCGTTCTGCCTCACTAATTCTTTCAGAAATCGCACCAACAAAAATCGACCGAGCAGTGGCAGGAAGCGTTATTGTCAAGGCAGCAGCAGACATCACCCTTCCGCGCAGCATCGACTGAAATCGCTTCATACCCGTATGATCGTTTCCAAAGGCACGAAGTTGCCTGGGCGTCCAAACCGTTCCTCGCAGGTTTCTAAACCCACCCCTTATGACCGGCCAATACAGCCTGACGGCTCCGAGGTAACAAGAATCCGCTTTGCCGAGCTCAGCAGTCATAGCCCAAGAGCCTTCCTCGTCTACAACTGCGACCTGTGCAAGCCCAACCACGTCCCGGGCAATTTGGTTTGCCAAATCGCCCCAAACCAGTTCTTCGGGATCTATTGAGACGACAATGAGGGGAAAGTTCCGTTTAGGGTCACTTAATTGCTTGCACAGTGCATTTCCACCCGCCTCTCCACTAGCATCAATGACCTTTCCAGAAGGAACAGGATTTCCACCAAAAGTCCAGTCTTCATAGCTCCCAATGAGTTTTCGTACTATGTTCGGACAACGAGGATAGACCTGGTGAGGAGCAATAACATTTTTTTCGTTTGCGACCGACAGGGTCGAAAACACAGTAATTGAAGAGTCTTCTTTAATAATGTGGATGGCGGTCGTGAAATTTTGCCCTGTATGAGCGACCTCGACAAGCGTGGTGTTTGCTATCATTCCCAGCTTTGATATTGCCCTCCCACGCGAGAAGACTCCTTCTCCATCTCCGGTCAACGACCTAAAGCTTCCTTCGACCAGATTTGGGTCTTCAGCACCCTTTTCCTTCAGCCAAACGGAAATTTCGTTGTCGATTGAAGCCGCGCGGGCTTCAGCTTCAGCGCTGCTGAGGTCGGCTTTCAGGAAATATGCGGCAAGCGTCTGCATGGGAATATATCCGATGTCGCAACACCCTTAGGTGTCGCTTAAAAACAGGTAAATTTCAACTACCAATCTCTCCTTGCGGTTTCTATTTTTCATTCGCTTGCAAAGCAATCTTGCTCATCTTCTCTAGGGTAGTTCACCCCGTAGGTTGGGTTGAGCAAAGCGAAACCCAACACCCCAGCCCCGCGACGATGTTGTGTTTCGGCTGCGCCTCAACACAACCTACTCTTCAGTGACCTCCGCGACGCACGCATCGACCGTCCGCCCTGCTGTGTCGATCACGAGGCGGGGCTGGCTCCAGGGCTCGTAGTCGCGGTTCACCACGTCCGCCCAAGTGGGAAGGCGGAGCCCGTCGATGTCGCTCTGCCGGGTCTCGATCCGGCGGCGATGCTCCTCCGGATCGGAACACACCACTTCCACCTCGATCAGCCTCGCCCCGGCCCGTTCCGCCGTGGCGCGCCATGCGTCGCGCGTGGCCTGCACCGGGTTGACGGAATCGGCGATGACCGTGGCCCCGAGGCGGAGGTTGTCTTCGGCGACGCGGTAGGCGACGACGTAGCCGAGGGGGCCGACGTCGGCGCCAAGGCTGCCGGTGGACCGCAGAGCCTGCTCAATGGTGTCGACCCGCAGGTGAAGCGCGCCCAGGCTTTGAGCCAGCGCGCGGGCGATCGTGGTCTTGCCGGTTCCGGGCAGGCCACTCAGAGCGATCAGCATATCGGCACCAGCCCGCCATTCGGGTTGAACAAAGCGTAACCCACCTCACCCGGCGCGGCGACGATGTTGTGTTTCGGCTGCGCCTCAACACAACCTACTCAACACTGATCGCAAGCGGGCCAGTTCGCTGGCGATCCGCTCGGACACGGACGCCCAGTCTCCCGCCTTGCTTTGCCGGAACAGGCGCATGGTCGGGTACCAGGGGCTGTCGTCGCGGTCGAGCAGCCAACGCCAGTCGGGGACCGCCTTGAGCACCAGCCAGACCGGCCGGCCGAGCGCTCCGGCCAGATGCGCCGGGCCGGTGCAGGACGAGATCACGAGGTCCAGGTTTTCCATGATCGCCGCCGTGTCGGCGAAATCACGGATCTCCGGCCCCAGGTCGGTGAAGCTGGCGGGCAGCGGCACGCGTTCCAGATCTTCGCGCCCCGGCCCTTTCTGAAGGCCGAAGAAGCGCACGCCCGGCACGTCCAGCGCGGCGCGCAGACCCTCCAGCCGGGGGGAGCGCTGCCGGTCGCCCGGAAACTGCGGGTTGCCGGCCCAGACCAGGCCGACGCGCGGTTCCGGCCCCTGCCCCAGCCGCTCCTTCCAATGAGCGACGCGCGCGGGGTCGGTGCTCAGATAGGGGACGGTGGCGGGCACGCGGTCGAGCGTGGTGCCGAGCGCGCGCGGCAGGCTGAGCAAGGGGCAGCAGGCGTCGACGTGGGGAAGCGGCTGGCCTTTGGGGATCAGAGTCACGCCCGGCATGGAGCCGAACAGGCCCAACAGGCTGTCCTGCACCTCCAGAACGACGGTCCACCCCAGCGCCTGGACCATCGGGACGTAGCGGACGAACTGGATGGTGTCGCCCAGCCCCTGCTCGGCCTGGAGAAGGATCGTCTTGCCCTGCGCCGCTTCGCCCGACCAGACCGGGCGGTTGAGCCGCCAGTTGGCCTTCGTGAACTCGCGGCACTTCCAGCGCCATTCGTGCTCGTCCCAGCCCTGGCGGAGGTTTCCTTGCAGAAGGAGGGCGATGCCGTGGTTCCAATGGGCTTCGGCGTAGGCGGGGGCGAGCGCCAGGGCACGGCGGTAGGCGGCCAGCGCCTCGGCCACCCGCCTCTGCTCCTTCAACGCGATGCCCAGGTTGCCGAGCGCTTCCGCGTAGTCCGGCTTGAGCCGCAACGCCCGGCGGTAGGCCAAATCCGCGCGGTCCGGCAATCCCTGCTCGATCAGCGCGATGCCGAGGTTGTTGCAGGCGCCTGCGTCGTCGGGGCGAAGGGCGACAGCGATGCGGAAGCGGGCGACGGCCTCCGCCCCGCGATTCCGCTCCAGCAGCGCGTTCCCCAAGCCAGTGTGGACTTGCGGGAGATCGGGCCGCAGCGCCAGGACGTCGCGGTACACGGCAAGCGCGTCCTCCGCCCGCCCGCGTTCCATCAATGCGTCGCCGAGGGTGCACAGGGCGTCCGCATCGCCGGGCTGAAGCCGTGCGGCGGCCCGGAACGCGGCGATCGCGTGGTTGAGGTGCCCGTGCCGCCGAAGCGTGACGCCCAGGTTGAATCCGGCCTCCACGAAGTCCGGCTGGAGGCTGAGGGCGCCGCGGTAGGCGGCGGCGGCCTCATCGAAGCAGCCGTGCGCCTGAAGGGAGGCCCCCAGCTTGAACCAGCTTTCCGGACGGTCTGGCCGCAGCGTCAGGGAACTCCGAAAGGCCTCGGCGGCTTCCGCGAAGCGGCCTTCCCCTTGCAGCGCGACGCCCAGGCGATAGTGGGCCTCCTGGTCGTCCGGACGCAGGCGCGTCAGCGCTCGGTGGGCGTCGGCCGCCGCGCCCAGCCGGCCCTGCATCTGCAAGGCCATGCCGAGCTGTTCGACACTCTGCGCGTCGTCGGGCCGGAGCGTCAGGGCCGTCCGGTAGCAGACGGTTGCCTCGCCCGTCCGGCCCAGTTCGCGAAGGACGTTTCCCAGATTGGCGTGGTAGTCCGCCACGTCCGCCCGTTGCGCGATGGCGCGCCGGATCCGGTCGTTCGCCACGTCCAGCCGACCGGTCTGGGCCGCCAGGATTCCCCAGAGATGCAGCGCGTCGGGCTGCTCCGGAACCGCGTCCAGAATGCGGGCGTACAGTTCGTCGGCTTCCGCGTGCCTGCCGGACTCCTGAAACGACAACGCGGCGAACAGAGCGTCCCGCAAGCCAACCATGCAACACCCTCATCCACGGGGCGATCCCGGCGCACAAGCCTGTGCGTTTGCCTGATTTAAGGCGCGCTTACGCCTTGGCAGCGAACTCCTCCCTGGTCAGCACCAGCACGCCGTCCTCGTCGGCGAAGACCAGATCACCGGGGTTCACGCGGATGCCGGCCATCGTCACGGGCAGCCCCGATTGCCCCTCGCCGTTGCGGACGGTCTTGCGCGGGATGGCGGCCACGGCCTTGATGCCCAGGTCCAGGGTGGCGAGGACGCCCGCGTCGCGGACGCAGCCGTGGATGACCACACCTTCCCAGCCGTTCTTCACCGCGTCCTTGGCGATCAGGTCGCCCATCAGGGCCGCGCGCAGGCTGCCGCCGCCGTCCACCACCAGCACCTTGCCCTGGCCCGGCGTGCCCAGCGTCTCCTTGACGCGCGAGTTGTCCTCGAAGCACTTGATGGTCACGGCCTCGCCGGAGAACTTGCGGCGCGCGCCGAAGTCGCGGAACACCGGATCGGCGACGCGGGCGGTCTTCTCGAAACGGTCGTACAGGTCGCAGGTGCTGTCGAACATGCGCTTTCGCTCCCGATTGGATTTCGCGGGAGCATACCCCCCCATGGGCGAGGGTCAATCCTCCACCGAATGAATAGCTCCGGCGCTGGTGCGTTCCAGGATGGCGCGGCGGCGGAAGCGGTACAACTCGGCGGGGCGGCCGCCGGTCTGGCTCTCGTACTGGCCGGTCGGCTCCACCAGACCGCCGGAGATCATCAGGCGGCGGAAGTTCTGCTTGTGCAGCCGCTCGCCCGACAGGGCCTCCACCACCTGCTGAAGCTGGTGCAGGGTGAAGGTGGGAGGCAGCAGCTCGAACACGATGGGGCGGTATTTCAGCTTACCGCGCAGCCGCTCCAACGCGGTCGCCAGGATGCGCCGGCCGTCGCGCGCCATGGGGCGGCCGAGCGCGCGGGGCATGTCCATGCGCGCCGCTCCGTCCGGCTCCGGGATGCCGGCCCGGCGGGCGAGGTCGCGGTCGCGGAAGGCCTCCACCACCAGACCGGCCTCGTACAGAAGCTCGAACCGCTCCAGCACGCGTTCGGAATCCCACTCCCCGCCATCCAGCGCGAAGGCGATGCGGGCGCGCTCCGCCCGACGGGCGCGGGCGGGCTCGTCGGGGACGGCGGCGACCCAGCGGGACAGCGCCGGCAGGATCACCGAATCGAGCAGGTGCGGACGCTCGTCGCGCCAGTCCTCCCAGGGGAAGAACTCGTAGAGGTCGCGCCACGCCGCCCCGTCGATGCGCAGCGGGGCCTCGCGCACCAGCGCCAGATAGCCGACCACCAGGGAGCGCGGTCCGCCGAACAGCTCGTGCGGGTCGCGGTGGCGGTCGCCGAAGCTGTAGAGCTGCTCCACATAGCGCAGGGCGAGCCCCGCGCTGTCCTCCGCCACCGCGCGCACCGCGTCCTGCAGCGTGCGGAAGCGCGCCGGCTCGAAGGGGGCGCCGGGAAGGGCGTCGCGGTGGGGCAAGGGCTCGTCGCCGCGCCGGTGCGATTCGGGGATTTCGAAGCCGCTGTGGACGGTCACGACGCGCGGGACGGCGCCCGCGGTCCCGCCACCGGTCACCGCGATGACGGCCGCCGCCAACCCCACTTGTGTCAGGCCCACTTGTGTCAGGCCCCCTTGCGTCACGCCCCCTTGCGTCTCTCCGGCCACGCCCCGGCCACCCTTTCCTGTTGAACCGCCGCCGCAGGATAAGCGGGCGCCGCCCGCAAATCACCGGTCTTCGCAACCGAACGGCGGCTGCCGCGTTCCACGCCGGGGCCGGGCCGGGGCCGGGCCGGGGCCGGGAACGCCACACCGGGCCGCGAATTCAGCGAAGGCCGGGCGGGTGAGACACTTTTATGACTCCCCTGTGGCGCTGGGGATGATACATGACGCGCGAACCAAGCCCGTGCGCGCACGGGTCCGCGTCATTGGAGAGCCACGCATGCTGAATCTGTTCCGGGCCATGATGCCGCGCGAGGAACGATTCTTCGACCTCTTCGCCGAACACGCCCGGAAGATCGTCACCGGCGCCGGCGCGCTGCGGACGATGATGGACACAGGCGCCGCTCTGGAGGAGGGGTTCCGCGCGATCCGCCAAGCCGAAAGCGAAGCCGACTCCATCGAGAAGGAGGTGCAGCTCGCCGTCCACCGCACCTTCATCGTTCCCTTCGACCGCTCCGACATCCAGGAGCTGGGCAAGCGGATGGACGACGTGCTCGACCTGATCGAGGAGACGGCGCGCCACCTCGTGGAGGCCGGCTTCACCGACTACACGGACGAGATGCGCGCCCAGGCCGACGCGATCCTGCGCTGCGCCACGCTGCTGGCCGAGGGCGTGCCGATGCTCCGCGCCATCCCGAAGAACGTCGAGCGGCTCCACGCCATGACCGGAGAGATCTCCCGGATCGAAAGCGACGGCGACCGCCTGCTGCGCGAGGCCAAGCACCGGCTGCGCGGCGAGAGCGGCGGCCTCGACGCCCCCATCACCCACCGCCATGCCCTCCAGCGCGAAATCGTCGAGCTGCTGGAACGCGTGCTCGACGCGTGCGAGGACGTGGCCGACACCATCGACGGCATCATCGTCGAACAGGTCTGATCCCATGGAAGCCGCTACCATCGCCTTGCCCATCCTGATCGGGCTGATCGGCGTCGCCCTCCTTTTCGATTTCCTGAACGGGCTGCACGACGCGGCCAACTCCATCGCCACGGTGGTCTCCACCCGCGTGCTGTCGCCGCGCAAGGCCGTCGCGATGGCCGCCTTCTTCAACTTCATCGCCTTCCTGTTCTTCGGCCTGCATGTGGCGACCACCATCGGCACCGGCATCGTCGGCGCCGGCGTGGTGGATTCCAACGTCATCTTCGGCGCGCTGATGGGCGCCATCGTGTGGAACGTCGTCACCTGGTGGCTGGGCATCCCCTCCAGCTCCTCCCACGCGCTGATCGGCGGGCTGGTCGGGGCCGGTGTGGCGAAGGCCGGCTGGGGCGCGGTCGTGGTCTCCGGCCTTACGAAGACGGCCAGCGCCATCGTGCTGTCGCCGGTCGTCGGATTCCTGCTGGCCAGCGTCATGATGATCATCGTGTCCTGGCTGTTCGTGCGCACCACGCCCTTCGCGGTGGACCGGCTGTTCCGGCACCTGCAGCTCGTCTCCGCCTCGCTCTACAGCCTGGGGCATGGCGGCAACGACGCGCAGAAGACCATGGGCATCATCGCCGTGCTGCTCTATTCGCAGGGGCATCTGGGGACGGAGTTCCACGTTCCCTTCTGGGTGGTGCTGAGCTGCCAGACCGCCATGGGCCTGGGCACGCTGTTCGGCGGCTGGCGGATCGTGAAGACCATGGGCTCCAAGCTGACGGAGCTGAAGCCGGTCCACGGCTCCTGCGCGGAGACGGGCGGCGCCATCACGCTGTTCGCCGCGACGTGGCTGGGCGTGCCGGTCAGCACGACCCACACCATCACCGGCGCCATCATCGGCGTCGGCGCCACCCGCCGCACCAGCGCGGTGCGCTGGGGGCTGGCCCACGGCATCGTCATCGCCTGGATCATCACCCTGCCGGCCACGGCCGTGGTGGGCGCGATCTTCTACGAAATCTCGCGCATCCTGTGGTGAGGCGGAAAACGAAAAGGGCGGCCGATTGGCCGCCCTTTTTCGTATCGTTCCGTCCGTGAGACTTTCGTCCCTTCCCTTCGGGAACTTTTGTCCCTTCCCTTCGGGAAGATGGAGCGGGCGAAGGGATTCGAACCCTCGACCCCAACCTTGGCAAGGTTGTGCTCTACCCCTGAGCTACGCCCGCGCCGCTCCAGCGGAGGAGCGCCCGTATACCCGCTGGTGTCCGGCGTGGCAAGGGCATTTTGTCGGTTTGCGATCGAATTTTCGGAAAGGCCGCTCCCCATGCCAGACACAAGCCCCGACACGCATGAGGACCCCGACGCCGTCTGGCGCGGCGACATCGACGCCCTGGTCTTCACGCCCCAAGGGCACCGGGGCCTCTGCGCCGTCCACCGGCTGGCCTTCCGCACCCTGCTCGGCCGGCTGCCGGAACCGGCGGACTGCCTCGCCCACTTCGCCGCGCACCGGGAGGCCTTCCACCGGGCCGCGGCGCAGAAGATCGCCGGGCGCGGTCTGCCACCCGAAGCCAGCCTGCACCTGACCAGCCGCGCCATCCAGCGCGCGGCGGACATCGTCTAACCCGACTCCCCCACCGCTTCCGCGTGCAGCAGAAGCGCGCTCTCCGGCGCCTGTTCCGGGAGCAGCAGGCCGACCTGCCGCAGCAGAGCGCCGGACGCGACCACCCCCTCACCCGCCAGACGGCGCTGCGCCTCGGAGGGGGCGAAGCCGGGCACAGCCTGCGGGCCGGGAAGGGTCAGGCGGTAGCGGCGGGCATCGTCCAGGCCGGGAAGGGTCAGGGGCGGCGGGATGGGCGCCGCCGCGCTGCGCAACTGCGCCACGAGAAACAGCGCCTCACTCCCGTCCATGGCCACGACGCCGTGCAGGCGCCGCCCGTCCGCCTCCGCCAACGCGTGGTGCCGGCCGCCGTGCAGCAGCGGGCGCAGGCGCTTGTGCAGCGCGATCCAGGCGGCGAGATCCTTCGCCTGCCCCGGCGGCAGGGACAGCGGGTCCAGCTCCACCCCGAAATGGCCGAACAGCGCGACGCAGGCGCGGAAGCCGAGGCTGAGGCGCCGCCCCGTCTGCTGGTTGGGGCTTCCGGAGACGTGGGCCCCCATGACCTCCGGCGGCAGGAAACGCAGGAAGCCGCGCTGGATCTCCAGCCGCTCCAGCGCGTCGGTGGCGTCCGACGGCCAGATCCGCACCGCCCGCCGCAGCACGCCCAGATCGGCCCGCCCGCCGCCGGACGCGCAGCTTTCGATCTCCAGCACCGGGTGCGCCGCGCGCAGGCGGTCCATCAGGGCGTAGGTGGCGAGCGTCTGCCGCCGGTCGGCCGGGCGCCCGGCGGAATCGCCCGCGTCGGTCAGGCTGCGGTTCATGTCCCATTTCAGGCAGGCGATGGGGACGGCCCGCAACAGCCCGTCCAGCGCGTCGAACAGATGGTCCGCCACCTCCGGCCGGGTCAGGTCGAGGACGAACTGGTTGCGCCCCGTCACGGCCGGCCGGCCCGGCAGCCCCAGCGCCCAGTCGGGATGCGCGCGGAACAGGTCGCTGTCGGGATTGACCATCTCCGGCTCGACCCACAGGCCGAACTCCATGCCAAGTTCGTTGACGCGGCGGGCAAGCGGCTCCAGCCCGTTGGGGAAGATCGCCGGGTCGGGCGTCCAATCGCCCAGCCCCGCCCGGTCGTTGCGCCGGCCCCGGAACCAGCCGTCGTCCAGCACGAAGCGCTCGATGCCCAGCCGCGCCGCCGCCTCGGCCTGCGCGATCAGGCGGTCTTCCGTCAGGTCGAAGCCGTTGGCCTCCCAGCTGTTCAGCGTCACCGGGCGCGGGCGCATGACGCCGCCCGGCCAGCGCAGAACCCGCCGCCGGACATGCGCGTGAAAGCACCGCGACAGGCCGCTGAAGCCCTCCGCCGACACCGTGCCGTAGGCCGTTGCCGTTTCAAGCCGCTCCCCTGCACCCAGGATCACCTCCCCCAGCTGGAACAGCTCACCCACGGTCACCAGCATGCGGCCGTCGCCGGTCCGTCCGGCGGTCAGGCACTGCCCGCCGCTCCAGCCCAGCTGCACGCCGTAGGCGGTCCCGCTCTCCTCGCCACAGCCGGGCAGGCCGGCCAAAAGGCCGGGGAAATGGCTGTGGGCGCGGTTGCCGCGCGTTTCGATGGTCAGGGCCTCCCGCGCCAGAGGAACCGTCCGTTCCTGGAATTCGCGCGCCCAGCGCCCTTCCAGAACCCGCACCTCCTCCACGGCGGCGGGCAGCAGGAAGACGCCGGAGGCCAGACGCTCCACGATCAGGCCGGGCGCGCCCTCGTTGACCAGCACGCTGCGCGCGGTCAGCACATCGTCGTCGCCGAGGTCCAGGTGAAGCTCCAGCGCCAGCCGCGCGACCGGGTCGCGGGCCACGATCACGCAGGAGCCGGCGGAGCGGCGGACCTCCTGCACGTCGAAGTCCGCCGTCCAGTCCAGCCCGGCCCGATGGGCGATCAGCGCCGGGGCGGTGTCGAGGGCAAGCCCCACCGTAGGCATCAGGGTGGCCTCCGGCACCGTCGCGTCCAGCCGGTTGTTGGCCCGCCCCGCCGCGCGGACGTCGCGCAGTTCCGCCGCATCCAGGCCGTCGGGCAGGCGCCCGCCCCACCAGGCGATTTCCGGCAGCCCGCGCGCGTGCCGCAGCAACAGCAGGGTCACCCCCGGCCCATCCAGGCGGATGGGCTCCGCCGCCCGCTCACCGGCGCCGCCGGCGCGTGGTGCCGCCGCGGAGGTTGCTGGCAGCGAGGCGAGGGTCGTCGCAGCCGCGGCGCCGGCCAGCAGGTGCCGGCGCGCGATTCCGGTTCGCTCTGCCATGCCGTGGACCTTCCGCTCGTGGCCTGTGCCGGGAAGGAACGGAGGTGTCGCCGATTCGGTGCTCGGCAAGGTGATGGCACGGATGGACAGGCGAAGTGCGGACGTGTTTTGTAACGCCGGCCCCGCCAACCGGCGTGTGAAGTTCTTCACAGTGCGGAGGGGGCCTCCCGTCCGATGCTTCGACATACTGCGGTATTCGTCGCCTCCAGCCCTCACGGCCTTGTCCCAGCGGGCGTCCCGGCCCGGAAAGCCTTGCCCATGCCCCTCGCCCCCCTGAGCCTCCGCAAAAGCGCCGAGCAGGCGGTCAAGCTCCACACCACCGGCACGCACCGCATCGTCCCGCCGGAACAGACGCTTGCCCGCGTCGCCCCCTTTCTGCCGATCATGGGCATCACGCGGGTGGCGAACGTCACGGGGCTGGACCGGGTGGGCATCCCGACCGTGATGGTGACCCGGCCGAATTCCCGCTCCATCTCCGTGTCGCAGGGCAAGGGGGTGACGCTGGCCGCCGCCAAGGCCTCCGGCGTCATGGAGTCCATCGAGAGCTACCACGCCGAACGCATCGCCCTGCCGCTCCGCTACGCCAGCTACGAGGAGCTGCGCTGGACGCACCCCGTGGTCGACGTGGCGCGCCTGCCGCGGCTGTCCACCGGCGCCTTCACCCCGCACACCCCCATGCTGTGGATCGAGGGCGAGGATTTGCTGGGCGGCGGCACCAAATGGGTGCCGTTCGAGATGGTGCACCTGAACTTCACCCTGCCCCTGCCGCCGGGCTCCGGCTGTTTCGTCGCCGGCTCCAACGGGCTGGCGTCCGGCAACTCGCTGGCCGAGGCCATCGCCCACGCGGTGACGGAACTGGTGGAGCGGGATGCCGCCACCCTGTGGCGGCTGCGCGAGGAGGAGGCGCAGGAGGGCACGCGCATCGCCCCGGAGAGCGTCGCCGACCCGGTCTGCCAATCGCTCCTGGAGCGGTTCGACGCCGCCGGCGTGGACGTCGGCCTGTGGGAGATCACCAGCGACATCGGCCTGCCGGCCTTCCTCTGCCGCATCGTCACGCGGGAGGACGCGCCGCAGCAGTCCATCCGCCCGGCGCTCGGCATGGGCTGCCACGCCGCGCGGGAGGTCGCGCTGTCCCGCGCCCTGACCGAGGCGGCGCAGAGCCGGCTGACCTTCATCGCCGGGGCGCGCGACGACATGCCCCGCGCGGAGTACGAACGCCACCTCGACCCCACCCACCATGAACGCTGGAAGCAGCGCATCGTCGGCGGAGCCGGGCGCCGCGACTTCGCGACCGTTCCGACCTTCTCCGGCCGCACCATCGAAGAGGATTTGGCCTTCCAGCTCGACCGGCTGCGCGCCGTCGGCATCGAGGAGGCGGTGGCCATCGACCTGACCAAGCCGGAATTCGGCATCCCCGTGGCCCGCGTCGTCATTCCCGGCCTGGAGGGTGTGGACGAGTCCCCGGACTATCTGCTGGGCGCCCGCGCCCAGGCCATCGCCGGTACGGTGGCAGAGGAGAAGCGAGCATGAGCAGCGGCCTTTACGTCTTCCTCGGCCCCACCCTGCCCCGCGAGGACGCGGTGCGGGAACTGGACGCCGCCTATCTGCCGCCGGTCGCCCAGGGCGACATCATCCGCCTGTGCGAGCGCAAGCCGCGCGCCATCGGCATCGTCGACGGCTTCTTCGAGAATATCCCGTCGGTCTGGCACAAGGAGATCCTGTTCGCCATCGACCAGGGGATCGCGGTGTTCGGCGCCTCCAGCATGGGCGCGCTGCGCGCGGCGGAGTTGCACCCCTTCGGCATGGTCGGCGTCGGCGCGATCTACGAGGCGTTCTGCGACGGCCGGCTGGAGGACGACGACGAGGTGGCCGTGGTCCACGGCCCGGCCGAACTCGGCTACCCCAGCCTGTCGGAAGCCATGGTCAACATCCGCCGCACGCTGTCCGACGCCGTGCAGGACGACGTGATCCCCGCCGAAACGGCCCGGCAACTGGAATCGATCGCCAAGGCGCTGCCCTACGCGGAGCGCGGCTACGGCCGCGTGCTGCGGCTGGCCGACGACCAGGGCGTGCCGGAGGAGGAGATCGCCGACCTGAAGCTGTGGCTGCCCAACGGCCGGTTCGACCAGAAGCGCGACGACGCCCGCCAGATGCTGCGCGCCATGCGCCGCTGGGCCGCGCAGGGGGCCGAGCCACCGCGCGCCCGCTTCCATTTCGAGCGCACCGTGATGTGGGACAAGGCGGTCCGCGAGGCTGTTTCTCTCGCGGTCTGATCCTGATTCCGCTGGACGGCCCCTCATCCGGGCTTCATACCGGCGGGCGGACACGCAAGCAGCGGCTTGAAGGCGCATGAGCTTACTGAAGGATGCCGCCGCGATCCTGCGGCGCAACCGGCTTTTGAAGGGACTGGACGACCAGCAGATGGCCGAGCTGGTGGCGCTCGGCCGTCCCTCCCGATTCGCGGAGGAACAGACGCTCTTCTCCAAGGGCGACCCCGGCGACTGCCTTTACGCCATCCTGAAGGGGCAGATTGCCGTCTCCACCTCCTCGGTGGACGGCAAGACGATGCTGCTGAACATCCTGAACCCCGGCGACGTGCTGGGGGAGATCGCCATGCTCGACGGCAAGGAGCGCACCGCCACCGCCACGGCCTTGCGCCCGGCGGAGCTGTTCCGCATCGATCGGCCGGAGTTCATCACGTTTCTGGAACGCCACCCCAGACTGTGCATCCAGATGATGGAGATGCTGTGCGAACGGCTGCGCTGGGTGTCGGAAAACATCGAGGACGCCGTCTTCCACGACGTACCGCGCCGCCTGGCGCGGCGCATCCTGCTGCTGGCGGAAAGCTATGGCCAGCGCACGCCCGCAGGCCTGCGGGTCAATCAGGCCGTGTCGCAGGAGGCCCTGGCCGCCATGCTGGGCGTCACCCGCGAGATGGTGAACAAAAGCCTGCGCGCGCTGCGCAATTCCGGCGCGATCGCCTACACCAAGGGCTTCATCGTCATCACCGATTCCGCCTTGCTGAAGGACATGGCCGGGGAATCCGATCACGCGCCTTGACGCTTAGGTGCACTCCCGATTAGTTTTGTTGGCATGACCTCTTTCAATCGCGCTAAAGTGCAGGCAAAGTGCGAGTGGTCGGGAGCAGGGGGTAGAAAGCCATGGCTGGAATCGAACCGCATGCGGGCAACGTTGGGGCAACGGTCGGCGTCATTCCGCTGGTGGCGCGAACGGTGAAGCTGTTCGGCGAGCCGACCGCGATCCGCCTTGAACCATCCTACTGGGAAGCGCTGGACGAGATCTGCCGCCGCGAAGACCTGACGGTGGATGAACTGTGCAGCGACCTGAAGGAGCGCATGGACCAGCAGACCAAGCGGTCCCGGCGCGTGTCGGGCGTGTCGCTGTCCAACGCGGTGCGCGTCTTCATCGTCGGCTATTACCGGAAGGCGGCGACCGAGAAGGGCCATGACCGCGCCGGCCACGGCCGCGGCGACCCGTTCGTCAGCACCCCCTTCGACCTCCCCGCGTCTCTGGAACGGCCCTGATCCTTGCCGGCCGGGCGCCCGGTGACGAGCGCCTCGCCGGAACGGCCCAACCGGGCCTGAGCCTTCGGGACTGGTCGCACGGGGCGAGACAATCGCAGGGCGCGACATTCTGCGGCTGGCCGGACGGCGCAAAATTTTGCGAACCTCGGCCCCCTTGCCCCGCAGCGGAGCCGATAACCGCATGAGCACGGCCGAGTCGACCGTCACCAGCCCCCTGTATGCGCGCACCGCGCAGGACCGTTCCTACCGGTCCGAAATCGGCTTCATCCTCGGGACCATGGCGGTGCTGTTCCTGGTGATGCAGCGCAATTACCTGCTGTTCCACCTCTGCGCCGAGCTGTTCGCCATCGCCGTGTCCATCACGGTCTTCATGATCGCCTGGAACACGCGCGGAACCAACCAGTCGCCCTTTCTGTCCTTCGTCGGCCTGTCGCTGCCGGCTGTCGCGTTGCTGGACCTGCTGCACAGCATCGCCTACCAGGGCATGAACGTCATCGGCGAAGGCAGCCCCAACCTGGCGACGCAATTGTGGATCGCCGCCCGCTACACCCAGGCGGCGGTGTTCCTGGCGGCGCCGCTGCTGGCCGAAACCCGGCTGCGTACGGGCGATGTCCTGCTGGCGCAGGCCGGCATCATCGGCTGCGCGCTGCTCGCCATCTTCGCCTTCGACATCATGCCCGACTGCTTCGTGCCGGGGCAGGGCCTGACGCTCTTCAAGGTTCTCAGCGAATACGCGATCATCACGGCCGCGGGCGCGGCGAGCCTGCTTCTGCTGCGCAAGCGCCGGCAGTTCGAACGCGGCGTGTTCGGCCTGACGCTGGCCGGGATGGCCTTGCTGATCCCCCAGGAACTGACCTTCACTCTGTACAGCGACCCGCACGGGCTGCTGAACGCGTTGGGGCATTTCATCAAGATCCTGTCCTTCTACCTGCTCTACAAGGCGATCATCGTCACCGCGCTGAAGAATCCCTACGACCTCGCCTTCTACCGGATGCGCCGCAGCGAGGAAGCGCTGCGCGACCATCTGAGCGGCCTGGAGTCGCTGATCGCCACCCGCACCGCCGAACTGCGGGAGAGCGAGGCGCGCTGGCGGGCTCTGCTGGAATGCTCCAACGACTGGTTCTGGGAAACGGACGACCGGGGGCGGTTCACGTCCCTGTCGCCCCGCGCGCAGGAGTCGACCGGGCGCGGCGGGGCGGAGTTGTTGGGCTTCACCCACGCCGACCTTCTCGACCGCAACCGGCCGGAGGAGGACTTCCCCGCCCTGATCGAAGCCCTTCGGCGGCGCGAGCCGTTCCGCCGACTGACCTTCCCCCTGGCCACTCCGGGAGGGGCGGCGCGCTGGGTGCTGGTCAGCGGTACCCCGCGCTATTCCGCGGACGGACAGTTCCTCGGCTACCGCGGCACCACCAGCGACATTTCCGCGCGCCGTCAAGCGGCCGAACTGGCCCGCCAGAAGCAGACCATGTCCGCGCTGGGCAGTCTGGTGGGCGGCCTCGCCCACGAGATCAACAACCTGTTGCAACCGGTCATCAGCCTCTCCGATCTGGCGCTGAACCGCATCGGCGAGGACCCCAAGCTCCGCACCTATCTCGGCGCCATCAACGAAAGCGGCATGAAGGCCCGGGCGATCATGCGCGACGTCCTGCAGTTCGCCCGCGTCGAGGTCGCCGAGTCGCCGCCGGGCGATCTGGTCGAGGCGGTGCGCTCCGCCGTTCAGCTGGCATCGCCGTCCCTGCCGTCGCGGGTGCAGATGCGCACGCGCACGGCCGAGGATCTGGAGCCGGTGACGATCACCGCAACCGAACTGACCCAGGTCTTGTTGAACCTGATCCAGAACGCCGGCGACGCCATGCCGGAAGGCGGGACCTTGAGCATCACCGCCGAGACCGTGACCTTGAAGGAGCCGGAGGCCTTCCGCCGCGAGGTGAGCGAGGGACGCTACGTGCGCCTGACGGTGTCCGACACCGGGACCGGCATGGACGAGCCGACCCGCCAGCGCGTCTTCGACCCGTTCTTCACCACCAAGCCGGTCGGCAAAGGGACAGGGCTTGGGCTTTCGGTTGTCTATGGTATCGTGAGGAACGGCGGCGGCGACATCCTGGTCGAGAGCGCTCCCGGCCGGGGAACTAGCTTCATCATCGACCTGCCCGTATCCGCTCCCGGCGGTTCGGGCGACATGACACATGGGAACAAGGTCCATGGCGAAGGTGCTGGTCGTTGAAGACTCCGCAGCCGTCCGGCTGGCCGTCACGGAAGTGATCGCGCGCGCCGGTCACACCGTCGTCGAAGCGGAAAACGGCCGAGTCGCCATTGATCTGCTGGAGCATGAGAGGTTCGACCTGATCGTTACCGACGTGCTGATGCCCGAAGCCGACGGGGTGGAGGTGATCAAGGCGGTCCGGGTCCGCAGTCCGGGCACGCGCGTGGTCGCCATGTCCGGCGGTGCCCCGAACCTGCCCGCCGGCTATGCCCTGAAGATGGCCGAAATGTTCGCGGCCGACGCCGTGCTGTACAAGCCCTTCCTGAACCAGGAACTGGAACGGACCGTGGCCCGTCTGCTCGCCGAGACCGACGCCTAAAGCGGATTTCAATCCGCTTTGGACCGCGACGGCGGGCCCGGTCGCACGTGCGACCGAAGCCCGGCCGGCAAGTGAGGCCATGTGAATCTAAAGCGAACGGAAGTTCGCTTTAAACGTCCGGCCGCGAGCTTGACAGTCCGCCCGCCCCACGGTATTCGTTACGTCTCTAAACCGTAAGGTTTGGATGGAAACCGGCGGGCAGGGGCGTGGGAGGGAGATCCACAACAACAAGCGCCCCGCCCGCCCTTTCCTTTTGAAAAAAGCTGCTTGAAAAAAGCTGCGCTTCAGGCGGCCTGACGCTTGCTCAAAAGGCCGCGCAGAAGGCGCGACAGCAGATCGGCCAGCTGGAACTGGTCCGCCCCCGGCAGGGCGGCGATCACGCCCGCGAATTCCTTCAGCGGATCATCCTCCAACAACTCCAGCGCCTTGGGCGTGGGGTGGAGCTGGACGACGCGCCGGTCTTCCGGCACCGGCACGCGGGTCAGCAGATCCTTGTTCACCAGCACCTCGACCATCTGGGACGCGGCGCCCCGCGTGGTCGCATGGAAATCGGCGAAGGCGGAGACGGTGCGCTGGCTGGGGTTGGCGCGCGCGAAATAGCGCAAGGCCGTCCACTGCGACGGCTTCAGTCCTTGCGTGTAGCCCATGCTGTCGGCGATGTGTCCGATGTGCATCATGACCTCGGCGATCGCTTGCGCCGATGCCGGTGATGGATGGCTTTTCGACATGACGGCCGGGTCTCGACAGTTTCCTCGGAGGGCGCGACGCCTGGTATTACCAGAGCGGTGTCTACACCGTATAGAGGCTATACGATCAGCATACTAGCTTTCGCGGAGAGGGTTGTCCAGTCTGACGACCCGCCCCGGCGTTGGCCGTCACACTATGCCATGCCGCCTTGAAACGGAACATTGCTGTCGTGTTTCAACCCTAACATGATGTCGCACCCACCTGTCGCAGGGCGGCTACCCCCTCCTGTACGGACGGAATAGCGCGTTTTGGCTGGCGTTGGGCGCCAACTCGCCTATATATGCGCGCCATGAGCAGCACGCCCCCCTCCATCCCCGGTTCGAAGACCAACCCCGCGGCGTCCCCGAAGGTCGGGATCGTCAGCCTGGGTTGCCCCAAGGCGCTCGTCGATTCGGAGCGCATCCTCACCCGCCTGCGCGCGGAGGGCTATGAGATTTCGCCCTCCTACGACGGCGCGGACGTGGTCCTGGTGAACACCTGCGGCTTCCTGGATTCGGCCAAGAAGGAGTCGCTGGAGGCCATCGGGGAGGCGATCAAGGAGAACGGCCGCGTCATCGTGACCGGCTGCATGGGCGTGGAATCGGACATGATCCGGGAGGTCCACCCGGACGTCCTGGCCGTCACCGGCCCGCACCAGTACGAGCAGGTGGTCAATGCCGTGCACGACGCCGTGCCGCCGGTGCACGACCCCTTCACCGATCTGGTGCCGCCCGAAGGGCTGCGGCTGACGCCGCGCCATTACGCCTACCTGAAGATTTCCGAGGGCTGCAACAACCGCTGCAGCTTCTGCATCATCCCGTCCCTGCGCGGCGACCTCGTCAGCCGTCCGGTCGCGTCCGTCCTGCGCGAGGCGGAAAAGCTGGCGACCGCCGGCGTGAAGGAGCTGCTGGTCATCTCCCAGGACACCAGCGCCTACGGCATCGACCGAAAATACGCGGAAGAGGACTGGTACGGCCGCAAGGTGAAGGCCCGCTTCATCGACCTGTGTCGCGAGCTGGCGAACTTCGATGTGTGGGTGCGGCTGCACTACGTCTATCCCTACCCGCATGTGGACGAGGTCATTCCGCTGATGGCGGAGGGCCGCATCCTCCCCTACCTGGACATCCCGTTCCAGCATGCCTCCCCCACCGTGCTGAAGGCCATGCGCCGCCCGGCCGCCCAGGAAAAGCAGCTTGAGCGCATCAAGAAGTGGCGCGCCGAGTGCCCGCATCTGGTGCTGCGCTCCACCTTCATCACCGGCTTCCCCGGCGAGACGGAGGAGGACTTCCAGTTCATGCTGGACTGGCTGAAGGAAGCGCAGCTCGACCGCGTGGGCTGCTTCAAGTACGAGCCGGTCGACGGGGCCGCCGCCAACGACCTGCCCGGCGCCGTCCCCGAAACGGTCAAGCAGGAGCGCTGGGAGCGCTTCATGGAGACCCAGAAGGCGATCAGCGCCGAGCGGCTGAAGCAGAAGATCGGCTACACGCTGGGCGTCCTCATCGACGAGGTGGACGAGGAAGGCGCCATCGGCCGCTCCTACGCCGACGCGCCGGAGATCGACGGCAACGTCTTCCTGAACGGCGAGACCAACGTGAAGCCCGGCGACCTCGTGGACGTCACCATCGAGCACACCGACGAGTACGACCTCTGGGGCTCCATCGAACGTCCTGAGTGACGCTCAAAGGAGTGCTGAACCATGCCCGTCAGCCCTGAAGACACCCAGATCATGGACGTTCTTCAGGGCGGGCGCTGCTTCTATTGCGGAGAGACGGTGGGGGCGAAGGCGACCTTCGACCACCTGATCCCGCAGGCCTACGGCGGCGCCGACGAGCCGGCGAACGTCGTTCTGGCCCACCGCCGCTGCAACCAGAAGAAGGGCGACCGGCTGCCGACGCCGGAGGAGGTCGAGCGCTTCGTCGCCCAGCGCCGGCGCAGCCGCCTGGGAGTCTGGCCGCCGCTGTTCGCCCTGCTGGACGCCGAACCCGGCGATGAATGGATGACCGTGGCGAGGGCCATCGCCGACCTGCGCTGAGTTCCATCCCCCCAGTTCGCACGAAGGAACGCCCGCCCCACTCCGCCGGTTGACGGGGGCGATCCTTCGAACGAAGCATGAGGACCGGCGATGAAGCAGCCGCACACCGAACAGACCGTCAAGCACACCGACGACCAGCAGAACACCGGCAACCACAAGAAGCCCGACGCCCCGGACGCCAAAGGCACCGACCGCTTCGGCGGCACCCGCGCCGGGGCGGAGAATGTGGAGCCGGCCGAGAAGAAGTCCCCGTAAAAGCAAGCCCCGCAAGATCGGCAACGGTGCCCTTCAATTATCGCCGCCGCGATGCCTTGGCAGGGTCGCGGCGGCGTGATAGGCGTGTGCGTCATGAACAAGCTCTTCGCCACCGTCACCGCTCCGGTGCCCCGCTCGGCTCCGGCGGCGTTGTCCACCCGTTGCTTCGTGCGCGATCTGGTCATGGATGCTCTGATCGGCGTCTACGCCCACGAGCGGATCAAGTCGCAACGCATCCGCCTGAACCTCGATCTGGAGGTCGTCGCCCCCGGCGTGACCGGTGAGGACATGGCCGCCGTGGTGAAGGGTCTGGTCAGCCAGGGCCACGTCACCCTGATCGAGACGCTGGCCGAGCGCATCGCCGACCGCTGCTTGTCCGACGCCCGGATCAGCGCGGTGAAGGTGCGCGTGGAAAAGCTGGATGTTTTCCCCGACGCCGCCAGCGTCGGCGTGGAGGTCGAGCGCGCACGCGCCTGACGCGCTTCGCCCCGCGAACTACCCCACCGTTTCCGGCTGCGGTTGCTGCGCCTCCACGCGGCCGGCGGCGACGGCGGGTTGCGCGATGGGGGCGGCGGTCAGCGGCAGGGCGATGGTGAAGCGGCAGCCCCGGCCGGGCTGCGAGTCCACCGAAATGCGCCCGCCCAGCGTGCCCACGACGATGTTGTAGACGATGTGCAGCCCCAGCCCGCTGCCGCCCTCGGTCCGGCGGGTGGTGAAGAAGGGCTCGAAGATTCGTTCCAGGTTTTCCGGCGGGATGCCCTCCCCGTCGTCGGCAAAGTCCAGAACCACACTGGCCAGGCCGTCGCGGCGCACGGTGATGGCGATGGTGCCGGCACCTTCCGGCTTGAAGGCGTGGACCAGCGCATTGATGACCAGGTTCGACACGACCTGCGACAGGGCGCCCGGATAGCTGTCCATGGTGATGCCATCCGGACAGTCGAGCGTCACCCGGTGCGGCGTGCGCTTGAGCTGCGGGGCGAGGCTGCCCAGGACACCGTTCATGTAGCTGCGCAGGTCGAAGGGCCTCCGCGCCTCCGACGTCTGGTCCACGGCCACCTGCTTGAAGCTCTGCACCAACGTGCAGGCGCGCTCCAGGTTGGCCAGGATCATCGCGCCGGCTTCCTCGATCCGATCGATGAACTCGTCCAGGTCCCGGCGGCGCAGACCACCGTCCACGGCCCCGCGCTTGAACTGGCGGGTCAGTTCCCCGAGGTAGGAGGCGGCGGTCACCCCGATGCCCACGGGTGTGTTGATCTCGTGCGCCACGCCGGCCACCAGGGCGCCCAGCGAGGCCAGCTTTTCCGCCTGGACAAGACTTTTCTGCGTGCGTTGCAGGTCGTGCAGGGCGCGTTCGGCCTGCTCCTTGGCGGCGACCAGAGCGTTCTCCGCGTATTTGCGGGCTGAGATGTCGTGCAGCGCCAGGAACATCGCCGCCTCGCCCTCGTAATCCATCGCCATGGCCGACAGCACGCCCCAGAAAGGCCGCCCGTCGGCGGTCTTCAGCCGGGTCTCGAAATCGGTCAGCCGGCCGCGACGGAACACGTCCTGGGCAAAGGCCAGCCAGTCGATGGTGTCCTCCAGGAATTCCGGCACCGCGCGGCCCAGCGCGTCGGCCGCGGGAAGCTCCAGCAGGTCGACGGTCGGTGCGTTGGCGAACAGGATGCGCCCGTCCGTGCGGCGCGCGATGACGATGGGAAAGGGCGAGGATTGCAGGATGGTGTTCAGCCGCCCCTCGCTGGCCCGCAACGCGGCCGTCTGGGTGTGGAGCGCCACCAGCGCGTCGGCGAAGCGTTCCACCGCATGGCCGATGCGGTCGAACTCCTCCAGGGAGGCCGGCGGCAGAGCCACCGGCTGGGGATCCTCCTGCAACACGGCGAGCGCTCTGCTGACGCGCAGCACCGGCTTCACCACATGCCGGCGCAGCAGCACGGTCACGCCGCCCAGCAGCAGCACCGTCGCGGCGATGCCCGCCACGCTGGTCCACAGGCCGCGCCGCCCGTCCTCGACGATGCGTTCGGTCATGCCGAGCGTCGTCGCGGCAGCGTCGCTGGTCAGGCTGTCGGCGAGTTGCTTGAGCTGCCGGTAGGCGAGGTCGCTGTCCTGGCGCACCTGCGCCTGCACGGTCAGGCGGCCGCGGTGCAGGTCGGTCAGCGTGCGCGCGGCCATGAAGCGGTCCAGCACGGAGGCGAGGCGGCCCCGCACGTCGCTCGGCGCCACCGGTCGCTGGACAGGAATGGCGTCGCCGTCGTCATGTTCCGCCGAAGGCCCCCGGACGGGTGCGGACAGGCTGCCGAGCAGGGCTCGCTCGTTGCGCAGCAGGGCGAGGATGTCGTGGTCCACCAGGGCCAGCGCGTCCGCCGTTTCCGTCGCCACCGCTTCACCGTAGAGGCGGCGCAGGTGGTAGAGGTTGCTGAGGAACGTGTAGTCCTGCACCGCCCGGTCCGGCTCGGCCAGCAGCGAGGTGCCCAGAGCCAGCGCGTCGTCCACCCCGGCGAGCGTCTCGCGGATGCTGGCGGTCAGGGCGTCGATCAGATCGGCGCGGTGATTGCTCCGCCGCACCGCGTTCACCGCGCGGTCGAGCTTGTCCAGGACCGACACGTCGACGACCAGGGCGAACTGGCTGGCCAGCGCTTCCGCTTCCTCCAGCGCGGCGGCACGGCGCGCGCGGTCGCGGCTGTTCAGGATCACCTCCGCCAGCCGGCTCAGTTGGGCGGCCGTCATGGCGTTCCGGTGCTGGGCGCCGATGCGCGGAACGGTGGTGTTGCGCGCCTCTTCCGCGATGCCGACGATGCCGAGGAAGGCGGCGCCCACGACGCCGGTCAGGGTGGCGAGCACCAGCGCCACGGCGCCGACCAGCGCCATGGCCGCGGCCTGCAGGCGCGGCTTGCGCCGGGTGCGCCGCCCGTCCATCCGGCGGCCACCGCCGTTCCCGGCGGCCGGACGGTCCGGCACCGCGGGGTCGACCATGGAGGTGCCGGTGTCGGCGCTGTCCGACTCAACGATATCCGCCTCAGCGATGTCCGCCGGCCGAGCCGGCACCCGATCCTGCATGCCCCATTCCCAGACGCTCGCGCACGCGGTGTGCCGCCTTCGGGAATTGCATACTCGAGGATGCTTTCGAAGCCGGCGTCTGCACGCCCTGGTAATCTACCCCCGCCGCCCCATCCTCTCCAGGTGAATTTGTCTCGAACACCAGCGGCTTAGCACCGCAGGTCAAAGATTGGCGGCCGTGATAACCGAGCTTTGGAGCGGGACCGCCGCGATTTCCTGAATCAGCTTTTGCCGCAACGCTTCGACGAAGCTGTCGCGATCCATGGCGGTCTTGACGAAGCAATTGGCGCCGCCGATCACGTTTTCCTGGTAATACTCTTCCAGCCAGGGGAATTCGTCGAGGATGGCCAGCGCGTTGATGGTGATTCCGTGCTTCTCCGCCCGGTCGCGTGCCCCCGCCGGATCCGGCCCGCTGTTGGAAAAGCCGTTCGAGACGATGTCGATGACCTTGCGCGGCGCCTCGATCCCATTGTTCTCGAACAGATTCGCGGAGTCGTCGATGGCGCTGCCCAGCGCCGTGGAATCGGCCTGAAGCCCGCGCGGCGCCGCGGCGATCCTGGCGGAAAAGGCCTTGGCGTCTTCGGCGCTGCCCAGGATCGTCCAGGGCACGAGCACCCGCAGGCTGTGCGGGCCGGAAAAGACCACCAGCGTGGCCGCCACGCCGCCAGCCGACACCGCATCGGCCAGCGAAGGGTCGAGGAAGGCGGCGGCGTGCCCCTGCAACTGGAACTCCAGGTCCCCGTCGGTGATGGAGGCGGAACCATCCACCGCCAGCACCAGTTCCAGCGACACCGATTTCGCGGCGGATCTTGCGGCTGGGGAGTCGGGCTTGGCGGGCGGATCCTTCTTCTTCGGTTCAGCCACCGCGGGCGCGGCCAGCACCAGCGCCGTCAAAAATCCCAGGAACGCCCGCCGCAGCATGCTCCACCCACTCGCCGTTATACGCCTCAAGCGTGGGCAAGCGCGTGGCGCACCACCTTCATCATGACGGAGGGAAGCGCCTGCCCGCCCAGCCGGTCGACGGGAACCCACAGTCCCTCGGCCCGCCGCCAGCCGTCGCCCGCCTGCGCGGCGACCACACCAAGTTCCAGGTGAAAATGGCTGAAAGTATGGCGGACCACGCCGGGCAGCCGGCTCCAGGGCGCGTCCAGCGGCGCGTCCCGCATCACCACCGTGTCCGAGGGGGCGCTGTCGGTCCAGCCGGTGGAGGGCACCTCGGTCATGCCGCCCAGCAGCCCCTCCTCCGCGCGCCGTCGCAGCAGCACGGCGCCCTCCGGGTTCAGCAGCCAGTAGGCGACGCCGCGCCGGGTCGGTTTGTCGGCCTTGGCGGCCTTGCGCGGCAGTTCCTCCTGAATACCGGCGGCCCGCGCCTCGCACCATTCGGCCCAGGGGCAGAGCATGCATTTGGGCTTGCGCGGGGTGCAGACCGTGGCGCCCAGGTCCATCATCGCCTGCGCATAGTCGCCGGGCCGCGCGTCGGGCGTCAGCGTCGCGGCCAGCGCGCGCAGCTTGGGTTTGACGTTCGGCAGGGGCTCCTCGACGGCGAAGATGCGGGCGATCACCCGCTCCACGTTGCCGTCCACCACCGTCGCCTTGCGCCCGAAGGCGATGGAGGAAATCGCCGCGGCGGTGTAGGCGCCAACGCCCGGCAGGTCCAGCAGACGCGCCTCCTCCTCCGGAAAGCGCCCGCCCAGTTCGTTCGCCACGACCTGCGCGCACTTATAAAGATTGCGCGCCCGCGCGTAGTAGCCGAGCCCCGCCCAGGCCACCAGCAAATCGTCCAGCGGCGCGTCCGCGAGGTCGCGCACGGTCGGCCAGCGTTCCGTGAAGGCGCGGAAATAGGGAGCCGCCGCCGGCACGGTGGTCTGCTGGAGCATGATTTCCGACAGCCAGACGCGGTAAGGATCGGCCACCTCCCCCGGCTTGGCGCGCCAGGGCAGGTCGCGGCGGTGATGGTCGTACCAAGTGAGAAGCCGCTCGGCGGCGGCGCGGGGATCGGCGATCATGGACCCAACAGATAGGACTTCCTACCGATCAAAGAAAGTTCGCCGGAGAAAGTCTCCGGTGGGGTGCTGGCGGACACCGGCCCGCTTGCGTTAGGGTGCCGGCATGATTCATCGGGATTTTCGACCATGAGCGGACCGCGACTCATCGGCAAGGCCGTACCGGAGGTGGCTGGCAAGGCGCTGGGCAAGCGCGGTCTGGCCTTCGGCGCGCTCATCAACGACTGGCCGTCCATCGTCGGGCACCAGCTCAGCCTGCGCACGGCTCCCGACAAGCTGAGCTTCCCGCGCGGCAAGCGCGAGGACGCCGTCCTGCACATTCGCGCCATGGGCGCCATCGCGCTGGAGCTTCAGCATCTGGAGCCGCAGATCGTGGAGCGCATCAACAGCTTCTTCGGCTACCGCGCGGTGGCGAAGATCAAGCTGATCCACGCCGCCCCCATTACCCCGACCAAGCCGGTCGTGCGCCCGCGCACCCTGACCATGGACGAGGAGATGTCGGTGATGACCACCACCTCCGCCATCGAGGACGAGGAGCTGCGCGCCACGCTGGAACGCTTCGGCCGCTCCCTTCTGGCGCGGCCGAAACGGTGACGGCCACGCTCTTGCCGCAATGCGGTTGTTCCGTCTATAACATCAACATCTGGTAGGGAAGAGGCCAAAGTGAACCGCAACCTTTTGGGTATTCTGGTCCTGCTCGGCGTTGGGATGACGCTGATCGTGGGGCTCGCCATCGCCGGATCGCGTCCGTCCAACGGCCAGACCCTTCCCGCGCAGCTGGCCGAGTTGCCGGCGACGGCCGACCTGCTGGCCGACCGCGTGATGGGCGACCCGAAGGCACCGGTGACGATCCTCGACTATTCGTCGATGACCTGCCCGCACTGCGCCGCCTTCCACACCGAAACCCTGCCGAAGCTGAAGGAGCAGTACATCGACACCGGCAAGGCGAAGCTGGTGTTCCGCGACTTCCCCTTCGACCAGGCGGCGCTGCGCGCCTCCATGCTGGCCCGCTGCGCGCCGCCGGAGCGCTACTACCCGCTGCTTGAGGTGCTGTTCAAGAGCCAGGCGCAGTGGAGCCGCGCCGCCGACCCGGCCAAGGCGCTCGCCCAGTACGGCAAGCTCGCCGGCATGAGCCAGGCGACCATCGACGCCTGCATGGCGAACACCGCGCTGGCCGACGGTATCCTGCAAAGCCGCCTGACCGGCCAGGACAAGTACAAGGTGGAGGCGACTCCGACCTTCGTCCTGAACGAGGGCGCCGAAACCATCAGCGGCGCCCAGCCGCTGGAGGTCTTCGCCAAGGCCATCGACAAGCTCGCCAAGTAATTCACCAAACAATTCACGCTTACTAAGGTTCGTTCGCGGTGCATTTCACGCGCCTCCGCCTGTCCGGCTTCAAGTCCTTCGTCGATGCGACGGATCTGGTGATCGAGCCGGGCATGACCGGCATCGTCGGCCCCAACGGCTGCGGCAAGTCGAATCTGGTGGAGGCGCTGCGCTGGGTGATGGGGGAAACCTCCGCCAAGAAGATGCGCGGCGACGACATGGACGACGTCATCTTCGGCGGCACGGCCAACCGCCCGGCGCGCAACCTGGGCGAGGTCGCGCTGCTCATCGACAACCGCACGCGCACCGCCCCCGCCGGCTTCAACGAGCATGATGAGCTGGAGGTGACGCGCCGGATCGAGCGCGGCAACGGCTCCGACTACCGCATCAACGGCAAGCTGGTGCGGGCGCGCGACGTCCAGCTTCTCTTCGCCGACAACGCGTCGGGCGCCAACAGCCCGGCGCTGGTCAGCCAGGGCAAGGTCGGCCAGATCATCAACGCCAAGCCGCAGGACCGCCGCATGCTGCTGGAGGAGGCGGCGGGCATCACCGGCCTGCACTCCCGCCGGCACGAGGCGGAGCTGCGGCTGAAGGCGGCCGAAACCAACCTGATGCGCCTCGACGACGTGATCGGGGCGATGGACACCCAGCTCCAGAGCCTGAAAAAACAGGCGCGTCAGGCCGCCCGCTACCGCAACCTGTCCGAACAGATCCGCAAGGCGGAAGCGGTGCTGTGGCACCTGCGCTGGATCGCGCACGAGGCAGAGCTGTCCCGCGCCCGCGCCGCCTTCGCCACGGCGGAGAACGCGGTGCGCGAGCTGATGCTGGCCGTCACGCAGCTGACCACCCGGCGCACGGACGACGCCGCCGGCCTGCCCGAGAAGCGCCAGGCGGAGGCCGCCGCCGCCGCCGGCCTGCAACGGCTGGTCATCGCCAAGGAACAGCTCGACGCCGAGGAAAAGCGCGTTGCCGAGCAGCAGCGTGCCCTCGTCTCCCGCCTTCAGCAGATCGCCGGCGACCTGGGGCGCGAGGAAGCGCTGGCCGCCGACGCGGGCGACGCGCTGGCCCGGCTGGAGGCCGAACGCGACCGCCTCCTGGCCGCCCAGGACGACGAGGAGATGCTGGAGGAGGCTGCCCGCGAGGCGCTGGCCGAGGCCCGCGAGGCCGTGGACGACCTCGACCGCGAACTGACCCGCCTGACCGAGCAGGTCGCCTCCGACGAGGCCCGCCGCGCCGCCACCCAGCGGCAGGTCGCAGAGTTCGAAACGCGCGCCGCCGGCCTCTCTAAGCGCCTGTCGGAGCAGCAGGCCCAGCGCGAGTCCCTCGAACGGGACATCGCCGCCCGCGCCGACGTGGCGGAGGCCGAACTGGCCGTCGAACTGGCCGAGCAGCGCCTTGAGGAAGCCCGCGAGGCTGCCGAGCAAGCCGAACGCGCCAAATCCGACGCCGAACCCGCCCAGGCCCGCGCCCGCGAGGCCCTGCAAGCCGCCGAATCCGCCCGCGCCAAGCTGAAGGCGGAGGAAAAGGCGCTGTCCGAGCTTCTGTCCGCCGGGGCCGGGGACCTGTTCCCGCCTCTGGTGGACGCGGTCACCGTGGCGCCCGGCTATGAAGGCGCGCTCGCCGCCGCCCTTGGCGACGCCCTGACCGCCCCCCTGGACGAGGCCGCGCCCGTCCACTGGCGCCAACTTCCGCCCTACGACTCGACCGCCGCCCTGCCCCCCGGTGCGGAACCGCTCGCCCGGCAGGTCAACGGTCCGGCCGCCGCCACCCGCGCCCTGTCGCACATCGGCGTGGTCCCGAATGCGGAGACGGGCGCCAAGCTCGCCCCCACCCTCGCCCCCGGCCAGATCCTCGTAAGCCGCGACGGCGGGGCGTGGCGCTGGGACGGGCTGATCGTCCAGGCCGGCGCCCCAACCGCCGCCGCCGTGCGCCTGAAGCAGCGCAACCGCCTGAACGAGCTGCGCGGCGAGCTGGACCTCGCCGACGAACAGCTCGACGTGGCTCGCGAATCGCTGGACGAAGCCAAGCGCGCCGTGGAGGAAGCCGCCCAGGCCGACCGCCGCGCCCGCGACGCCGTGCGCGAGGCCTTCGCCGGCGTCACCGCCGCCCGCGACCGCCACGCCAAGCTGGCGCGCGAGGCAGATGCTGCGGCATCAAAGCTGTCCGCCCTCGTGGAGGGCATCGAACGCCTGTCGGCGGACCAGCAGGAGGCCGACGCCAAGCTGGCCGAGGCCAGAGAGCTCCTCGACGCCCTGCCCGACCCTCGGGAGGGCCGCGACGCCGTCAACGATCGCCGCGCCACGCTGGCCGAACGCCGCACCACGCTGGCCGAGAAGCAGAACGCGCTCGACCGCCTGACCCGCGAGGCCCAGGCGCGCCGCCAGCGTCTGTCGGCCATCCAGCAGGACATCGCCTCCTGGGGCACCCGCTCCGCCGGGGCCGGCGGCCGAGTCGCCGAGCTGAAGGAACGCGCGGCCGCCGCCGAAGCCGATCTCGCCCACCTGCAAAGCCGCCCCGCCGAAATCGAGGCCGACCGCCAAACCCTGCTTGGCAAGATCAGCGAGGCCGACCGCGCCCGCAAGCGCGCCGCCGACGTGCTGGCCGAGGCCGAAACCCGCCTCGCCGAGACGGAAAAGGCGCTCAAGCAGGCTGAATCCGGCCTCGCCGACGCCCGCGAGGCCCGCGCCCGCGCCGAGGCCGCCGTTTCCGCCGCCATGCAGAACGGCCAGTCCCTGACCGAACGCATCGCCGAGCGTCTGAACTGCCGCCCCGAGCAGACCCGCGCCGCCGCCGACCTCGCCCCCGATGAGCTCCTGCCCGAGGTGGCCGTCCTCGAATCGCGCCTGGAAAAGCTGACCCGCGAGCGCGAGAACATGGGTCCGGTGAACCTGCGCGCGGAGATCGAGGTCGCTGAACTCGAAACGCAGATCACCAGCCTGCAAACCGAACGCGAAGACCTGATCAGCGCCATCGCCCGCCTGCGCCAGGGCATCAGCAGCCTGAACCGCGAGGCGCGCGAACGTCTGGTCGCCTCCTTCGACACGGTGAACCGCAACTTCCAGGACCTGTTCACCCGCCTGTTCGGCGGCGGCAAGGCTTATCTGGAGCTGGTCAACGCCGAGGATCCGCTGCAAGCCGGCCTGGAAATCTACGCCAGCCCGCCGGGCAAAAAGCTGCAAGTGCTTTCCCTGCTGTCCGGCGGCGAGCAGGCCCTGACCGCGCTGTCGCTCCTCTTCGCCGTCTTCCGCTCCAACCCCGCGCCCATCTGCGTGCTGGACGAGGTGGACGCCCCCCTGGACGAGGCGAACGTCGGCCGCTTCTGCGATCTGGTCGACGACATCGCCCGCGAAGGCAACACCCGCTTCCTGATCATCACGCACCACCGTCTGACCATGGCCCGCGTCGACCGCCTGTTCGGCGTCACCATGGTCGAACGCGGCGTTTCCCAACTCGTCAGCGTAGACCTGAAACGCGCCGAGGAACTGCGCGGCGCGGCGTAACGCAAGTCTCAAGACCAGATCCCGTTCCACTCGCCCCCGCCCAGGGCTTACGATGCTCCGTAAGCACTGCCGTACCGGCTGCCGTGCCGGGAAAGGAGAATCGTGGAGCGCATTGATTTTCTGGTGATCGGGGCCGGCATGGCCGGGGCCTCCGCCGCGTATGAGCTGGCCTCGCATGGCTCCGTCCTCGTGCTGGAGCGGGAGAGCCAGCCCGGCTATCACTCCACCGGGCGGTCGGCGGCGCTCTACACCCAGACTTACGGACACCCGACCGTCCGCGCCCTCACCGTCGCGAGCTGGGACTTTTACGCCTACCCGCCGGAGGGCTTTTCGGAGCATCCGCTGCTGACCCCGCGCGGGGTTCTGTTGATCGGCCGCGCCGACCAGACCGCCGCGCTGGACCGCGACTTCACCGAGGGGCGCCGCCTGACACCGACCGTGGAGCGGTTCGACCGCGCCCAGGCGCTCGCCCGCGCGCCGTTCCTGCGCGAGGACTATGTGGCCGGCGCGGTGTGGGAGCCCGACGCCATGGACATGGACGTCCACGCCATCCACACCGGCTACCTGCGAGGGCTGAAGGCGCGCGGCGGCCGGGTGGTCACCGACGCCGGGGTGCAGGCGGCCCGCCGCCGCGACGGGCTGTGGGAGATCGAAACTCCCGCCGGGATTTTCGCCGCACCGGTGCTGGTCAACGCGGCCGGCGCCTGGGCGGACGCGCTGGCCGGCATGGCCGGGGTGCGCCCCATCGGGCTGGTGCCGAAACGGCGCACCGCCGTCACCTTTGATCCGGTCTTCGATCCCGCCTTCCCCGATCCCACCGACTCCGCCGGGCTGAACGGCTGGCCGATGGTCATCGACGTGGACGAGCAGTTCTACATGAAGCCCGACGCCGGGCGCATCCTGCTCTCCCCCGCCGACGAGACTCCCGTCGAACCCTGCGACGTTCAGCCGGAGGAGATGGACATCGCCATCGCCATCGACCGGCTGGAACAGGCGGTTCGTTTCAGCGTTCGGAGAATCGCGCACAAGTGGGCTGGGCTTCGCAGCTTCGTTTCCGACAAGGTTCCGGTGGCCGGTTTCGACGACGGCGCGGAGGGCTTCTTCTGGCTGGCCGGACAGGGCGGCTACGGCATACAGACGGCCCCCGCGATGGGCCGCACCGCCGCCGCCCTGGCGACCGGCCGTTCCTTGCCGGCGGAGGTCGCCGCACTCGGCGTGCGCGCCGAGGATCTGGCGCCCGCCCGCCTGCGGTGCGCCTGACCGGGGGGGGGGGGGGGAGGAACAGGCATGACCAAGCCGTGGAAGGGAGCGTCCATCCTGGGGCGCTGGCTGGTTCTGACCGGATTCGGAGCGATCGGCGCCTGCGCCAACCCGGCCGCCGATCAGGCGATTTTCGCGCAGAACGCGCTGATCGGCCTGCCCAAGCAGACCCTGCTGTCCTGCGCCGGGGTTCCCGACCGGCAGGCCACGTCCGGAAATCTGGAATTCTTCACCTATCACAGCGGCCGCCTCGTCTCCTACCCGGCCTGGGGCGGCTATGGCGGGTACTGGTGGCCCTATTACGGCTACGGTCCCGGCTGGCCCGGCGGCTATTACGACGTCGCGAGCATCGACTGCGAGGCGACCTTCACCCTGCGCAACGGCGTGGTGGAGCGCATCGTCTATGGCGGCGCATCGTCCGGATCGTCGCGGCTGGGCCAGTGCTACACCATCGTGCAGAACTGCCTGGCGCAGATTCCACAGTCGACGCCCCCCGGAGCCGCGCCGCCGGCGCGGTGAGCGAAGCCGTCCATGCGACATCTCGCCGCTGTTGCAAAGCCGCCGCAGCACACCGGATTGGTTGAACCAACCATAGCAACCCCACGGGAAGTCTGGTATTAGACTTCCAGGCAATAGCCACAAAAAACATCAGCGAAATTTTCTGCCTGGAGCGTGAACCCATGACCATCCTGAAGCGCGCCGCCGCCGCCCTGCTGGCGACCACGGCTCTCGCCGCCGTTTCCTCCCCGTCGCTGGCCCAGGATTTCAAGGGCAAGTCCGCTGGCGACATCCTGGTCCGCGCCCGCGCGCTGGCCGTGGTCCCGCAGGAGAAGGGCGCCCTGAACGCCGGCGCCCCGGTCAACGGCCGCATCGGTGACGCGCAGGTCGGCAACGACTACATCCCGGAACTCGACTTCTCCTACTTCGTCACCGACAACATCGCTCTGGAGCTGATCGCCGGCACCAGCCGCCACAACGTCCGCGGCTCGGTCACCAGCGGCCTGGGCAGCACGGTCGAGATCGGCAAGGTGTCCCTGCTGCCGCCGACCCTGACCGCGCAGTACCACTTCTTCTCGAAGGAGCGCATCAGCCCCTACGTCGGCGCCGGCGTCAACTACACCTTCTTCTACCGTGAAGACGCGTCGAACAACCGCAACGGCAAGGGTCTCGCCATCACCAGCACCGACTACGAGAACCGCTTCGGCTGGGCTCTGCAGGCCGGTGTGGACGTCGCCCTGGCCGGCAACTGGTCGCTGAACTTCGACGTGAAGAAGATCTTCCTGAAGACCGACGTGAAGGCGAACGCCAACCTCGGCGCGCTGAACATTCCGGTCAGCTCGAAGGTCACGCTCGATCCGTGGCTGGTCGGCGTCGGCCTCGGCTACCGCTTCTAATCCAGCGCTTCGCGGCGCCTCCATACGGGCGCCGCGCGGTTGGAATACGGGCCGGGTACCTCTTTGGGGGTGCCCGGCCTGTTCTTTTTCGCGCCTTCCACCGCCGCCGATGCTGCGGGAGCATTCTCCTTCACAAAGTCCGGGAGGAGAGGAACTGCCGCCATGCACATCGCCGCCGTTTTGAAGAGGAAGGGCAGCACCATCATCACGTCCAACCCGAACGACCGGGTGGACGTGGTTGCCCGCAAGCTCGCCCAGCACCGAATCGGCGCTGTTCTGGTGATGAGCGACGATGGATCCCCCGCCGGCATTCTGTCGGAGCGCGACATCGTGCGCGCCGTGGCGGCCGAAGGCTCGGCCGCGCTGGAACGCCCGGCCGGCGACCTGATGACCCGCGAGCTGGTCACCGGGCGCCCCTCCGACACCGTCTCGCAGATCATGGCGGTGATGACCGAACGGCGCATCCGCCACCTGCCCATCGTGGAAAGCGGGCAGCTGGTCGGGCTGGTCAGCATTGGCGACGTGGTGAAGGCCCGCCTCGACGACGCCGAATTGGAGGTCGAGTCGCTGCGCGGCTATGTCGCCGGCATGGGCTGATACACCGCAGGAAAAGCAAAAGGCGCCTGCGGACAGCTCCGCGGGCGCCTTTTGTTTGGACGAATGACGGAGCCCGTTACGCGGAATGCGACTGCGGGAAGGCCATCGCCGCCTGGGTGCGGTTGCGCACGCCCAGCGACTTGAAGATCGCCGTCATGTGAATCTTGACCGTGCCTTCCGACAAGCCGAGTTCATGTGCGATCTGCTTGTTGGACTTGCCTTCGCGCAGGCGGTCCAGCACCTCCCTCTGGCGCTGGGTCAGCAGGTGCTCCAGCTGCGGGTCGGCCGGCGGCACGGCGGCACCGCCGATGCGGGCCTCGACGTCGCCCCCCTCGCGCAGCACCGTCGGCGGCACGTAGACGCCGCCGGAGAAAATCAGGTCCAATGCGCTCAGCATGATCTTCACGCTGGACGACTTCGGAATGTAGCCCGCCGCGCCATGTTCCAGCGCGTCGCGCACGTCGTGGTGCGCCTCCGACGCGGAAACGACGACGACCTTGGCGTCCGGCTGCTTTTCACGCAGCGCCTGGATGCCGGAGAAGCCAGGCCAGCCAGGCATGCGAAGGTCGGTCAGGACGAGATCGTATTTCTCCCCGGCCCCGGCCTTTTCCAGCAATTCATCGAAGTTGCTGGCCTCCTCGAATGTGGCGCCTTCCTTCAGCTGCTCCAGCAGCCTGCGCAATCCCTCCCGGAAAAGCACATGGTCGTCTCCGATCAGGATCCTCATGAGCGGTGCCCCCGTACACTGTGCTTTCAAAGTTCCGTCACACGCTTTCAGAAAAATGCGGTCTGACTTCAAGGATCATATGACCCAAATCCAAAAGATATAAAAAAGCCCTATCCTGCATAATGGCCATTCAGATGTACCACGATTCGGCGTGTCCGGACAACACGAATTTAACCTTAGTCACACTCATAGGCTCGGCGTCACGCATAATGTCGCATAGCAGCATTGAACATCGCGCGGTCCAGGGCAGAAGCTTTCCGTTCGAAGGAAATTTCCCACAAAAGAAACAGGATCTTAGAAAAGAGTTCCGGGTGAACTACCGCCCCTCTTCCATATGCACAAGTCTTTACGAAAAAAGGCCGGGCATGATGCAGATTGCACCACACCCGGCCCCAACACACAAAACCGGCGTGAAAACAACCTCAGAACGCAGCGTCTTCCAACTCCATCAACGGCTTCGCTCCCGCCACGATGGTGATGAACAGAGCATTCGTCTGCGGCAGCAGCTTCGCCATATAGAAACGGGCCGTCTTGATCTTGGCCTCAAGAAAGGCCGCGTTGCCCTGCCCGGCGGCCAGCCTCGCCTGGGCCGCCCGCACCATCCGCAGCCACATCCAGCCCAGCGCCACCAGCCCGAACAGGCGCAGATAGTCGCTGGCCGCGGCCCCCGCCTCCTCGGGGTCCTTCAGGCCCTTCTGGGCGATCACGGCGGTCGCCTGCTGCAGCTTCGCGAAGGCCTTGGCGAGCGGCAGCACGAACTCCGCCAGTTCTTCCTTCTCCATGTCGGCTTCCAGGTCGGCCGCGACGGGATGGAAGAAGCGGCGCAGCAGCCGGCCCATGTCCTGCCCCATCTTGCGGCCCACGAGGTCCAACGCCTGGATGCCGTTGGTGCCTTCGTAGATCTGGCAGATGCGGGCGTCGCGGACATACTGCTCCACGCCGGTCTCCCAGATGAAGCCGTGGCCGCCGTGCACCTGCACCGCGATGTTGGCCGACTCGAAGCCGATGTCGGTGAACAGCGCCTTGACGATGGGCGTCATCAGCTGGACGAACTCGTCGGCCTCCTGCCGCGTCCGGGCATCGGGGTGACGTTCCGCGACGTCGAGCTTGTAGCCGACCAGCGCGCCCAGCGCGCGAGCCCCTTCCGTGTAGGCGCGGGCGGTCAGCAGGTTGCGGCGCACGTCGGGGTGGACGATGATCGGGTCGGCCGGCTTGTCCGGCGCCTTCGCCCCCTTCAGCGACCGGCCCTGGAGCCGTTCCCGCGCGTAGTTTACCGCGTTCTGATAGCTGACCTCGGCCAGCCCCAGCCCCTGGATGCCCACGGCGAGGCGGGCCGCGTTCATCATCACGAACATGGCGCGCATGCCCTTGTGCGGTTCGCCGACCAGCCAGCCGGTGGCGTCCTCGAAGTTCATGACGCAGGTGGCTGAGGCCTTGATGCCCATCTTGTGCTCGATGGAACCGCAGGCGACGCCGTTGCGCGGCCCCGGCGTGCCGTCGTCGTTCGGCAGCAGCTTCGGCACCAGGAACAGGCTGATGCCGCGCGTGCCGGCCGGCGCGTCGGGCAGACGCGCCAGGACGAGGTGCAGGATGTTCTCCGTCAGGTCATGCTCGCCGGCGGAGATGAAGATCTTCGTGCCGGTGATGTTGTAGCTGCCGTCCTCCTGCGGGATGGCCCTGGTGCGGATCAGGCCCAGGTCGGTGCCGCAGTGCGGCTCGGTCAGGCACATGGTGCCGGCCCAGGTGCCGTCCACCAACCGCCCGAGGAAGCGCTGCTTCAACTCCTCGGAGCCATACATGGACAGGGCGTTGTAGGCGCCCAGCGACAGGCCCGGATACATGCCGAAGCTGAGGTTGGCGGAGCAGATGAACTCCTCCAGCATCGTGTTGACCAGCTTCGGCAGGCCCTGCCCGCCATAGGCCGGGTCGCAGGACAGGCCCTGCCAGCCCGCCGCGATGTACGTGTCGTACGCTTCCTTGAAGCCGGTGGGCGTGCGCACGACGCCGTTCTCGAACGTACAGCCTTCCTTGTCGCCGGACTGGTTGAGGGGGAACAGCACCTCCTCGCACAGCTTGGCACCTTCCTCCAACACCTGCTGGATCAGGTCCGGCGTGGCGTCCTCGTATCCCGGCAGTTCGGCCAGCTTGCCCGCACCGACGATCTCGTCGAGGACGAAGCGCACATCCTCCAGCGGAGCCTTGTAGATCGGCATTGTTCGTCCCCTCCCTTTAATTCCGCAGCGGCTTGCCGGTGGTCAGCATGTGCTCGATCCGGTCGATGGTGCCGGCGGTGCGCACCAGTTCCATGAAGGCCTGACGTTCCAGACCCAGCATCTGGTCCTCGGTCACCGGCTCCGTGACGTCGGCCTTGCCGCCGGTCAGCACCTCGGCCAGCTTGCCGCACACCACGACGTCGTGCGGGGTGGCCTTGCCCTGCAGGGCGAAGCCTTCCAGGAACAGTTCCAGCGCGGTTTTGCCGGTCGGTCCGGGCAGCGCGTAGGTCGTCGTCGAAGGCGGGGTGTAGTTGGCCGCCAGTTCCAGCGCCTTGGCCTTGGCGTCGGCCAGCAGGCGGTCGCGGTTCATGGTGATGCCATCGGTCGGGCGCAGGTACATCAGGTCCTTCGCCTCCGCCGCCGACTTGGCGACCTTGGCGAGGCTGATGGTCTCGAAAGCCGTGGCGATGGGGGGCATCGGCCCCTTGGGCGCCTTCGGGTTCTTCGAATAGCGGGCCAGCATCTCCGTGCAGCCGCCCCAGGCCGGGATCAGGCCGACGCCGACCTCGACAAGGCCCATGTAGGTCTCGGCGTGCGCCTGGACGTGGTCGGAATGCAGCAGGATCTCGCAGCCGCCGCCGAGCGCCATGCCGCTGGGCGCCGCCACCACCGGGAAGGGCGCGTATTTCAGCGCGCGGTAGGTGCGCTGTCCGGCTTCCACCATCTCCTCGATCTGCGGCCACAGGCCGATGTTCAGCACGAAGAGCGCAAGGCCCAGGTTGGCTCCGACCGAGAAATTGTCGGCCTCGTTGTGGATGACCAACGCCTTCCAGTCACCGCCCTTCCCATACCCTTGGCCGTCGCCGATCAGCCCCATGGCCTTGCCGTAGGCGGCCATGATGTCGCCGTCCACGGCGTTCATCTTGCTGGTGAACTCGACGCACAGCACGCCGTCGCCGATGTCCCACAGACTGGCCGAGCCGTTCTTCCACACGGGCTTGCTCGCCCGCTTGATGTCGGACAGCAGCAGCACGCCGTCGGGCCGCACCACCGTGTCGTAGACACCGCCGGTGGTCAGGTGCTGGAGCTTGCCGTCCTCGACCCGGTAGAAGGGCCGGCCGGCGGCCTGTTCGACCAGCGGCGGGACTGGAATGCCCTCGCTGCGGCAGAGATCCGCGAACCAGGCGGTGCCCAGCCGGTCGATCAGCTCGAACGGCCCGTGCTTCCAGTTGTAGCCGAGCCGCATGCCCTCATCGACCGCGACGATGCTGTCGGCGATCTCCGGCACCAGCGAGGCGGCGTAGGCCAGCGTGTGGGCCAGCACCTTGCGGGCATACTGGCCGGTCTTGTCGGGGAACTCGGCCAGCGCCTTCAGGTCGCGCCCGGCGGCGGTGACGCTCTCCAGCCTCGGCTTGTCGGAGCGGCGGTACTCGCCGGTGGTCAGGTCGATGGCTTCCTTGACCTTCCCGCCGCCGGTGCGGTTCAGACGGTAGAAGCCGCCCTTGCCCTTGCGGCCGGTGTAGCCCTCCGCGATCATCGTCGTGATGACCGGATGCTCCCGGAAGGCGCTTCGGTAGGCGTCCTGTTCCGGCAGGGTGGCGAGCAGGCTCTTGGCGATGTGCGGCATCAGGTCGAGCCCGACGAGATCCACCAGCCCGAACACGCCCGTCTTCGGGATGCCCATGGGGCGTCCGACGATGGCGTCCGCCTCCTCCACCGTCAGGCCCAGGTCCACGGCGGCGTTGATGGCCGTCTGGATCCAGTAGACGCCGATGCGGTTGGCGATGAAGCCCGGCGTGTCCTTGCAGCGCACCACGCCCTTGCCCAGCCCGCGGTCGCAGAAGTCCGCCACGGCGGCCAGCGCATCCGGCCGCGTCTGCTCCCCGCCGACGATCTCCAAAAGCCGCATGTAGCGCGGCGGGTTGAAGAAGTGGGTGATCAGGAAGTCGCGCTTGAAGGCCTCCGACTGGCCCTCCACCAGCACGCCGAGCGGAATGGTCGAGGTGTTGGAGGACACGACCGAGCCCGCCTTGCGCACCGGGTCGATGCGCCGGTAGAGGTCGGCCTTGACCGCCGGGTTCTCCACGATGGCCTCGACGATCCAGTCGACGTCGGCCAGCAGGTGCAGGTCGTCCTCCAGGTTGCCGGGGGTGACCAGCCGGGCGTTCTTCGGGTGCATGAAGGGCGCGGGATCGGCCTTCAGCAGCTTCTGCACGGCCCCCTTGGCGATGGCGCTGCGGTCTTCCCCCTCCCCCTTTGTTGTATTGGGCGCGGGGATGTCCAGCAGGACGACCGAGATGCCGGCGTTCGCGAAATGGGCGGCGATGCCGCTGCCCATCACGCCGGAGCCGATCACGGCGGCGCGTTCGATTTTCATGAGCGTTGCCTCCCTCGCCTGCCGCCGTCAGACCGCTTCCAGGATGGTGGCGATGCCCTGCCCGCCGCCGATGCACTGGGTGGCAAGCGCGAACTGCTTGCCCTCGCGCTTCAGCAGGGCCGCCGCCTTGCCGGTGATGCGGGCACCGGTGGCGCCCAGCGGGTGGCCGAGCGCGATGGCGCCGCCGTCCAGGTTCACCTTGCCCGGGTCGATGTCGAGATCCCGCATGCAGGCGATGGCCTGGGAGGCGAAGGCCTCGTTCAACTCGATCACGTCGATGTCCCGGATGGACAGGCCGGCGCGCTTCAGCGCCTTCTGGGTCGCCGGGACGGGGCCGAGGCCCATCACCTCCGGCGCGCAGCCGGCGACGGCGATGGAGCGGATGCGGGCCAGGATCGGCAGGCCGTTGGCCTTGGCGTATTCCTCCGTCGTCACCAGCACGGCGGCCGCGCCGTCGGTCAGCGGGGAGGAGGTGCCGGCGGTCACCGAACCGTCGGCCATGAAGGCGGGCTTCAGCGTGCCCAGCGTCTCCGCCGTGGTGCCGGGGCGGATGCAGCCGTCACGCTCCACCGCACCGGCGGGGGTGGCGATCGCGACCATCTCTTCGGCGAAGCGGCCCGCGTCCTGCGCCGCGGAGGCCTTGGCGTGGGAGGCCGCGGCCAGAGCTTCCTGCTCGGCGCGGGTGATCTGGTAGCGGCGGGCGACATTCTCCGCCGTGATGCCCATGGAGCAGTAGGCCTCCGGGTAAATCTCCTTCAGGCCCGGATGGGGCAGCGGGTTGTAGCCCATGATCGGAACGCGGGTCATCGACTCGATGCCGCCGCAGATGAACACGTCGCCGGCCCCCATCTGGATGGCGCCCGCCGCCTGATGCACCGCCTGCATGGAGGAGCCGCAGTAGCGGTTGATCGTCGTGGCCGCCGCCGTCTGCGGCAGCTTCGCCAGGAAGGAGATCGTGCGGGCGACGTTCATGCCCTGCTCGCCTTCCGGAAAGGCGCAGCCGACCACCACGTCTTCGACATCCTGCGGGTTGACGCCGGTGCGCTCGACCAGGGCCGCGATGACGCTGGCCAGCAGGTCGTCCGGGCGGACCTTGGTCAGTTCGCCCTTGTTCGCGAAGGCGAAGGGCGAGCGGGCATAGCCGGCGATAACCACCGATTTCATGGGCGTCGAAGTCATGAGTGCGTGTCCTCCGTGGTCGGCGTCTCCGTGAGTCCGCGGCTGCGGAAATGTTCGGAGATCTGGGTATCGATGGTGCGAAGCTCGTCCAGCGTCTGCCGGACGTCCTGAAGCTGGCGTTCGAGGTCGGCGATGCGCCGCCGGGCGAGCCGCTGCATGAAGCGCATCTGCTCCAGCTGCGCCTCGTCGGCGTCGTAAAGCGTCAGGAATTCCTTGATGTCGGCGAGGCTGAAGCCCAGCCGCTTGCCCCGGCAGATCAGCGCGAGTCGCGCCCGGTCGCGGTGGCTGTAGACGCGGGCCGTGCCCTCGCGCGCCGGGGCGAGCAGCCCTTCGTCCTCATAATGGCGGATGGTGCGGTGGGTCAGGCCGAACTCCTCGGCCAACTCGCCGATGGAATGGGTGCGGGAGTCGTCCTCGCCGATCCCGTCGCGCCCCAGACTCCGCGCCGCCTGCGCCATGCCCGTCCGTTCCTTCCCTGCGACCCTGTTGCCCCATGTTGTCATGGGTTGACGTTTACGTAAAGGTAAGGCGGTCACGGAGGGCTGTCAAGCGGGCACCGGCGCAGCAACCGCTGCTACTCCTGGCTGTTGCGTGGGGGTGCGGCGCACGCGCGCTGTGACAGGATGCCACGGGTGGTTTGGACACCGAACCATGGCACCCTCAAATGGGAATCAAAGATCCGCCGGCCGCGAAAGCCCAGGGCGGACGAGCACGGGTTGGGGCAGCCGATGTCGTCACGCGCCATCGTATCGCTGGGAGTCTGGATCCTCGCCATGGTGCTGGTCGGCACCATGACGGTCGGATTCGCGCTGGTTTTCTACGTCGCGCTGACCGCCTTCTTCGCGGTCGTCGTGGCGGTCATGATGATGCTGACCCGCCGACGGGACGAACGGCAGCAGGGCGCGACCTGGACCGACCGGGCCGCGCCGGCCTCCCCTATCCCTCGCCGAAGGCCGGAGCCGCCAGACGCCGTGCGTGGTCCCGAAGATCGGTGGGCCAGCGCTCCGTAAGCTCCCGGAATCGCACGCCGTCGCCGGCGTAGAGCGCGCGCGAGGCGTCCTCCCAACCCGGTTGGTTGCCGAGCATCGCCAGCATGAAGCGGTCCGCCGCGGACTGTGCCCGACGGATCCGTTCGGTGGCCTCCCCCTTGGCGCGGGCCGCGTCGATCAGCCGCCGGATCGCCGCCGACGCCCCTTCCGGCTGCGCGGCCAACCATTCCCAATGACGCGGGAGCAGCGTCACCTCGCGTGCCACCACGCCCAGCTTGGGACGCCCGCGCGACCGCGCTGTGCCGGCAGCCGGTTCCTCCGGTGCTGGCCGCAGCCGCGTCACGACCTCCTCGTCGCTGCCCCGCAGGTCGAAATCGACCTGACGCCCGGTCCGGTCGTCGAAGACGAGGATCCCCGTGCGGTCGGCGGAATCCGCGTGCTTGATGGCGAGCGCCACGTCCCACGGCGTTCCGCTCGCAAACAGCCCGTCGCCCAGGAAGGCCGTGCAGGATGTGTCCTCGGTCACGATGGCTCTCTCCCGTTCATGTTCACGCAGGATTTATACCCGGATAAAAACCTTGAGCGCAATATCATCCGGGTGTAAATACCGCTGCGAAACGACGGGAGGTCATGATGGGTGAGGACAGGAAGGCCGCCGTGGCCGCCTACAAAGAGCGCAAGGCCGTGGCCGGCGTCTACGCCGTTCGCTGCGCGCCGAGCGGTACGGTGTGGGTCGGCACGGCCCCCGACCTGGGCAAGATCCAGAACCGCCTGTGGTTCGAATTCCGCCTGAAGGGCAGCCCGCACCGCACGCTGCAAGCCGCCTGGGACGAGCACGGCCCCGATGCCTTCACCTTCGAGGTGATGGAGAGCCTGAAGGAGGAAACGCTGCCCTTCGCCCGAAAGGCGGAACTGAAAGCGCGCCTTCAGCACTGGAGCGAGGCGCTGGGCGCGGAAGCGCTCTGAACGGATAAACGAAAAGGGGCTCCGCCGCAGTCACGACGAAGCCCCTTTTCGTTTGTTCCAACGCGCTTATTCCGGCAGCACGCGCAGCCGGGTCGCGGCGGTGCGGGCCGTCTGCTGGGGACGGTACACGTCCTCCACCGTGGCGCCGGGCAGCGCGAAGTCGCCCGGAGTCACCGCGCGCACGAGATAGACCAGCTTGAAGCGCGGCGCCTGCTTGGTCAGGTCCACGGCGGCGACGAAGCGGTCGTCGCGATAATCCACCGAACGCGGCACCGTCAGTTCACCCAGCCAGGACAGGTCGCCGAGCGGCGCGCCGTTGCCGGCCAGCCGCACCGCCTCGATCTCGAAGCCCGCCGGGATCGCGTCGGTGATCAGCGCCTGATGGTCCGCCGGGTCGCCGGCCGAGCCCTCCAGCATCACGACCAGCCGTTCGTTCTGGCGCACGGCCGCCGGGTCGACCGGGTGGCCGTTCGTGTCGAAGACGCCGCGCGTGACCGTCATGCCCTGCTCGTCCGCGCCGGGCAGCGCCTCGGCGGTGCCGATGACGGAGACGATCTGGCGCACCGGCTCCCCTCCGGCGTTGCGCAGTTCCGGCGGAGCGGCCGGGTCGATGCGCTGGAACAGGGGCTTGGCGCCCTCCTGCACCTGATCCCCCACGGCGAGCTTCATCGGCGGGGCGCGGTCGATCAGCGCCTTGGCCGCCAGCAGCGTCCAGGCCTGTTCCTGCGCGCTGGTGGCGCGGACAGCGGCGTAGGTCTTGGCAAGGCGGTCCGCCGCCTGGGCCTGGCGGTCGCGGTCCACCACCCCGCTTTCGGCCATCAGCGCCACCACCCCGGCGTCGTCCCGCAGGGAGGAGCCGTAGTCGCGCAGGCTGGCGGACACGACGCGCGCGCCGGCCAGCCGGCCGAAGGCCTCGGCCGCCCGGTTGCCGTCGCCGAGCGCGGCGATGGCGGTGGCGACCTGGGCGCGGGCGAAGTCGGTCTGCAGCTTGTCCCAGAAGTTTTCCTGGAAGTAGCGGACCGCCCCGGCGTCGATCATCTTGGCACGGGACAGAACATACAGCGCGTAGGCGCGGCCGGGCAGCTCGTCGGATTCCACCCAGGCGTTGTCCAGCGCCGCCTTCAGCCCGTCCAGCCCCTTGCGGAACGGCACCTCCGGCACGCGGTAACCGGCGGCCTTGGCGCGGCCCAGGAAGTCCAGCGCGTAGGCGGTCAGCCAGGAGTCGGCGTCGCCCTTCGGCGTCCAGGCGGCGAAGGCGCCATCCGCCCGCTGGAAGGTCAGCGCGCGGTCGACGGCCCGCTGCACGCGCGCCTTCACCCTCTCGTCCGTCGCAATGCCGAGCCCCACGGCCACGTCGCCCAGCGGCAGCAGAGGCAGCGCGCGGCTGACCGTGCCCTCCAGCCCCCCGTTGAAGCCCCCGCCAACGCCGGACCGTTCCAGCGCGGCGAGCAGGCCGGGCAGGTCGATGTCCAGCGGCAGGCCGACCGCCAGCGCGGCCGAGGCCGTCTCCGGACGCAGGCCGGCCAGCAGGTCGGCCGGCAGCGCGACCGTCTTGCCCGGTTCCAGCATCGTGGCCGTGCGGCGCGTCACCAGCGGGGCCGCCGGGCGCACCGTGACCTCCCATTGGCGCGTCACGCGCAGGCCGTTCGGCCCGGTGAGGTCGAGCGCGATGTGCCCCGCACCGACCGACTCAGCCGTCAGCACGCGGCCGGCGGTCGCCCGCTTGCCGCGGCCGAGGTTCTTCACGGTGATGTCCGCGTCGCTGAACGACACCGCACCGCTGGCGATCAGCTTCACCTGATAGTCGCCGGCCGGGCCGTCGAGGTTGTCGAGCGTCACCGGCACCACGGCCTTGTCGCCGGGGGTCAGAAAGCGCGGCGCGCCGAGGTCGGCCAGGACCGGATCACGGACCAGGATCGAGGACTCGGCGTGGCCCAGCTTGTCGCCGCTCCAGGCCACGGTCATCAGGCGCAACCGGCCCTGGAAGTCCGGAACGTTCAGCGGCACCGACACCTTGCCGTCCGCCCCCACCGGGACGACGCCGGAGAACAGCGACACCACCCGTTCCGACTTCTGCGGCACGGTCACGCCGACCTGCCGCAGGCGCGGGGCGGCGGTCGGTCGGGTCTGCGTCGCGTCCGCCACCGCCGGATCGATCAGCCGCCCGAAGGAATCGCGCAGCTCGACGCCCAGGCGGCGCTTGCCGAGGTAATGGGCGTTCGGGTCCGGCGTGTGCTGGTCGGTCAGCTGCAGCACCGCGTCATCCACGGCGGCGACCGTCACGAAGGCCATCTGGCCATCGGGAACCCCGTCGAGCGTGACCTCGGCCGAAACGGGGCGGCGCGGCTCGGTCTCCGCCGGCGCGGCGACGCGGACGCCCAGCGCGCGCTGTCCCGCGTCCACCCCCAGCCAGGACAGGCCCACCGCGCGGCGCGCGGAGCCGTTGCCGCCGGTCCCGTTCGGCTGGCCGGGTGTGGCGAAGGCGGTCGCCAGCACATAAACGCCGCCGGTCCAACTCGGATCGACCGGGATTTCCAGGAAGGCGCCCTCCGGCCCAATCCGCCGGGTGGCGGTCTGCCGGATCCGGCGGTCGGCCACGGCGATCAGCACTTGACTGTCGTAAGGCGGCTTCACATAGACCCAGGCCGTCTCGCCGCCCTTGTAGGCCGGCATCATGACCGTCACGTCCACCTCGTCCGGACGTTCGCCCGCCGTCGGGGTCATCCACCAGCCGGCGGCGAAGCGCACGCTGCTGGCGACGCCGGTCTTGGGGTCGAACACCTCCAGCCGGTAGCGCCCGGCGGCGACCGGAGCCTCGACGGCGCCCGGCTTGGCGACGAGGGTCGCCAGCGTGCCGCCGGTGACGCGCTGGTCGCGCACGGTCACCTTGTAGTCCCAGCGCCCGTTCGCCTCGAACCACGTGTAGTCGTAGTCTTCCTCGAACAGCTCGTAGGACAGCTCGTCCTTGTCCATCGGCTGCCCATCCGGCCCGGCCGCCACCACGTCAAAGCCGGCGGTGGCGCCTTCCGGCACCCCGTCACCCTCGAAGCGCGGGCGGATGCCGATGGCAAAGGGCTGGTGGCGCACCGGCAGCACCAGCTCGCGGCTGACGGAGCGGCCGCCGATGTCCAGCACCGTGGCGCGGACGACGGCCTCCAGCGGCTTCGTGCTCTCCGGCGCCTTGGGCAGGGCGAGGTCGAGCTTCGCCTGACCGCTGCGGCTGGTGGTGAAGCCCGGCAGTTCCGTGCGCTGCGGCTTCACCTCTTCCTGGGCGAGGCCGAAGCGGTAGCCGGGCAGGTTCGGGTAGGGATTGGCCGCGGCGCGCAGGGTCACCGCCAACTCGCCCGGCAGGCCCGCCGCCGGAGCGCCGTAGAGAAAGTGCCCATCGACGGTCAGCACCGTCTTGGCGTCGGCGGGCAGCTCCTTCGCCTCGGCGGTCAGCGCCACGTCGAGACGCGGCGGCACGAAATCCTCCACCAGGAACTCCGCCCGGCCAAGCACCGGCCCCAACGCGGCGCCCTGCTCGGGCTCGCCATGCGCGGTCACGGTCCAGGTGCCGGTGAAGGCGTTGGCCGGAAGGTCGATGCGGGTGGCGAAGCTGCCGCCGCCGGACTCGGCCAGCGGGCGCCGGTCGACCTCGAAGCCGTCGGGGCGCTGGATCCGCAGCGTCACCGGGCGGCCGATCACCGGCTTGGCGTCGGCGTCGCGCAGCAGCATCGCCAGTTGCACCGTCTCGCCGGGCCGGTAGATGCCGCGCTCCGTATACAGAAAGGCGTCGGGCTGGCCCGGCGCGGCGCGGACCACGGCGGGGGCCGGCGCGGCACCGTTCGGCGGTGTGTTCGCCACCGTCGGCGTCACGAGGTCGAGGAAACCGAAATCGCCGGCCCCGCGGTAGGCGAACAGCGCTTGCGGAGCTTCGCCCCCGGCGGCGCGCAGCGCGGCGAGGTCGAAGCGGGCCAGCCCGTCCGGCCCGGTCTGCACCTTGCCCAGCTCGGTGTTGTTGCGGGCGAGCAGGCGCAGTTCCACCCCCGCCTCCGGCGCGGCGGTCGCGACGGAGCGGGTGAAGACGACCAGCGAGTCGTCGCCGACGATGGTGTTCAGGCCGAGGTCGGAAACCACGAACCACTGCGTCGCCTTGTGGTCCCAGCCGCCGGGCTTGATGTCCTCGGTGCTGGCGACGGCGATGTAGACGCCGGGCTCCAGACGGCCCAGCACGGCGTCGATGGGGAACTGCGTCACCACGGTCTGGTTGCGGCTGGCGCTGATCGCCATCTCGCCCCGCCACACCTCCTGGCCGGAGCGGTCGAGGATCTCGCCCACCTCATGGTCGGAGAACTGTTGGCTTAGGCGCCCGAAATAGATCTTTTCGACCAGCGAGCGGTCGTTGATCCGCAGCACCTGGAGCTTCGCGCGGTCCAGGTTGATGGTGCGCAGCGGCAGCCCTTCCGAGCCGACGCGCGGCAGGATGTAGCCGGCCCCGCGGAAAGCCAGCGCCGGCTTGCGGTTGGGCACCTCGATCTCGCGGATGTCGGTGGCCGGCAGACGCTTTCCGTCGGTGCCCGGCAGCCCTTCGCGCAGGGTGATCCGGTACTTCTGCCCGTGCTGGAGTCCCTCCACGCACAGCGTGCGGTCGCGCGCGACGGCGGCGCCGTCGAAGACGGCCCCCTCGGTCGCCGGCCTCACCTCCACATAGTCGCGGTAGTTGACCGCGCGGGACTTCTCCAGCCGGTCGGTGAAGGTGAAGCAGGCCTGCGGGGTGTCGCGCTCGGCCACCACCTCGGTGCCGGACACGCCGAAGGGCGCTGGTTCCGGCGGCGGGGCCTCGGCGGCGAGGACGGAAGCGGAGGAGGCGACGAGGACGGCACAGACACGCGCCAAAGCACGCAACATTCGAATTTCCCTGGACCGGCCGCCCCACACCGAAGCGGCCGGGGCGACGCTTAAGAAAACCGGCGCGGAGTATGCCCAAGCGATTGCCGTTTCGCCACGGCTTTAAAGCGCACGCCCCGCGGGCGGTCCCGAAAAGCGGCGCACGCCTATCGGGCTATGCACGGGCGTCGGGCCAAGGAGGCTTAACACTACTCTGCCAGCCCGACCGAGAGGACGGTTCCGCAAGTCTGTTAAGCATTCCAGTACAGTTTCTGGGAGGCGGCGATGGGCAGGGCCGAAGCGGCGT
>NZ_JBPXMQ020000021.1:0-106045 GCF_053470405.2 Azospirillum mesophilum
TTCCCTTGAGAGCCGTGGTAGACCACCACGTCGATAGGCCGGGTGTGGACGGGCGGCAACGCCTGAAGCTGACCGGTACTAATCGCTCGATCGGCTTGATCCCCGCGCCGGAAACGGCGCGAAAAACCGAACGTCGCGTGCAGCGGCAAGCCGCTCATGCGCATCGCAGAATGCATCCTCCTTATCTCGACTTTGTCCACGAACACATGCAAACAGGGCGTCCGGACAACGGGCGCCCTGTTTGCGTTTGCCCCCTCCCTAACCCTCCCCCGCGCTGCGGGGGAGGGGATTGAGTTTGCATTTATTCGCCGAGTTCCTTGAAACCCATGTCGCTGTCGGCCGCGGTGACGAACCAGTTGCGGGGGTCGCCAAGAAGGGGGACCAGCTCCGTCCGGTCGGCGGCCGTGCGGACCATCATGCGGGTCGGCTGGCGCAAGCCGTTTTTCAGGCACAGGAAGCCCATCATCGACAGGGGGCGGGCCGCCAGCGGGTTGAGCGTGCGGCAGAGCAGGGCGGCCATCCATTCCCGTCTTGCGCGCTCGACGATCAGGGCGAAGGCGGGCGTCAGCCACCCCGGTCGGGCGAGATAGTCGCACACCACACCGACGTCCTCGCCGCGCCAGCGGTCCACCCGCAGCACCACGTAGGCCATCAGCAAATCCCCGCGCATCACGTAGAAGCGGCGGTGCCGGGCCGCGGAGGGGACGGCGTCGAAGCGCCAGTTCAGGAAGGCGTGGTCGCGGCGCGCGATGCAGAGATGCTGCGGCGCGGCGGCCTCCCACAGGCCGTCGACTCGCTTGTCGAACCGGTCCACCTCGACCAGACGGCCGCCGAATACGCGCGCCGCCGCGTTGAAGGCCAACGCGCCACCGATCATCGCCGGCTTTCCCAGCAGTGCCACCATGCGGGCAACCCCGCCGTCGTAAGGGCTGACGCGCAGGCAGCGAGGCGGGTCGAGCACGCGCAGATAAGTCGGGACGCTGCCCAGGTCCAGCCAGCCGGCCCGCTTGTAGGATTTGAAGGCGGCGTCGGTCATGCCCAGCGAGATGGAAACGTCGCTGGCCGCCGCGTGCATTTCCGACAGCCCCGGACCGACCCCGCGCAGGCGCCATTGCTGAGCGACCATAAGGTCGATCGCCCAGGAGGCCCGGCGCACCTCATCGCCGACCTTCAGCGCAAAGGGAATGCCGGCCTGCTGGCCGACGATCTCCCCCTTGCGCTTGCAGACCCAGAGCTGCATCCCGTCCGGGTCGCGCTCCGGCGTATCCTCGAACAGCCAGCGGAAGTGGGCGTCGTCGCGCTGAAGCGACTCCGCCCCGAAGGTCTCGCGCTGGAAGGCTTCCAGCGCGGGACGATCTTCCGGCTCGAACCGAGCGACTCCGCGCTGGGTCCAAGGCATGATGGTCATGCGTCGTTCCCGTCAACCTCCACGGGCTGAACGAGCGCGGCGTTGCGGAGGATGCGCGAGGAGGTGCGCCGCTTCAGCACGATGTCCTTGTAGACGCGCCGCACCTGTTCCGGCGACAGGTCGAGGGCGACCGCCGCTTCCTCCTCCGACACGCCGCGCCCGTAGGCACAGAGCGCCAGGTCCAGCTTGTCGTAGGGGATGGCGTAGTAGAACTCCTCCTGCGACTGGGGCAGGGTGTAGGTGTCGGTGCTCGGCGACTGGTTCTGGATGTCCTCCGGCAGGCCGAGGTGGGCCGCCATCTGGTAGACCTGGGACTTGTACAGGTGGGCGATCGGCTTCAGGTCGGCCAGACCGTCGCCGCCGCGCACGAAGAAGCCCAACTCATACTCCAGCCGGTTCGGCGTGCCGAGCACGGCGTAGTTCAGCCGGTCGGCGTGGGTGTATTCCATCGTCTTGCGGACGCGCTGCTTCAGGTTGGTGGCCGCGACCACCGCCAGATAGACGTCCACCGGCATGCGGCTGGTCTGGCGGTCCCCCTCCGGCGACTCCACGGTCATGGTGAAGTAGTTGACCCGGTCGGCGTCGAGCAGGCCGGCGGCCAGCCCGATCTTCTGCTTCCAGCCCGGCCCGTATTCGGGGAAGAGGCGGCGGATGGCGCTGTCGCGGCGGTCGTAGCAGCCGAGCGCGGTCAGCGGCGCCGTGATGTTCTCCATGATCGGCTCGATGCCCAGGCTCTCGCACAGCAGGCGGCCGCGCCGGGTGCTGTCGGGCGAGGACTCCTTCTCCGGCATCAGGATGGCGAGCACGCGGTCGGGTCCCAGGGCCCGCACGGCCAGCGCCGCGCAGACCGAGCTGTCGATGCCGCCGGACACGCCGAGCACGACGCCCTGGCGCTTCAGGTCATGCGCGACGGTGCGCTGGATGAACTGCTCGATCTCGCGAGCCGCGGACGCGCAGTCGAGCGAGAGGGCGTTGGCGTCGAACGGATGCAGGGCGTTCAGCATGGTGTCGGTATCCCGGTTCGCGGTTGATGCAATCGACTGTGATGAGGCGACTGTGAAAAGGACCGCCGTTTCAGGCGCGTCCGTCGTCGTTATGCTCTTCGAGTATGTGGATGGGCGTGGAGTCGAGCCGGGCGCGGAGCGCGTCGGCCCGGGCGGGCAATTCGTCCAGAACGTGACGGGCTAGCATCTGCAGGGTGAGCACGCCGACCAGCGCCATCTCCTCCCGCTCGCCGGCCATGCGGCCGTCCTGGCGGTGGGCCTTGGCGGCGAGCGCCGCGATCCCGGTGGCGTCCACCAGCCCGTAGCGGTTCAGCGCCTCCTCCGACAGCAGGTCGCGGACATAGGCCGGGGCCTGCGCGCCGAACAGCGCCGACGTCATCGGGGCGCGGTAGGGACGCTTCGGCCGGTGGAAGATCTCCGCCGGCAGCAGGCGGGAGGCAAGGCGGCGCAGGGCCAGCTTGTCGCGCAGGCCCAGCATCTTCACCCGATCCGGCAGGGCGGAGCAGAGATCGTCCACCTCCGGGTCGAGGAAGGGGTAGCGCACCTCGATGCTGTGAGCCATGGCGACGCGGTCGCCCTGGCTGGTCAGCAGGTAGGGCGTCATGAAGGCGGCCATCTCCACCCACTGGGTGCGGGCGAGCGGGCTCCAGCGCGACCAGCCGGCGGGCAGATGTGCCGCGACGGCGGCATCGAACGCCTCCGCATTGGCGGTGGAACGCACGTCCGGCGCGAGCAGGCGCTGCGTCCAGGCGGTGTTCGTCCAGCGCACGCGGTGGGCGTAGAAGGGATCGTCCGTCTCCGTCATGCCGCGCTTCCAGAAGGCCTGCCAGAGCGGGCTGTCCTTCTGGCCGTTGACGGCGGCATAGGGGTGGATGCGGCCGAGCAGCTTCGGGCGGATCGCGGAGTCCGGCTGGCGCGCCCAGAAGCGGCGGACCTTGTCTTCCTTGAAGATGTCGTAGCCGGCCAGCCACTCGTCCGCGCCCTCGCCGGACAGCACGACGCGGATGCCGCTGTCGCGCACGAGGCGGGAGAGCAGGAAGAGCGGGGCGGGCGCGGTGCGGACCAGCGGCGCCTCCCCATGCCAGACCACGTCTGGCAGGGAGTCCTGGATGTCTTGGGTGCCGCAGAGAATGTCGTGATGCTCCGTCCCGACATGGCTGGCAACGAGCCGCTGCTGCGGAGTCTCGTCGAAGGCCTGGTCGGCGAAGCGCACGCCGAAGCTGTGCATCTGCGTGGTGTCGAGCTTGCGCGCCAGCGCCGCGATCACCGAGCTGTCGAGCCCGCCGCTGATGTAGACGCCGACCGGCACGTCGGCGCGCAGCCGCAGGCGGATGGCGTCCAGCAGCTTTTCCTCAAGCCGGTCGGCGGCCTCGTCCAGCGAGATGGAGGAGAGCGCCGGGTCGCCAGACAGGTCCGGTTCCCAATAGCGGGCCTCGTGCAGGCGCAGGTCGGAATCGACGCGGATGGCCGTGGCGGGCGGGACGCTGTGCACCCCGGCGAAAACGCTGCCGTGCGGCGCGACGCTCCAGTGCGAGAAGACCTGCGCCAGACGGGCGGCGTCGAAGCGTGGTTCGATCCGGCCACCGCCGAACAGGGCCTTGGCCTCCGACGCGAAGGCCAGATGGTCGCCGCTGCGGGCGTAGAACAGCGGCAGGATGCCCAGCCGGTCGCGGACCAGCCACAGCTCCCGCTTCACCGTGTCCCACAGGCAAATGGCGAACTGGCCGTTCAGCTTGGCCCAGGTGGCGGGGCCGTATTCCTCGAAGGCGTGGACGACGACCTCGGTGTCGGTCTGGGTGTAGAAGCGGTGTCCACGCGCTTCCAGGTCGCGCCGCAGCTCGACATGGTTGAAGATCTCGCCGTTGAAGGAGATCCAGAGCGTCCGCTCCTCGTTGTGGATCGGCTGGAAGCCGCCGGCCAGCCCGACGATGCTTAGGCGCGCGTGCGCCAGCCCGATCCGGCCGTCGCGGTAGAAGCCGTAGCCGTCGGGGCCGCGATGACCGATCATGGCGATCATGCGCTTCAACTCGTCCAACGCGGGCGGCTCGGCACGCGGCCCGGCGAGAACACCGGCGACACCACACATGCGGATGCTCTCCTCAATTAAGACCCTGTAGGTTGGGTTGAGCTGCAGGCGAAACCCAACACAGGCGGTATCGGGACAGCGTTGGGTTTCGCAGGTGCTCAACCCAACCTACGAAGCGTCGGTAAGGACTCAGGCGATGTCGGCCAGAAGGGCGCGCTTGATCTTTCCGGACTCGGTCTTGGGCAACTCGTCGCGGATCTCGACGAACTTCGGGACGAGATGGCTTTCCAGACGGCCGCGGCAGTGCTGCCGGATGATGGCTTCGGACAGGGCGGCGCCGGCGCGCGGCACGACGTAGGCCTTCACCGCCATGCCGTCGGCCGCGTCGGGCACGCCGACCACCGCGGCCTCGGCGACGGCATCCAGCTCGTAGAGGGCGTTCTCGACCTCCTTCGGGCTGACCTTCTCGCCGCGGCACTTGAAGACGTCGTCCTTGCGGCTGACGAAGTAGAGATAGCCGTCGGCGTCGGTGGTGAAGAGATCGCCGGTGTACAGCAGCGTCTCGCCCAGCGGGCCGGTGCGCAGGCGCTTGGCCGTCTCCTCCGGGCGGTTCCAGTAGCCGCGCATCACGTTGGCGCCGCGCACCACCAGCTCGCCCACCACGCCGGGGGTGGCACGCTGCCCGTGCTCGTCCACCACATAGGCCTCGCAGTTGGGGATGGCGCGGCCGACCGACGCGGTCTTGGCGTCGAGATCCCTGGGGTCGAGGTAGCAGATGCGCGTGCAGCACTCCGTCATGCCGTACATGGAGTAGAAGGCGGCGTCGGGGAAACGCTCGCGCAGGCGGTTGATGTGGGCGGTGGCCATCGGGGCCGCCGCGTTCGTGACGTAGCGCAGGGACGACAGGTCGGCCGACTTCAGCGCTTCCATCCCCAGCAGCGTCGAAAAGAAGGTCGGGACGCCCGGCAGGCCGGTGACGCGGTGCTTCACCATGCGGGCCAGCGTGTCCGCCGGAAAGGCGAAGGAGCGCTCCAGGATCACCGTGAAGCCCACCCGCGCACCGGTCAGCACCTGCGACAGGCCATAGCCGAAGGTCAGCGGCAGCACGCACAGCACCACGTCGTCCGGCCGGTTCTCCAGGTAGGTGGAGATCGACCAGGTGGTGTTGACGAGGTTGGCGTGGCTGAGCATCACCCCCTTGGGGCGCCCGGTGGTTCCGGAAGTGTAGAGGATGGCGGCCAGGTCCTGGTCGATCAGGCCCCGGTCGATGGGAAGGCGATCAATGGGGGTGCGGTCGGTGGAATGAAGGGCGGCCGACACGACGTCGGTGTAGGAGAGCCCGCCGGCCCCGGCCGGCACGGCGGGCCCGACCCACAGCGTGGTGACGAGGTGAGGCACCTCGCCCACCGCCGGCACCACCTGCCGGGCCAGCGCGGCGGGGGCGATCAGCGCCCGCACGTCGGCGTCGGTCAGGATGTAGGCCAGCTTGTCCGCCTTCGTGGACGGGTTGACGGGAACATACACGGCGCCGGCCTTCAGCGCGCCGAACAGGCCGGCGACATACTCGATCGAGTTCTCCAGCATCACCGCCACGCGGTCGCCCCGCATCACCCCGGCGGACTGGAGCGCCCGGGCGATCGCGTCGCTCTGGCGGTCCAGTTCGGCGAAGGAAACGGTGGCGTCACCCGACACCAGCGCGGTGCGCTCCGGGGTGCGTGCGGCGGTTTCGCTGAGGAACTGGTGAACCAAGTGGGCCATGTGGCGTCCCCGTTGCTCGTCGCGTCAGGCGGCTGTCAGGCAGCGTCCTTCAGGGCCTGCTTGCGCTCGACGTAGGCGGAGATGAGGGCGACCGACTCAAGGTTGTCGGCCACCATGTCCTCGTCTTCCACGACGATGCCGAAGTGCTCTTCCAGGAAGGCGACGACGTGCATGATGCCGGTGGAATCGATGATCCCCGTCTCCAGCAGGGACTCCGAGCTGTCGAAGCCGGAGTCGTTCCCAAGCAGGAAGTTCTCCACGATGAAGGCGCGGATTTCCTCGATGACAGGGGCGGTCAGAGTCGTCTCGGTGGTGATGGCGGTCCGCATGTCGCTGGCAACTCCTGTGGGTTGGTCGTCGATCCTTGGCCGGCAGATCGTGACGGAAAGCCGTGGCGCCCCTGTTGGCTTAATCCAAAGGCGCCTGCCGGGCCGTCTTGTGTTGCCGCCTCCTGCGCAAGGACCGGGGAAGCAGCGCCCCCCGCTCGTTCCGAAGTGCGACGGCAACGTCGCCGAGTACGTCATTCTTTATTGCATTCGATGTCGGTGTTTTCGAGAGGGCAAAGGATGGTTGGAACCTAAAGACAATGGTTAGCCACTCAGAGACATTGCATCTTTTCGAAAAACACACTTGCTTACTATTGCCGGACTATGACGCGACGACAGTGTTAGAACCGACCTAGGCGTTGGCGCCGCCCCGCTCGGCGGGCAGGGTCGGCCCTGCACGAACGATCGAAACGGAAAGCCATCGTCCGGTCGGTACGGCGTGCATGGATCCCGTGGGTGCGGTAAGCGACTGATTTGCAAATAGAAAGCCCCTCTCCCTTGAGGGGAGAGGGGTTGGGGTGAGGGTGGCGCCGGCGAATGCCGGCTGGAAACTGAATTTTTCCGCCCTGCCGGGCGTAACTATCCCTCATCCCAACCCTTCTCCCCCAAGGGGAGAAGGGCTTCGACCTGTTGCGCTCACGCCGCGGGGAGCGGCTGGCCGTGGGAGGGGGCGGGGGTCGTGGGGGCGGCGTTGGTCTTGCGCATGCGCAGCCAGGCAGGCACGCCGGTGACCTGGACCGCCAGCCAGTCCACCGGCGCGTCGTCGGAAACCGGGACAGCCTTCAGGCGCAGCGGGTCGGCGTGGGGGCCGTTCCAGCCCGGCTGGATGGTGCGGGCGGTGCGGTAGCCGGCGCTGCGGATGATCTCCACCTCGCGCTCGCTGAAGTCGCCGTTGGGAAAGGCGAAGTGGCGGCAGGGCTGGCCCAGCGCCTCTTCCAGCTCGCTCTTGCAGAGCGCGATCTCCTCCGCGCAGCGGGTGTCGTCGCATTGCAGAAGGATCGGGTGGGTGCGCGTGTGGGCGCCGTAGTCGGCGACGTCGGTCAGCCTTTTCACCTCGTCCCAGGTCAGGGACTGGCGCGCGCCGGTGTCGCGGTCGGGGTCGTCGCCCGCTTCGGCCAGAAGGCGGCGGCGCTCGCCGTCGGGAACGCGCTTCAGGGTTTCCACGCCGATCCGGTCGGCCGCCGGGGTCTTCCACCAGTAGGGGCGGGTGGTGCCGACCACGCGGCTGCACAGGTAGATGGTCGGGCGCACGCCGAACTCCCGCAGGACCGGGGCCAGCGCGGCGTTGTTCTTGTGCCCGTCGTCGAAGGTCACCACGAGCGGGTAGGGCGGCAGGTCCCCCCAGCGGCCGGTCTCCAGGGCGTTGGTGACCGCGTCCAGCGTGGTGAAGCTGTAGCGCTTGGCGTACCAGGCGAGGTGCTGGCGCAAGGTCTCCGGGTCCGGGTCGTGGTAGACCACGATGCTCACCCGGCGGCGGGCGAACAGGACGCGGAGCATGGTGCCCAACCCCGTCCAGCGAACGATGCCGGCGGCCAGCGCTTGATTCATGATGGGTCTCTCTCCCTCTCTGTATCGGCCGGGTTCGTATTGTTTGAATGCAGTCAGCCCGAACGGGCGCTGCGGGCGCGGATGGAGGCGGCGGGGGCCGCCGGCATCGCGCCGTCCAGCCAGACGCGGGCGTTGCGCCGGTAAATCTCGATGATCCGTTCACGATAGACGGCGATGTCGAACTGCTTCTCGAAGCGGGCGCGGGCGCCGTCGCCCAGACGACGGCGCAGGTCCGCACCATCGATCACGCGGGCCAGCGCCTCGGCCAGGGCGGCGCGGTCGCCGGGCGGCACCAGAAGGCCGGTCTCGCCGTCGGCGATGGCGTCGCCGACGCTGCCGACCGGGGTCGCGACGATGGTCAGCCCGTTCGCCATGGCTTCCAGCACCGACATCGGCAGCCCCTCGAACAGGGACGGCTGCACCAGAACATGGGCCTTCACCAGCTCCCGCCCGCAGCCCTGCTGGTCGAGCCAGCCGGTGAACCGGACCCGGTCGCCGAGACCCAGCGCCGTGGCCTGCCCGCGGTAGGTCTCCAGGTCGCCGTCGCCGGCGATGGTCAGGTGCCAGGGCTTGCCGCGGCAGACGTCCGAGGCCAGGGCGTCCAGCAGCACGTCGATGCCCTTCAGCGGGATCAACCGGCCGAGGAACAGCAGGCGCACCGGTCCGGCCGCGTCGCGCTCCGGAATCGCCTCCGGACCCGGAACGGCGTTGTGCAGCAGGGTCACGCGGCGCACCTCCGGGAAGGTGGTCGCCACCCACTCACGCCAGTATTCGCCCAGCACGACGACCTCGCTGGTCATCGCCATGATCCGGCGGATCGCCCAGCGGGAGAGCGGGCGGGCGTTCGCGAAATGCTTGGGGAAGCGGCCGCCGTGCAGGTGCAGGACGACCGGGACATGGAACAGCGCGGCCAGGGCGATGATCAGGCCCTTGCGCAGCACGCTGCCGTATTCCGCCATATGGATGTGGAGGAGCTGCCCCTTGCCCAGCGCGAAGCAGCCGGCAAGCCGCAGGAACGCCGCCAGGAAATAGAAGGGCATCAAAAGGAATTTGCCGTTCGGACCGTAGGAATCGACCACCTCGAAGCGCAGCTGGGGGCAGTTCTGGCGCAGGTCGGTCGTGAAGTTGTCGACGATCCGACCCATGCCGCCCTTCTCGCGGGTGCCGCCGGGTGAGACGATGTAGATCATATCCACTCCTGATCTTGTGCCGCGCCCATCGGCACGCTTCGTTCAGGATGCAGCGGTCGCCAGGACCGAACACTCACGCTGCAGCCGAAAGTACCCTCAAGGAAAAAGGCCGGCAACGGCACGGGCGTGTTATAGGGTGACCCGAGTTCGCTGCGGCTACGGCGATTTGAACGAAGCTTCGACGGTCGCGGTAACCCAAACTGTTTCCGGTGAATGTCTTAGGTGTTATTGACGGCTCGCCCGGGTGAGGGACGGCTTTGCCGCGGCGGGATCCGGCAATGGTCCCAGCTGCGGGCGCCGGACTTCGTCCGGGCGGTCCAGTTCGGCGTAAATCTCCGCCAGCCGCCGGCCGTAGGCGTCGATCACGAACTTCTCCAGGAACAGGCGCCGGCCCTCGGCCGACAGGCGCGCGTAGAGCGCGGGGTGGCGTGCGAGATCGGCGACCGCGCGGGCCAGCGCCTCCGGATCGTTGACCGGGACGATGCGCGCGGTCTCGTCGTCGGTCAGCACCTCGGGGATGGAGCCCACGGCGGTGGTGACGACCGGCAGCCCCGCCGACAGCGCCTCCAGGATCACCATGGGCAGCCCCTCGTGCGTGGAGGGCAGCAGCAGCATGTCGTGCGAGCGGATGTGGCCGTGCGCCTGCTCGCGCCCGATCCAGCCCTGGAAGCTGCACTCCCCGGCCACGCCCAGCTCCGCCGCCATCCGGCGGTAGCCGTCCACGTCGCCGCCGCCGCCGATGGTCAGGCGGAAGCGGAAGCCCTGTTGCTTCAGCAGGGCGCAGGCGCGCAGCAGCGTGCCGATGCCCTTGCGCTCCGACAGGTTGGCCAGCACCAGCAGCGACACGATGGCGCCTTCCGGCGGGGCCGCGCGGGCGGGCTGGTCGGCGCCGATGTCGGGCACGGCGTTGTAGAGGACGCGCACCTTGTGCGGGTCGACGCCGACCTCCTGCACCAGAAAGCTGCGCCAGTTCTCACCCAGCACCAGCGCGATGTCGCAGCGGCCGAACAGCCAGCGGCTGATGGCGCGCGAAAAGAGGCTCTTGCCGAAATACTGCATGAAGGTGGCGCCGTGCAGGTGCACCACCGTCGGGCAGGAGAACAGGCCGGCGACGAGCTGCACCGCCGCCTTGCGCCACACGCTGGCGTTTTCCGACACGTTGATGTGGATGACGGACGGCTTGCCCCGCAGCAGCAGGCCCGTCAGCCGCGCCAGCGTGCCCGCCATGTAGACGGGCGACATCAGGGCGCTGCCGTCGCCGCGCGTGTCGAGCACGATCGTCTCCGTCGCCGATCCGGCGGTCCGGAAGTAATCGACGATGTAGCCGGTCATCCGCCCGATGCCGCCGCCGCCGTCGAGGGCGCCGGGAGTCGCGAAGACGATGCTGACCTGGGAAGGCTTCTTGCGCATGAACCTCATCTTCTTCAAGCGGCACCGGGGGCGGAGTAGATGGCCTGACGCAGCCGGCGCCGCAGCCCGACGGGCATCAGCGAATGCATCAGGAAGGTGGCGAGCGCCATCGGCGTCGGCGATCCGTGGCGCAGGGCGGACCGCAGGATGCGCCGCCGCACCGCCGCGGAGCGCGCCGCCTGCTCCCCACCCGTCGCCTGCAGGAGAAGGCTGGCGTAGGCGCGCGGCGACAGCAGCGGGCGCATGGACTCCGCCCAGGTCAGCGCCTGGTCGATGTTGTGGCAGGTGGACAGCGTGACCCGGTTGTTCTCGGTGTAGTGGACGGCCAGCACCTCCGGCACGGTGACCAGCGCGCAGCCCTCCACGCGCCCGCAGGCGATCAGCCATTCCCAGTCGTCGAAGGGCGATTTCGGGATGGGCAGGCGTTGCAGAAGCGCCTTTGGCGCCAGCAGGGTGGTGGTCGGGGCGAAGGTTTCGCCCTTGAACAGGCCGTGCCGGACGAACAGGTAGTCGCCGATCTGGTCCCGCGGCGTGCACAGCCGGCGCGGCCATTCGAAGTCGCCGCGGGCGGTCACCACCTTGCACCGGCAGCTCATCACCGGGTAGCGCACGCCGGGCGGGCGCGCGGCCATCTGCACGGCGACCTTGCCCGGCATCCACTCGTCGTCGTCGTCCAGGAACGCGATCCAGGCGCCCCGCGCGCGCTCCACCGCCAGATTGCGGGCGCCGGCGGCGCCGAGGTTCTTGTCGAGCGCGATCACCACAAGCCGCGGGTCGGCCAGCGAGGCCAGCCGCTCCTGCGTGGCCGGGTCGGGACCGTCGATGACGACGATCACCTCAAGGGGGGCATAGGTCTGCGCCAGCGCGCTTTCCACCGCCCGCGTCACCATGTCGGGCCGGTTTCGCGTCGGGATGACGACGGTGACCATCTCGTGCGAGGACGTCATGACGAATGCCTTTTGTCGCGACCGGAATTCAGGGTGGGAAATCCTTCGGAAAGGGCCATGGGGGCGGGCGCCTAGCCGGGGCGCCCGGTGCCGGTCCATCCGGCGGAGGGTGGGGCGCCGTAGGAGCCTCCGTACGGCGAGGGGCTGGCGAAGGCGGTCCGCTGCGCCTCGCTGTGCAGGCGGGCCTGCATCCGCGCCCAGCGGCGGCGCTGCACGAGGCGGGTGACGCCGACCACCATCACGATCCAGTTCAGGGAATGGCGCTCCACGAACACGCTCTCGGAGATCGAGATCAGCAGCAGCGCGCAGCCGACGGTGAAGATCCAGGCGGGCTCACCCCGGTTCCGGCTGTAGCGGATGGCCATGAAGCCCTGGATCAGCATGCGGCCCAGCAGCATGGCGACCAGCACCACGCCCGGCAGGCCCAGGTCCAGCCACGCCTCGATCCAGCCGTTGTGGGCGGAGTTGATGCCCCAGTCGTGGGTGAAGGTGCTGCCCGGACCGTAGGCGCCGTACCAGTAGGCCGCGTAGCCCCAGCCCAGCAGGAAGCGGTCCTGGATCGACATCAGCGTGTGTTCCCACAGCACCGTGCGGCCGGTCAGCGTCGGGTCGCGGCCCAGCATGTAGAGAATGTCGTGCCAGAAGGTGGTGCCGCTGGTCAGGCCGATCACGGCGACCAGCAGGATGAAGGCCATGCTCGGCGCGAAGCTGCGGATGCCGCCGCGCACGAAGCTGCTGGAGAACAGCAGCCCGGCGACCACGATGGAGGTGACGAGGCCCGTCCCCGACCGGCTCATCACGATCAGCAGCAGCGCCAGCGCCAGCAGCGGGCGCACCACCCACTTCTTTCCCTCGCGCATCCAGTCGAGCCAGAGCAGGCACAGCGTCAGCCAGACCATCATGCGGCCGGTCACGTTCTTCTGCCAGAAGACGCCCTTCCAGGCGCCGACGTGCTGCTCGTGGTCCAGCCCCACCTCCGGCATCAGGAAGACCGAGGCGAAGGACAGGAACATCAGGATCGACAGGCCGGTCGCCAGCATCCGGATGATCTCCGGAAAGCTGTAGCGCAGGGCCAGATAGACCGCGAAGGCCGTGGTGAACAGGAAGGCCACCGACCGGCGCAGCGTCACATCCGGATAGATCGACCAGAAGGCCGACAGGAAGGCCAGGACGACGATCAGCGACACCGCCGGGCTTCCCATCGGGATGCGGAAGGCGAGGCTGGGCCGCGACCCGATCAGCATCAGGATCAGGACATAGACCGCCGTGAAGTACATCACCGCGCCCGGCGCGTCCGGATCGGTGCTGCCGCCGCCGGTCAGCAGCGCCGGCAGCACCGATCCGCCGAAGGAGACGATGCAGAAGACGGTGATGCTCTTTTCCAGAACTTCCGAGACTTTCATGAGGTCGCCGTTCCGGTGGAAAGGGCTGTGACGGGCGTGCAACGCCCGTCGGGCGCGTGATGCTTCGTGGACAGAAGATGCCCACCCGATGGCTGACCCGTTAGCCGTGCGGGGGCGGTAGGCCGAAGGAGGTCTTCCCTAAAGGGGGTGGTCATCGACCGCGCCTCCTCTCCCTTCTTGCGGGCGCCGGGCCGGGGTCTCTGAAACGCGCAAGACCCCCCTTCCGCGCGGGAAGGGGAGCCTTGTGGGACGTCTCGGTCATCATGACCCGTCGCCCTTCAGGACGAGCAGCGCCGTCTTGCACAGGATGTAGAAGTCGAACAGCAGGCCGCAGTTGCGGACGTAGAAGACGTCCATCGACACGCGCTCCTGAAAGGTCGTGCGGTGCCGGCCCGACACCTGCCAGTAGCCGGTCAGGCCCGGCCGGACGGAGCCGATCACCGCCGCGGCCTCGCCCACCTCCGGCAGTTCCTTCGGCATGTAGGCGCGCGGGCCGATCAGGCTCATGTCGCCCATCAGGATGTTCCAGAGCTGCGGCAGCTCGTCCAGCGAGGTCTTGCGCAGGATGCGGCCGAAGGGGGTGATGCGCGGGTCGATCGTCAGCTTGTGGTAGGTCATGTACTCTTCGCGGATCGTCGCGTCGCTCTCCAGCAGGCGCTGGAGCTGCTCCTCCGCGTCGAGGTGCATGGAGCGGAACTTCAGCAGGTCGAAGGTCCGCTTGCCGCCGGCCCAGCGCTGCTGGCGGAACAGGACCGGGCCGGGGCTGTCCAGCTTGATCGCCACGGCGATGGCCAGCATCAGCGGTGCGACCGCGATCAGCATCAGCGAGGCCAGCGCGATGTCCAGCGCCCGGCGGACGCGCAGGTAGGCGGTCGGCGGACGGACGGAGACGCGCAGCGCCAGCGAGCCGTGCAGGTTGTGGTAGGTGGCGTCCACCGCGCTGACGTTCCCCTCGCCCAGCAGGCAATAGACCTGCTTGAAGGGCAGCTTGCGGACCAGTTCGGTCAGTTCCGCGCCGTGGCGGCCGATGTCGGCGATGATCGCGGCCTGCGCCTGCTGCGCGTAGGCGGGCGTATCCGTCAGCCGTTCGGTCGGGCCGACCACCGGCAGGTCGGCGACGCGGGTCTGCCACAGGGTTTCGTCGTCGTCGAAGAAGCAGACCGGCTCCATGCCCAGCCATGGCAGGCGCTTCAGCTTTTCCGCGATGGCCGCACCCTGGGGGCCGGCACCGACGATCACCACCGGCGTGCGCCAGTTCAGGGCGCTCGCCATCAGGCCGTGCACCACCAGCAGGTCGGCCGCGTAGGTCACCGCGAAGCCGAGCAGCGCCACCGACAGTGATTCCACGAAGAAGGATCGGAACCCGTCCATCACGATGAAGGGAACCGCCAGCACCGCGGCGGACAGCAGCGCCGCCTGGACCGTGCGGCGGGTCCGCTCCAGATAGTCGAACCGTCCCAGCGAGTAGATGCCGAACACCGACTTGACCAGCGGCACCAGCATCAGCCCGGTGACCAGCGCGCGTTGGGACAGATCCGCTTCCGCGGAGAAGGAAGCGTGCCCGAAGATCTGGAGTGTGGTCCAGCCGAGCAGGGCGAGCATGAAACCGTCCGACAGCGCCAGCAGCAGCCCCGGTCCCAGCGCCGGCATGACCGCCTTTTTCGCCGGAGCCAGGTTTATGACCGCTTCAGGGTCCAGTTTGCTCATTACAGGTCCCATTATGAGTGAAATCGAATACCGGCCATCTCGCGCCTTCCCAACGCTTGGCGGCGGGAGATGTCGGCTCACCAGCTTTATTTTTTGGGGCTCCCTGTGTTCCGACCGTCACACGAGCATCAACAGTGTGACCCGTAAAACGATCAAGACCCAGGGCCGGTTGCGTCGTACACGAATTAGGATAGACGGTGCCGATAAGCAAAGAATCGCAAGGGGACGCGCCCCCTGTTTGGGCTAATCCAGCGCCTTCAAAGGATTTCTTGCGGTGAATATTTCGGGTGCTGCGGAATAGGCGGATTCTTGCTGCGGATTAATGCTTTCGGCAGTGATTGGCGTTCAACGCTCATCCGAGGACACCGGCCGTCCGCCGCAAATTGGTGGTAGGCGGTGGAGGTTCCCTCTCTCCGTCGGTGGGGAGAGGGGTCGTGCGGAGGAGGGGATCTCCGGCCCGTTTGCCGCCGATGGCGCCGCGCATGGGTGGCGTATCCCATCCGGTCGCACGCAAACGATTCCGGGTGAAGGAACGGCTCCAACGCACCGTTGAAGGGGCTGAAACGGGCCAACACCTTGACGGGGATGCGGCTGGCCGGGATACGGCCCCGGGGAGCCGCCCTTGCGGAGTTGACGATGGCGTCCGAAGCAGCGACGATCTTGAAGCACGGTTGGCTGTTCATGCTGGCCAACGTGGTGAACCGGGCCGCCGGTCTCCTGCTTCTGCCCCTCTACACGAAGCTTCTGGTACCGGCCGAGTTCGGCGTGTACGCGCTGGTCGTGGTGGTCAGCGACCTGCTGGCGGTCATGCTGATGATCGGCATGAACAACGCCTTCACCGCCGTCTATTTCGAGCATTCGGACGAGGAGGGCCGCCGCCGCGTGGTCAGCACCTGCCTGCTGGCCCTGGTCGGGGCGGCGGTGGCGATGCTGGCGCTGGCCTACCCGGCGGGCGTGGCGGCGAGCTGGGCGATGTTCGGCTCGGCCGAGCACGCGGCGGTGATGGCGGTGGCACTGGGCAGTGTGGCGTTGACCACGCTGTTCGAATTGGCGCTGGCCTATTACCGGGCGCGCAAGCGGTCGGGGCTGTGCCTGGGCGTGTCGCTGGCGAAGGTGGTCGCGCTGCTCGGCTTCAACGTGGTGTTCCTGTGGGGGATGAAGCTGGGCGTGGCGGGCATCTTCCTGGCGAACGGCGCATCTTTCGCCGCGCTGGGGGTGCTGCTGCTGGTGGCGATCCTGAAGGACACGGGTGTCGGCTTCTCCGTCCCGGTTCTGCGCCGGGTGACGGCGCTGGGGCTGCCCTACATGCCGCAGTCGCTGCTGGACATCGCGAACAACTTCGTGTCGCGCTGGCTGCTGAACATCCTGCTGTCCACGGCGGCGGTGGGGCTGTTCGCCTTCGGCATGCGGCTGTCGCAGATCCTCTACATGTTCCTGACCGCCTCCTTCCTGCAGATCTGGTCGGTCAGCCGGCTGGAAGCGCAGCACGGGGCGGCGGACCACGCGCAGGCGGACTTCGTCTTCCATCTGTTCATCGTGCTGCTGACCGGGGCAGGCCTGGGGCTGGCGCTGACCGCGCCGGAGATCCTGTGGCTGATCGCTTCCAGCGACTACACGCCGGTGCTGCCCTGCATGCCCTTCCTGGTGCTGGCCTTCGTGCTGCACGGGGTGCGCATGAACCCGGAGGTGGCGATCCTGAAGGCCAAGCGCGTCGGCGTCCTGCCCTGGATCTCCGCCGCGAGCCTCGCGGTCGGCACCGCGCTGGCCGTGGCACTGGTCTGGCCATGGGGCCTGCTGGGCGCGGCGCTTGCCAACCTCGGGCGCGAGGTCTTCCAGATTGTGGTGACGGAGACGGCCCGCCGGCGCCTTTGCCGCGACGAGCCTCCGCTGAGCGCGGCGCGCATCGGCTGGATCCTGGCGCCGGCGGCGCTGGCCTACGCCGTGGGCTGGTTCTGGTTCGGCACGGCGGTGGATCCTGCCCTGACCGCGCAGAAGGTGCTGCTGGTCATGCTCTTCCTGGTGGTCGCCGTGTTCGGCCCCGGCCTGGGACCGGACGGGCGGAGCATGCTGGCAAAGCTGCTGTCCGGCGGCTTCCGGCGCATGCAGTCCGCATCCTAAAGCAAGTTGAAGGCCCCTCTCCCCTTGGGGGAGAAGGGATGGGATGAGGGGTCGTTACCGCTCGAAGAGCGGGAAAAGACCAGCCGGCTCTGCCGGCGCCACCCTCACCCCAACCCCTCTCCCCTCAAGGGAGAGGGGCTTTTCCAACGCTCCATCAACCACTTACCGCGCCAGCGAAATCCGTGAATGCCGTAGCCTCGTGGGAGTGGGGGAAACGTCGGCATCGTGAGACCTTTCCGGCCTTGCGGCCGCCCCCTCATCCCAACCCTTCTCCCACACAGGGGAGAAGGGCTGCTTCCCGGACCCGCTTGCGCGGGGCGGCGGGTCAGTAGCCGCTCGCGGTGTCCAGGTCGTGGTGCAGGGCCGCGAGGTGCGCCAGGTCGAGCGCCGCCGTGGCCGTGGTCGTGACCGGGTGGATGTCCACCGACTGGACGGCCGCCACGTCGGCTGGGTGCTGCGTCACCGTGTGGTTCCACAGGTCGACCGAATTTGACAGGGCCTGGGCGGTGGCCGGCGCGTTGATGGTGCCGGTGCCCGTGCCGTCGGCGATGATCGCCGCGGTCGGGTTGGAGAGCTTCAGGCTGAAGGTCTCGGCCCCCTCGGTCACCGTGTCGGACAGCACCTTCACGGCGATCGTCTTGCTGGTCTCGCCGGCCGCGAAGGTCAGCTTGCCGCTGGCCGCCGTGTAATCGGAGCCGGCCTTGGCCGTGCCGTCCGCCGTGGCGTAGTCCACGGTGACCGACTGGCTGTAGGCCTGCGACAGCTTCACGGTGAAGACCGCGTCGGCGGTGGCCGTGCCGCTGCTGGACGAGCCGCTGAACATGGCCGGCTTCAGCGCGTTGACCTTGGTCCAGTTGACCGAATAGTCGTCGTTCAGGATGCCGCCCGTGTCGCCCGAACCCGGGCTCCAGGCCCAGTAGGTCCAGCTCGCCCCTTCCTTGCCGGCGGCCAGGTCGATCTTGCCGTCGGTGTTCCAGTCGCCGTCCATGTACTGGACGAGCTTGGGCAGCCACTGCTGGTCCTTGTACTGCTCCAGCCGCGTGCCGAACTCACCCACCAGGACCGGGTGCTGGTCGTTCTGGATCAGGCGGCCCCAGGCGGAGGTCCACTTGGACGCCATGTTGTTCGGGAAGCTGCCGTCGTTGAACCAGCCGAAGCCGGCCATGGACGGCGGGTAGTCGTGGGCCGAATAGACCAGCTTGTCCGGCGTGTTGAAGGTCACCTCGTGGTTCTTCTGGCCGTCGAGGTTGCCGCCCCACCAGTAGTTGCTGCCGTTGTACTGCTCCACGCCCTCGACGACCATCAGCCACTTGTTGTTGACCGACTGGATGGCGTTGCCGATGCGCTGGGCGGCGGCGGCCCAGTCGGTGGACTGGTTGCCGTCGCCCCAGGTGGCGCCGGCGTGCGGCTCGTTGTGCAGGTCGGCGGCGACGACCGACGGGTTGTTGGCGTAGCGGGCCGCCAGCATCTTCCAGTTGGCGATCATCGTCGATTCCGGGTGCGACGAGGTGTACCACAGCCCGTTCTCGTTGGCCGAGGCGCCGTCGTCCGACCGGTGGTGGTCGAGGATGATCTTCATGCCGGTCTTGTCGGCGTACTGGATGATCTTGTCGAACACCTGGAGGGCGTTCAGGCCCTGGAGGTCCGGGTTCTTGGAATAGTCGATGCCCGTCGGCATGCGCCCGCCGCCGTCCAGCATCGCGTCCGACCAGGGCAGGCGGATCGTGTTGAAGCCCAGCGACTTCATGTTGTCCATGTGGTGCTGGTAGCTGTCGATCCACAGACCCTGCGGGGCGAAGGCGTAGCCCTCGGCGCCGAACCAGTTGACGCCCGTCAGCTTCACGGCATGGCCGGCGCTGTCGATGATCTGGCCGCCCTGGGTGTGCAGCGGGCCGTTGGCGATGCCGTTCACCGTGGTGGTGCCCGTCGGCTCCGTCACCGAGGCGTCGCTGACCGTCAGGGTCGGCTGGGACGGCGACGGGGTGGGGGGCAGCGGCAGACCGGGCGACGTGGTCGCGCCGGGGAACCAGCTCTTGTCGGCGTTGACCGACAGCGTGCCGTTCCACCACAGGCCGGACTGGCCCTTCACAACGTCAAGACCGTCCAGCGCGCCCTTGTCATAGGTGACGTTGGCGTCCGTCGGGTTCACGCCGTGGCCGTTGATCGTCACCTTGTTGACGATCAGGTTGCGGTCCTGGCCGTTGATCGTGGCGTCGTTGTCGTATTGGATCTGGATCTTGTGCGCCTGATCGGTCGTCACATTGGTGCCGAAGGCGAAATCCTTGGCGGTCGTGCCGGCGATGCCCTCGCCGACCTTCTTGCCGTCGATCAGCAGGTTGAAGTGGGCGTTCTCGCCGCCCGCGGCGTTGCCCTGCAGGTTCAGGACGATCTGGGCGTTGCCGGCCGGGGCGGTCGGGGTCGGCACCGGGAAGTAGTCCTTGGTCAGCGCGAAGTTCAGCGCGCCGTTCCACCACATGCCTTCCTGGCCGGGGATCACGTCCTGGCCGTCCAGGGCGCCCTTGTCGTAGGTCACCAGCGAGCTGGTGGCGTTCACGGCCTTGCCGTTGATCTCCAGGGACTTGACGATCAGGTTGCGGTCCTGACCGTTCACGAAACCGTCGTTGTCGTAGACGATCTGCACCTTGTGCGCCTGGTCCGGAGCGACCTTGGCGGCGAAGGTGTAGCGGCCGGCGCTGGTCGAGCTGACCGTCGCCTGACCCAGATCGACGCCATCCAGGCGCAGCTTGAATTGCGGCCAGATCCCGCCGGCAGCCTGACCCGAGGCGTTGACGACGAAAGTCGTGTCGACGAGGCTCGAGGTGGTCGTTGCCATTGGAGGATACCTTCTGTTCGTTTTGGGTAGGCCGAGGTTCCATCCAACTGGTTAACGAGGTATTTCGCATTTTAGCGAAATGCGCCCTAAAAGCCACGCTCCTCTGTGAAAAGAATGGGCTGCGGGAATCCCGCTTTGCTGCGGCTCCGCTGCAACAGTGGGGATGTGCGGCCACAAAAGTTTGATTTCGCTGTGAAATTTATCGGCCGCCGACGGAAAGCCCATGACAAAAGAGCGCGCAAACGTCCCTCGCCGTCGGGCGCCCAGGACCGTTGGAAGAGCCGGTTCTATGGTGAATGGTTAACAAGCGGACGCTTTGCCCGACCGTATACGGTCTGAAGGGCAATGGTCGGAACGGCGCTTCGGCCGTCGGGTTGGAACGGACCCGGGAGGTTCTCCCATACCCAAGCAAGGCTGAGGAAACATGGCTTCCAAGGACAACGCCGAGAGCGGTCACCAGGGGCGCGTGAAGGACCCCGAACACGACGGCCGCCTGAAGGGTCACAGTGGCAGCGAACGGGGCGGCAGCGAAAAGGGCGGCGCCCAAAAAGCGTCCGACAAGGCGTCCGGGCAGAAGGCATCCGAATCGCATTCCGGGGAGCGCCGGTCGGAGTCCGCCCATGGCGGCGGCCAATCCTCCGGCCAGTCGTCGGGAAAGCAGCGGGATGACGACCGCGGCGGCCGTCAGGAGGCGGCGGGTGGCGACGACCTGAAGCAGCGCGAGTACCGCGACAAGGACGGCAACATCCACCACCACACCAAGACCTACATGGAACAGCACAAGGGCGAGAATGGCGAGAAGGGCGGGAACGACCGGTAGCGCTCCGACCCTTCCAAACACGAAAGGCGGTGCCGGGGGGCCATCCTCCCCCGGCACCGCTTCCTCGTCCGGTCCGATCAGGCCAGCAGGCCGATCTGATCGGTCGGCAGATGCTCGAACCCATGCTGGTAGACAGGGGAGTCCGCCGCCAGCGTGTATTTGTCCTGGGCCGCGTTTACGAAATGCGGGTCCAGGGTCAGCGAGTCCTTGTCGTAGCCCGCCCCCTGCCAGTCCGACAGCCGGCCGGCGTAGCCGCTGGCCATCACCTGCGGCCAGGCGTGGAACAGCTGCGCGTTGGCATCCAGCCCGGCGTAGAAATTGCCGTGGAACTTTGCGGCGCTGCCCGGACCGTTGAGGTCGACCGCCGGGCCGTGCGCGGTGTCGAAGATGTTGTCGGAAACGTCGTTGTTCGCCATCACCGCGCCCTTCCAGCCGCCGGCCCCGACGCTCTGCTGAAGGCCGATCTGGTGGCCGGTGTTGTTGGCGATGATGTTGTTGGTGACCGTGTTGTTCCAGCCGCCGTGCAGGAACACGCCGCCGACGTTGCCGTGGACGAGGTTGCCCTTCACCGTGACGCCGCTGGTCCAGTCGTCCAGATAGATGCCCCAGCTGACCAGCTTGCCCGGATCGAGGAAGGTGGGCGACACCGCACCGTCCCAGGTCACGTTGCCGAAGGCCTTGGTGCCGGTCACCTCGTTGTAGGCGATGACGTCGCCGGTCAGGTTCTGCTGGCGGTTGATGACGTAGATGCCGCCGCCGTCGCTGGTCTCCAGGTTGGCGTTGACGACCTCGTTGTGGGTGATGGAGACCCGGTAGGTCTCGTCGCCCGAGGTCTCGACGGACCCGACGGCGATGGCCTTGCCCGGCGTGTCCTCGATCCGGTTGTGGGTCACCGCGATGTCGGAGCTGCCGTTCACCGCCACCGCGTCGCCGCCATGGTCCACGGTGCCCGCGTGCTGGACGAGGTTGTCCGACACGGTGGTGAAGTTGGACCCCGCCTTGACGAAGACGGCCTCCCGCCCGGTGTGGTCGAAATGGTTGCCCGCGACGGTGCTGTTGGCGCTGCCCTGCACCGTGATGCCGTAGCCGCCGTTGGCGACCGTGTTGTTCTTGAAGGTCAGGCCGGGCGCGTTTTCGGCGTAGACGGTGTGGCCGTCCGGCCCGGCGTCGGTCAGGGTCAGCCCCTCGATCGTGACGTTCTTGGCCCCGCCCAGCCCGATCATCATGTCGAGTTGCGAGGCGACCAGCTTGTGCCCGGCCGGCGTCCCGCCCTCCGGCTTGAACAGGATCTGGTTCGACGCCTTGTCGTAGAACCACTCATGCGCCGCGTCGAGCTGGTCGCGGGAATTGTACAGGTAGAAGCGGCTGCCGGCGCCGAAGCTGTCGTAGGTGCCCTCGGCCAGCGTGATGGTGTTGGTGGCGTAGTCGATGCTCTTCACCGGCACGTTGATGTTGTCGTAGCCGTGCTGGCTGAAGACGCTGGCCATCATGCCGTCGGTGTTGCCGTAGGTGGGGATGGAGCCCGCCTTGAAGCCGAACTGGGTGGACGGGTCCGGCCCGGCCTTCGTCGCGATCACCCAGCCGCCGTCGATGGGATGGGTTGGGTCGGCGTTCGGCGTGCGGGCGATCGTCTGCCGGTCCCCGTCCATGGACAGGTCCAGCACCGGCTTTGCGCCGCTGGGAAGCTGGGCGCTGTAGAGGCCGTCGCCGTGCGACACCCAGTTGGTCACCAGCGAGCCGCCGTGGAACACCGGCTTCTCGCTTCCGTAGGCGGCGAAGCGCACGCCGCTGTCCTGGCCGTCCAGCCAGAGCATGTCCTTCATGGTGTAATCGCCGCCGCGCACGTAGGTGACGTCGATGTCCGGGTTCGCGCGCATGGCGTCGCGGGCGCCCAGCAGAGACGCCTTCGGGCCGTCGGTGTGGTCGGCGTTGGGCGCGGCCAGCTTGCCGGACCACGCGTCGTTGCCGTTGGTCGCCACAAAGATCGCCGGGCCGGTCGGCGCCGGGGTCGGGGTGGGGGTCGGGGTGGGTGTGGGGGTGGTATCGACCGGGAACCAGCTCTTGTCGGCGCTGACCACCAGCGTGCCGTTCCACCACATCCCCGACTGCCCCTTGACCACGTCCAGCCCGTCCAGCGCGCCCTTGTCGTAGGCGACGTTGGCGTCGGTCGGGTTCACGGCGTGGCCGTTGATCGTCACCTTGTTGACGATCAGCGAACGGTCCTGCCCGTTCACCAGCGCGTCGTTGTCGTACTGGATCTGGATCTTGTGGGCCTGATCCGGCGTGACGTTGGCGGTGAAGGCGTAGTCCTTGGCCGTCGTACCGGCGGTGCCCTCGCCGACCTTCTGCCCGTCCACCAGCAGCGTGAAATGCGCGTTCACGCCGCCGGCCGCGATGCCCTGCGCGTTCAGGACGATGGTCGAGGCTGGGGCGGCGGGCGCGGTGGGGGCGGCCGGGAACTCCGACGCCGGGGCGGCGACGGCCAGCGTGCCGTTCCACCACATCCCCGACTGCCCCTTGACCACGTCCAACCCGTCCAGCGCGCCCTTGTCGTAGGTGACGATGCTCTCGGTCGGGGCGTGCGCGTGGCCGTTGATGGTGATCGCGTTGACGATCAGCGAGCGGTCCTGGCCGTTGACCACGGCGTCGTTGTCGTACTGGACCTGCACCTTGTGCGCGGCGTTGGGGGCGGCGTCGACCGTGAAGGCGAAGTCCTTGGCCGTGGTGCCCGCCGTGCCCTCGCCGACCTTCTTGCCGTCGACCAGCAGGTTGAAATGCGCGTTCACGCCGCCCGCCGGGTTGCCCTGGGCATTGACGATGATGGTGGACTTGGAAGCGCTGGCGACCGGGGCCGGGTAGTAGGTGGCGGGCGTGCTGAAGTTCAGCGCCCCCTGCCACCACAGGCTTTCCTGCCCGGTGATGACGTCCTGGCCGTCCAGCGCGCCGCGGTCGTAGCTGGCCTGGGTCGGCGACAGCGTGTTGCCGTTCACCACCACCGAGCGGACGAACAGGTTGCGGTCCTGCCCGGCGGCGGCGCCGTCGTTGTCGTAGGCGATCTGCACGCGGTGTGCCTGGGCCGCGGCCACGGGCACGGTGAAGCTGTAGGCATTCGGGCTGGTCGCGCTCACGGTCGCCTGACCGGCCTCGACACCGTCGATCAGCAGGCGGAAGTGCGGCCAGACGCCTCCGGCGGACTGCCCATAGGCGTTCACGACAATCTTGGCGTCGGTCAGGCCCGTGGTGGTCGTAGCCATCGGTTGGTTCCCCTCTTGTGTGCTCAACAGAGACGAGCATGAACGGGGATATCGGACATTTGTGCTACATTTTAGTAACAGGCGTCGGCACCGCCTTCTGTGGTTCCATCCGCGCCGCCGACCCGACGGGAGACGGGCGGCTCTCGGGCCGATGCGCGTGATCCCGCGCGCGTTGGTGCACCAAGAGGCCCTTTCACCTGTTGAAGGCCTACACGGAACCAAGAGGCATTTCATGAAGAAGATCGCTGTTACCGCCCTTATTGCCCTGTCCCTGGCCGGCTGCGCCCAGAGCGGCGAGGGCTATGGAACCAAGCAGACCGTCGGCGCCGTGGGCGGCGCGGTGGCGGGCGGCGCGCTCGGCTCGCGGTTCGGCGGCGGCACCGGCAAGCTGATCGCGACCGGCATCGGAACCCTGCTCGGCGCCTACGCCGGCAGCGAGTTCGGCAAGTCGCTGGATCATGCGGACGAGGGCTATGCGCAGCAGGCGGCCAGCCAGGCCTATTCGGCGCCGCTCGGCTCGACCATCCAGTGGAACAACCCGCAGTCGGGCAACCGTGGCACCATCACGCCGGTCCGCGACGGCTACGCCAACAACGGCTCCTACTGCCGCGAGTACCAGCAGACCGTCTATGTGAGCGGCCGCGCCCAGCAGGCCTCCGGCACCGCCTGCCAGCAGCCCGACGGCTCCTGGAAGATCGTGTCGTAAGAAGGTAACTAGAGCGAACTTCCGTTCGCTCTAGATTCAAATGGCCTCACTTGCCGGCTCTCAGCGGATGCCTGTGGCATCCGCCTGCCGCCAGCGGGAACTTCGTTCCCGCGAGAGGCCGGGCTTCGGCCGCATGGGCGGCCGGGACCGCAGTCGCGGTCCAAAGCGGATTAAAATCCGCTTTATCCCATCGCCGTCAGCCGGATCGCCACCTGCTTGGTGAAGGGGCTGACGGCGATGACCTCGTAGGACGCGCGGTGTTCCCCGGCGTATTCCTGGAACGCCTTGTACTCGTCCTCGCGCCAGCTCCGGTTGCCGATGAACTCGTCGAAGACCAGCACCGTGCCCGGCCGGAAGCGGGGGGCGAGCGCCGTCAGCACCGTCTTGGCCGAGGAATAGATGTCGCTGTCCACGTTCACGACGCGCACCGGCCCGTCGTGAGCCGTCAGGAAGGGCGGCAGCGTGTCCTCGAACCAGCCCGCGTGCAGGACGACGTTGGGCCGTACGTCGGGAAGCTGCTTGCCGGTGGTCAGCACGCCCTGCGGCTCGTTCACCCAGGCCTCGGGCAGCCCTTCGAAAGAATCGAAGCCGTGGACGGTCTGGTTCGGCACGGCCTCCGCGATCTGGTTGACCGAAGTGCCGCGGCGCACGCCGAACTCCAGCACGAGACCGGGCACGGTCGCCTGCTCCAGAGCGAAGCGCAGCACCTCCGCGCCCACGCCGAACAGGCGCGCGTCCGGGGCGAGATGCGGGCGGATGGCGGCGACCGACTCCACCAGCGGCAGGCGCTTCGGGTTGCCGGCCAGCTTCGCCTCATGCAGCGCCCGCGCTTCCTCGTCCTGTCCCAGCAGCAAGTGGTAGGCGCACAGATAGCCCCAGTATTTCCCGGCGGCCCCGGGGCAGGCGGCGGCCCGGCGCAGACGGCGCAGCGCGTCATCGATGCCGTTCAGGCCCAGCGCCGCCGCATGGCTGCCGAACCAGGCGGCAGCATGGTCCGGGTCATCGGCCAGCCGCTCGTCGTAGGTCGCCAGCGCTCCGGCGGCGTCGCCGAGATGGGCGAGGCTGATCGCCCGCTCATAGAGGATGTCGGCGCTGCGGTTGCCTTCGGCAAGCGCCTCCCCGGTCACCCGGAGGGTTTCGCGGTAGAGCGCGTCGCGGCGGTAGGCGCCGGCCAGCGCCTCGCGAATCTCGGGATAGCCGGGGCAGGCGGCGGCCACCCGCTCGAACTGACGGACGGCGTGCAGCCGGTCGCTGACGGCCAGCGCCGCGTGGCCGATGTGGAACAGCGTCTCCAGGTCGCCCGGCTCCTGCACCAGGGCGCGGCGCAGGAATCGCAGCGCCGCGTCCGGATCGCGCCGGCCCAACTCCGCCATGCCGGTCAGCCGGTCACGCTCCGGCCCGGCGGTGTCATCGGCGTCGTTGCCGGTGGCCGCCAGCAGGCGCAGCGCGCGCTTGTAATGCCGCGCGGCCAGCAGTTGGCGCGCCGCGCTCAGGACATCGTCCACGGGAAAGCCCATCGCAGTATAAGGAAGACCGGCCCGACAGATGCCGCGCCGCAGGTCGCGGATGCAAGCGTTGATGCGCGCGCTGCTGGGCACCCCGGAGCCGCGAATGGGGGCTGTCCGGAGCGCGTCGAAAAAAATTACCCCTTCGGTGTTTTTACCCTTTGACAGGGAGGGCGGCGGATTGCTATTCACCCGCTCCCGCCGATGCTGCCGTAGCTCAGTGGTAGAGCACTCCCTTGGTAAGGGAGAGGTCGAGAGTTCAATCCTCTCTGGCAGCACCATGGGGCCGTAGCTCAGCTGGGAGAGCGCCTCGTTCGCAATGAGGAGGTCAGGGGTTCGATCCCCCTCGGCTCCACCAACTTCTTCGGCGGTTGGTTTGGTGACTTGGTAAGTTAAGTTGGTAGGTTCGGTTTTTTCTTGGTTTTAGTGCTTGCTTCTGCGGTCTTTGTTCGATAGAAGATCGCTCACACGATGCGGGTGTAGCTCAGTTGGTTAGAGCGCCGGCCTGTCACGCCGGAGGCCGCGGGTTCAAGTCCCGTCACTCGCGCCATGTGCTTGGTACGTTGCTTGGTATGGTCCTGTAGCTCAGCGGGAGAGCACTACGTTGACATCGTAGGGGTCACAGGTTCAATCCCTGTCGGGACCACCATATTGGGGGATCGTCTAGCGGTAGGACAGCGGACTCTGACTCCGCCAGCCTAGGTTCGAATCCTAGTCCCCCAACCACTCTTCCTAAAAAATCTCCCTTCGAAATTCTTCATATCAGAGACATTCTCGGTCTCTGACTTTCCTCCGAGTGGAAAAATCGTTGTGGGTATGCGAACGTAACGCCGCCCACGACGGTGTGGCGCACGCATTGCTGCGTGCGGCGAATTTCGGGAGGATGCCTCAGCCAATGCCCAAGGAACGCGGTCTCAGAACGACGGTGGCGCTGACCAGTGCTGCGCTGGTGCTGGGCGTGTCCGTGGTGCTGGCCGGGCTGACCGGCATGCGCTCGCGTGAGCGGATCGAGACCGAGATCGGCCATTCCCTGTCCGAGGCGGCCGACCAGATGGCCGACAAGCTGGATCGGTCCATGTGGGCGCGCTCCAGCGAGGTCGCGATGCTGGCGAAGTTCGCGGTGGCGCCCGCGCTGGGCGACCCGGCGGCGATGCGCCGGCTGCTGGACGACTTCAAGGCGACCTTCCCGACCGTGTCCTGGATGGGCATCGTCGATCCCAAGGGTAAGGTGCTGGCGGCCACCGACGGCATTCTGGACGGGGCCGACATCTCCGCCCGCCCGGTCTACCGCAACGGCCTCGACGGGCTGTTCGTCGGCGACGTGCACGACGCCGTGCTGCTGGCCAAGCTGCTGCCGAATCCGAGCGGCGAGGCGATGAAGTTCGTGGACATCTCCACCCCGGTGCGCGACGCGCGGGGGCAGGTGGTCGCCGTGCTCGCCACGCATCTCAGCTGGGAATGGACGCGCGAGATGCGCCGCTCCCTGATGGCGACGATGCAGGACCGCAAGGGGCTGGAGCTGTTCATCGTGGCGGCGGACCGCACCGTGCTGCTCGGCCCGCAGGAGATGCTGGGCTCCAAGCTGGAGACCGAGGCTGTCCGGCGCGCCCAGCGCAAGGGCCACGGCTGGACGGTGGAGAGCTGGCCGGACGGCCGCGACTACCTGACCGGCTACGCCTTCGGCGACGGGCACATGAGCTACAAGGGGCTGGGCTGGAGCGTCATCGCCCGCCAGCCCGTCGACGTCGCCTATGCCCCGGCGACCGCCCAGGCGGTGGAAACGGCGGCGGCCGGCGGCGCCATGGTGCTGCTGTTCACCGCGCTGGCCTGGCTCGCCGCCGGGCGGGTCACCCGGCCGCTCAGCCGAATCGCCGAATCGGCGGAGCGCATCCGCGCCGGCGACCACACGGAAGGCATGCCGGTCATCCACGGCTCTCCCGAGATCACGTCGCTGTCCGAAACGCTGCGCGATCTGGTGGACGGGCTGATCCACCGCGACGCGGCGCTGGTGCGGCTGGAGGACATCGCCTACCAGGACCGCCTGACCGCGCTGCCGAACCGCCGCTATTTCGAGCAGTATGTGGAGGCCTCCACCTCCGGCAACGGATCGGCCGTCTTCCTCTACATCGACCTGGACGGCTTCAAGCCGATCAACGACCGGCTGGGGCACGACGTGGGCGACGTCGTGCTGCGTCAGGTCGGCGGGCGGCTGGCCTCCTGCTTCCGTGGCGACGACGTGGTGGCGCGGCTGGGCGGCGACGAGTTCGCGGCGGTGCTGCCCCTGCGCGCGGACGCGCAGCCCCCGGACCTGGACGAGCTGTCCGCGCGCATCATCGCCGCGGTGAACGAACCCGTCGTGGTGCGGGGCGAGGCGGTGCGGGTGGGCTGCTCCATCGGCATCGCCCAATGGCCGGAGGACGCCGGCGAGGTGGCGGACACCCTGCGCTTCGCCGACCAGGCGCTCTATCAGGCCAAGCGCGACGGCCGCAACCGCGCCGTCCGCTGGTCGCCCGATCTCGCCTCCACCGCCGGCGCCGCGTAGCCGCATCCGCTCCACCATGAGTGGAACCGCGTCCGGCACGGGGCTGGAAAGCGGTGGGTAAGGCGCTTGACCAATGGAGCCTCCGGCCCGTCTTGCCGTTTCATGTCCATGTGGGATCGAACGGATTCGGATCGAAAGGACCCGGATCCACTGGACAGGGCGGGAGGATGGCATGAGCCTCGACAGTAAGGGACAGCGCGCCCGGATGCTCCGTTTGCTTGCCGTGGTCGAGCATTACGAACGGAACAGCGCCGTCGGCGCGCAGCTCATGCGCGGCACCCGCTACGAACTGGCGGTCCAGGCGACGGACGTGAACGGCGACCGCTGCCTGTTCCCCGCCTGCGGCTGCTCCGGCGCCGACTGCGCGCGGCGTCCCCCCGCCGGTCCCCAGATCACCTGGGGCGGCCCCCGCAACGGCTGGCGCCTGCGCTGAGGCGACTCATCAATAGTGCGGGGGCGGGGGCTCGTCCTGCGGGGCACGGGGCGAGCCGGATTCCAGTTCGGCAACGCGGTCGCGAAGGCGGCGCAATTGCGCCGTCAGCAAGTCGATGGTCCGCCCCTGCTCGAACATCACCGAGGACAGTTCCTCGGCCATACGCTCGTGATGGGCAAGCCGCGATTCCAACTCGGTCAGGCGGCGTTCGGCGTCGTCGTCCATAATTGACCCTTGTGTGGTGATTCCTTTTTGCCGATGCAGCTTCTAAATTATTCCGCATCCGATTTCTTGCCCATTTTTGTTCCACAACCTCCCTCGCGCCCCAAGGTTACAGTCGGTGCAACGAACCGACAAAACGGCGAGGGAACCATGTTGGGACTTGGAACGAAGGTCCGCCATCAGGGGCGTGAGGCGATGGTGATCGCGCGGACGCTTGGCGGCAGCCGTTACTACGACCTGCGGCTCATCGACGGCACGATCGTGAAATACGCCGCCGAGGAGGATTGCGAGGTCATCGCCCCCGGCGGCAGCGGCTTTGCGCCGTCCCCCTCCGCATCCCGGTCCTTCCGGCCGCAACTGCCGAGCTGAAAAAGCGGGCGTTGCCCAAGCCGCGCCGTCCGCGCAATATCGCGCGATGGAACGGCTGGACGAAAACGAGCGCCCGAACCGGCGCTGGCGGGTGATAGAAGGTGGCGGCGGCGGTGGTGCGTCGGAGGAGACGGCCCGCCCCGTCCCGGAGGACTATGGCCTCACGCCCGCCGACCTCCGCATCTGGTACGCCCCCGGCCGGGTCGGGGCGCTGCTGGCGCTGGCCGCCACGGCCGGCATGGCCGCGCTGCAGGCCTATGACGGTGCCCGCGTCTCGGACCCCTGGCTTCTGGGGGCGTTGGGCGGCCTGCTGTACGGCGCGCTGATCGGCGGTTTCGCTGGGCTCGGCCTTCTCGTGCTGGTCCACTGGTGCGACCCCATGGTCGGCTGGGCGTGGCCGGTCTACGCGCGCCTGCGCCGCTACCGCGAGGCGCTCGCCGCCGCCCGCGCCGCCGAGCGGACGCAGGAGGGATCCTGACGTCAATCGTCTACCATTGGTAGAAGTTGTTGGTCCTATTCCTTTGGAACGATTGTGTTTCGGCCGGCGCCCCCAATCTGCTTAGAAGCAGACAGGAGGCACGCAGTGAACAGATTCGACGAGAAAGTCTATCGCGTTCCGAAGCGCAAGGACGGGCCGAGCCTCGCCGATCAGAAGGGGCAACTGGTCCGCCTGAAACAGGATCTGGAACAGTTCCGGGCAAGGCAGGCGGGCGCCGCGGTGGTGGGCACTCTTCAGGCGCGCATCCGCGAACTGGAAGCGTCGATTTCCCGTGCCGAAGCCGCGCGCATGATGGACCGCCAGTCCCGCCGCCCGGACAGCGATGACGCGACTACCGGTGATGCGGGCGGTGATGCGGGTGGCGATGCCTCCGCGGCGCCGGCCGGCGGGATGCGCGCCACCTCCAGCCGCTTCCCGCCGCGCGGCCGGCCGGGCCGCACTCTCTGAGTTGGGACATCTCGGGGAAAGGCGCGGGCTTTCGGGTCCGCGCCTCAGTGCCGCCCCCGGCAGTCGGCGAGGATGTTGCCGACCGTGACGCGCTCCCGCTCGTCCATGGTGAGCTGCCAGCGCGCCTTCACGGCGATCCAGTCGGCCACATAGGCGCAGATATACTCCTGCCGGGGTGGCAGCCAGTCCTCCGGCCCCTTGGAGCCTTTGGCGCGGTTGGCGGCGGCGGACACGGTGACCAGCGTCAGCGGGTCGCTCAGGTCGTTGGCGTAGGCGGCCCTCTTCTCGCGGGGCCAGTCGTAGCCGCCGCTGCCGTAGGCTTCCTCCAGCGGCACGCGGTGGTCGATGTCCACCTTGTGCGGATCGGTGAAGGTCTCGCCCGTGTAGGGGTCGTGCCAGACGCCCGCCAGGACGGAGCAGCCGTTGGCCGACAGGGTGACCGGCTCGGCGGAATCGCGGATCAGCGCCTGTTCGCGGGTGTTCAGGCATTTGCTGTCCAGCGTCAGCCAGTGCGGCCATTCCTCGCGCACATAGCCGCGCCGCACCTCCGGCTCCACCCGGATGCCGTCGAGCTGGGCCGCCACGGCGGCGTAGTCGATGGTCGCGTCCGGGGCGGGGCGGGGCGGGGGACGCTGCGCGGTGCGCTCCCGCTTGGGCGGTGTCTGCTCCCAGCCGATGAGGTGGGCCAGCGTTCCGCGCGGCAGCAGGTGGTACCGTTCGGCCATATAGACCCCGAACAGCACCAGCAGGACGGCGACCAGCCCGCCCAGCGTCAGCGGACGGCCGCGCCGGCCCCGCTGCGGCCCCGTGTTCCATCGCGCCATGCCCATCCCCTCCATCTTGGCCGGACGCATGTCTAAGGCGGTTCGGCACCCCTCTTCAACGATCCGGAAAAGAACGTGGCACGGGCGGGGTGTCTGGGGATCATTTGCCAGCGTCCGGTGGCCGTACGTCCAGGTGGGCAGACGGACATCCACTTCCCCCGAATTCCTCCCCGCCCGATACCCCGACCGACTCCGAAGGGTTCCCCCACCGGATTGCCGCAACCCGTCTTTCGCAACAGCGTTCTAAGGATCGACGTTTGTGCATAATGACCATGGCAGGTCGGAAAGCGGAGAATATATGTGAAATCCAAGGTTTCATGCCGCTCCGTCGCAACGCCTGCCCTGTAAGAGCCTTCGTCGCCTTTTCCGCCAACGCACGCCGGAAAGACCGCGCACATGGATATGAGGACTCTTATTGAGGCCGACGGCGACATCATTGACATCGAACTGGTACCAACGGACCGCATCGACAACCTCAAGGCGCTGTGGACGGAGCTTGAGTCCCGCGCCGACGGATCATTTTTCCTGTCCTGGCAATGGATCGGACACTGGCTGGACTCTCTTCCGCGCAAGACGCGCCCGCATCTGCTGATGGCGACCCGCCAGGGCCGGGTCGTCGGGCTTGCCCTGCTGTGCCCGCGCACGCTCTGGCGCTTCGGCCTGCTGCGCACGCGCTGCTGGCTGCTGCACGAGACCGGCGAGCGGATCTTCGACCGGCTGTTCGTCGAATACAATGGCATCCTCGCCGACCGGACCTGCGCGCCGGAGGTGCTGACCGCCTGTTTCGAATGGCTGGGCCGGCGGCTGACCAATTGGGACGAACTGGTGCTCGGCGGGCTGGAGCCGGCGGCGGAGGCCGCCGTCCGGCGCGTCGCGCAGCGGCTGGGCCACACGCTCCAGATCCGCGTCGCGGACAGCGCCCAGTGGGTGGACCTGGACGGCGTGCGGGAGCGGGGCCGGGATTACCTGTCCAGCCTCGGCAAGAACACCCGCGCAGCGGTGCGGCGGGCCATGCGCCTGTACGCCGAGCGGGGCCGGCTGGAATATCGCGTCGCCGGAACCGTGGAGGAGGCGCTGGCCGACTTCCGCGCCATGGAGGTGCTGCACCAGTCCACCTGGGTCGCGCGCGGGCAGTCCGGCGCCTTTGCCAACCCGGCCTTCCGGCCCTTCCACGAACGGATGATCGCCACCGGCGTGCCGACCGGGGCGGTGCGGCTGTGCCGGGTCTCCGTCGGCGGGCGGCCCATCGGGTTTCTCTACAACTTCGTCTATCGCGGGCGGGTGATGAACTACCAGGGCGGATTTTCCTACGAGGCGGACAAGCGGCTGAAGCCCGGTCTGGTCAGCCACGTCCTGGCCATCGAGGACACGCTTGTGCGTGGCGAGCGCTGCTACGACTTCATGTCCACGCCTGCCGGGCACAAGCCGCTGCTGTCCAACGCGGAGCAGCCGATGAACTGGATCGCGCTCGGCCCCGACCGGCTCACCCGGCAGATCGACGCCCGGCTGCGCCAGGCCAAGGCCGGGTTGATGGACCGGCTGAAGCGGCTGCCGCGCAGCCCGCTGGAGCCGATCAACCGCTGACCGTTCATACACATCTTATGGCCCAAGTCTTATGGCCCAAGCATTTTCGGCGGAGAGCGCCAACATGAAAGACGCGTTCGGCGCATCGGCCCTGGCCTGCGTCATGGGAGACCTGGACATGGTGCGGCCGCTGGGCATGGCGGGGGTGCGCTGCACCGTGGTGGCCTATCCCGGAAGCCCGGTCCTGCATTCCCGCTACGTCCAGGACGCGATCATCTGGGACGATGCGTCCCGCGACCCGGACGGTCTGGTGGACGCCCTGCTGCGCCACGCCGGCACCCAGGCGGAGCCGCCGGTCCTCTTCTTCCAGGACGACGCCCAGCTTCTTCTGGTGTCGCGCAACCGCGACCGTCTGGCGCCGGCCTTCCGCTTCGCGCTGGCCGACGCGGAGCTGGTGGAGGATCTGGTGGACAAGGGGCGGTTCCAGGCCCTGGCCGAACGGCTGGGCCTGCCCGTCCCGGCGACCCGGCGCTTCTCCCCGACGCGAGAGCCGGCGCCGGCCTCCATCGATCTGCGCTTCCCGGTGATCGTCAAACCGCTGACCCGCCGCAAGGCCTGGGACGAGGCGGAGGGCTTCGGCAAGGCCGTGCAGGTCGACTCACTGGACGAACTGCGCGCCCTCTGGCCGCGCCTCGCGGCGGTCGGACTGGACCTGCTGGTGCAGGAGATGATCCCCGGCCCGGAAACCCGGATCGAGAGCTATCACGTCTACGTCGATGACGCCGGCCGCGTTGCGGGGGAATTCACCGGGCGCAAGATCCGCACCTACCCGCTGGCCTATGGGCACAGCACCGCCCTGACGATCACCGACGAGCCGGACGTGGCCGCACTCGGCCGCAAGCTGGTGGAGCGGCTTGGGCTGCGCGGCCTCGCCAAGTTCGATTTCAAGCGCGCCCCGGACGGCGGGCTGCACCTGCTGGAGGTCAACCCGCGCTGCACCCTCTGGCACCATCTGGGGGCGGTGGCCGGGGTGAACCTGCCGGCACTCGTCTGCGCCGACGCGCTGGGCCTGCCGCGCCCCGCCATGGGCAAGGCGCGGGCCGGCGCCTGCTGGTGCCACGTCACCATGGACCGTCTGGCCGCCCGCGAAAGCGGGGTCTCCATGGCCTCCTGGCTGCCCTGGGTCCTGCGCTGCGAGGCGAAGTCCATCGCGCTCAGCGACCCGATGCCCTTCCTGAAGGGCACGCTGGGCCGATGTCTTCCCGCGGGCCGGCGGGCGCACACCACCCCCAACCACGACACCATGCTGAAGGCGAAGTGATGAAGATCGGCATCCTGTCGGACATCCACGCGAATCTGGAAGCGCTGCAAGCCGTCCTGGCCGACATGGCGGAGGCGGGCGTGGACCGCATCGTCTGCCTGGGCGACACGGTGGGCTACAACACCGACCCGGCGGAATGCGTCGCCCTGCTGCGCAAGGTTGGGGCGCTGTGCATCGCCGGCAACCACGACCGCGCCGTGACCCGGCAGATCACCACCAACGGATTCAGCGCCCGTGCCATCCGCGCGGTGTCGTGGACGCGCAAGCGCCTGCCGGCGGACGTGGTCGACTGGCTGGCCGGGCTGCCGCTGAAGGCCAATGTGGAGGACCATCTCGTCGTCGTGCACGGCGCGCTGCACCCAGAGACGGGCTGTGAACTCGTCCGGCTCGACAACGACGAGGCCCGCGTCCTGACCGCCAGGGCGCTGATGGCCCACCCCTCGGGCGCTCGGGTCTGCGCCTACGGCCACACCCACCGCCCGGTCATCCACGAATACCGCGACGGAGAACTGCGGGCGCATGAGGGTGACGAGGTGCGGCTGCGCGAGGGCTCCCACTACCTGATGAATCCCGGCACGGTGGGCGAGCCGCGCACGGCGGAGCGCCGGGCCACCTACATCGTCTTCGACACGGTGGAGCGCGTGGCGCGCTTCCGGCGCGTGGCCTACGACGATTCCATCCCCTTCGAGAAGACCCGGCGGGCCGGCATCAAGGCGCGCCGCCTGCTGTCCATCCCCGCCCCGATCCGCTCCCGGCTTCAGGAGGCGCTCCAGCGGATCGGCCTCTACGACATGGTGCGGCGGGTGCTGAATGCGTAATTCCCCTCTCCCCGCAGGGGAGACTACGGTATGCACATATTTCGCGCTTGCGGTAAATTACTGACGCTACTCGTTTTTTCGTCATCCCCGCGAAGGCGGGGATCCAGACGCCCGTCTGGGCGTCATATGAGTCGATCCTCGACTCATGTCGCCGCTGATTGCGGCTCTTGCTGGATTCCCGCCTTCGCGGGAATGACGGAAAAGCACAGGTGCATCAACACGATGCCACGCAAGCGAGATCCGTGCATATCGTAGCGCCCGAGAGAAGGAACAGGCGGTTTGCTCAGTGCACGGTCGCGAGCATCAGAAGCGACGCGGTCAGCGGCAGCAGCGCGAGCAGAAGCTTGAACATGGTTACGGTCCCTGGTTCCCATCAGGTGTCCCTGACGGGCGGGACCATAACCGTGCTGCGCGACAAATTCTGTGACAAAGGCCACAACCGTCGCGCATTCCGGCTATGCCGGGTAACGGTCCTTGTACTTCACGATGACGTACAGGGCATGGATGATGCCGGGAATGTAGCCGAGCAGGGTCAACAGGATGTTGATCCAGAATTGAGCGCCAAACCCCACCTGGAGGAAGACGCCGAGTGGCGGCAGAAGCAGCGCCAGGATGATGCGTATCAGGTCCATGCCCATAGAACACGCCGCACCGCCTCCGGTTCCCCCTTACCGGCGCGGTCCGAAGCGCCGCCTCGGCGCGCCCCGGAAGCCGGCCTTGGGCGGCGGGTCGCGGCGGGCCGGGCCGGCGGAGCGGGCGCCGCGCGTGGCGAGCAGTTCCGCCAGACGGCGGCTGACCTCGGTGCGGCGGGTGCGGACGGCTTCGCGCTCCGGGAACAGGGCGGGGAACTTGCGCGCCGCCCAGTAGTAGAGGTCGCAGGCGCGCGACAGCCCCTCCAGCGCCGCCCCGTCCAGCCCGTCGAGCCGCGCCGGGACGAAGCGCCCGATGGGCATCGCCTCCCGCGCCTCCACCGCGCCGATGATGGTGGCGAGGATGCGGGCCTCCGCCTCCTCGTCCAGGTCGGCGGGGGCGAGCAGCAGGTCCAGCTTGCCGGCCAGCGCGATCCGCCGCTCGTCCAGCATCACCGCCAGCCGCCGCATCGGCGACAGGTCGCCGACCCGGTAGGGCGATCCCGCCGTGCGCGCGTCGGCGAAGCAGTCCACCAGCAGGACGGTCTCCTCCGTTCCCAGGTAATCGGCCAGCCGGGCGAGCATGCCGCGCGTCGGCCGCACGGTCAGCGGGGCGGTGGGCAGGAGCCGCGCGTCCCCTTTCTCCAGAAGCTGGCGCAAGGCCTGCGGCGTGCCCCGGCCGACCACGCCGAACTCCCCGGATTCGTAATGGCCGAAGCGGCCGGCGCGGCCGGCGATCTGCTTCACCTCCGTCGCGGTCAGCGGGCGCACGCTGCTGCCGTCGAACTTCTCCAACGCGGTGAACAGCACGCGGCGGCAGGGCAGGTTGAGGCCCATGCCGATGGCGTCGGTCGCCACCACCACGTCCGCCTCGCCGGACAGGAAGCGCGCGGCCTCCCGCCGCCGCACCTCCGGGGCCAGGGCGCCGTAGACCGCCGCGACGGACAGACCCTTGGCCTTCAGCGTGTCGCGAACGCTGTGCACCTCGCGCCGGGAAAAGGCGATCAGGGCGTCGCCGGGCTCCACCTCCTCCCAGTTCAGGCGGCGGTCGAGCATGGTCAGCGGGACCTTGCGCTCCAGCTCCACCACCTCCAGCCGCTCGCCCAGATGCTCCGCTGCGCGTTCCACCATCGGACGGGCTTCGGGCGCGCCCAGGATGTAGACGGTCTCCGCCGGCGCGCCCATCAGCGCCGCCGTCCAGGCCCAGCCCCGGTCGGGGTCGGCAAGCATCTGGATCTCGTCGATCACCGCCACCTCCACCGGCCGGTCCGGGTCCATCATCTCGATGGTGGAGGCGGTGTGGCGCGCGCCGGGCTTCGGAATGGCCTCCTCCCCCGTCAGCAGGGACGTGGGCGTGCCTTCCGCGTTCAGCCGCTCCATCACCTCCAGCGCCAGCAGGCGCAGCGGGGCAAGGTAGACGCCGTCATAGGCGCCCTTCAGCGCCTCGATGGCGTGGTGCGTCTTGCCGGAGTTGGTGGGGCCGACCACCAGCACCAGCCGTCGCCCCAGCCCGCGCGCCACGGGGAACAGCCGCTCGAACCGGGCGAAGTCGAAATGCCGGTCCACATAGGCCCGCCCGCGCGCCTCCGCCCGCTCGCGCCGCCACGCGTCGAACTCCCGGTCCCAGCGGTCGAGCAACTCGTCCACGCCGTGCCGGTTGCGGGCGGCGCGGAACAGGCGGTCGGCGAGGCCGGCGAAGCCCCAGCCGTCCTCCGCCTCGCCCGCCTCCCCGGCATAGCGGCGCAGGCGGGCGGCGGTGCGGGACAGGGCGTCCTCCAGCGCGGCGGCCAGGGCCGGGTCGCCCTCCAGCCGGGCGGCCAGCTCCTCGTCGGTCAGGTCGGCCAGTTCCAGCACGTCCAGCGTGCGCGACACCTGAAGGCGCACCGGCGCCGGCAGGCCGGGCCAGGGCAGTTCGTCGGCACGGGTGGCGCGCACGCGGGTGCGGTCGTCGGCGGTGGTCAGGGCGGTGGACCGCCCCTCCAGCGCGCGGCGCCCCTGGGCCAGCAGGTCGTTGCGCCGCCGGGCGCGGTCGAGCTGCCCCTGGATCTCCAGCAGGATGGCCTCCCGCCGCTCCGCCGGGACGAGCAGGTCGCGCTTGCCCTTGGGCAGCGGCAGGCCGAGCGGGACGAGGCCCATCCGCTCCGCATGCTCAACCCGCGCCACGCCCACGGCGGCCGGGGTCACCACGTCCGGGTGCGCCGAGGCCAGTTCGTGAACCAGATGCGGGTCGGCGGCAGGACCTTCTTCGGAGAGGGACATTTCGGTTCCGTGCTTGAGGCTGGGCATGAGGCAAGTTTTTCGAAAAATCACACTGGCGGTCCGCGCCCATCCGTGTCATGAGCCAGACCCCGCCGGGCATCGCGCCCCGGCCAGGCATCAAGCCATGACCAGACATCCTCGCGCAAAGATTCTGAGACCCGATCTCGACCCGGCTGACCGCAAGGGGCAAGCCGGCGAGAACCGCTGCCGCTGCTGCGGCCGGCCGGGCGGCGCCGTCGTGCGCTGCCTGCCGGACGGGCGCTGGTACGACGCGGCCGACCAGACCTGGCGCGACGGGCGCGGGCGCCGGGCCGCTTGGCCCGACGTGGTGGAATACGCCCAGACGCGCGACCTGCGCGTGGTCGTCCGCCCGCTGCGCCCGTCCGGCAACCCGGACGCACGGCCGAAAAATCTTTGCCAGCGCTGCCACATGCAGGAGGAAGCGCTGCGCAACGCCATCCGCGCCCGCATCCGCGCGCGGATGCGCCGGGCGCTGGGCGACCTGTTCCTCGGCGACTACTCGTCCCCCGGCATCCTGGAGCGGGCGATGGCGCTGTACAAGCGCAAGCCGTAAGACCGTTCAGAAGGGATCCTGGGGCTCTCCGGGTGTCGGCGGCACGTCGGGAGGTTCGTCCGGCGGCGCGTCGGGGGGCAGGGGCATGGGGATCGGGACGTCGGGATCGGGGTTGGGCGGCGGGTAGGGGCTCATGCTCGGCCTTTCGCTGGCGGGGTGTTCGCCGTGACAACAGCGGTGCGGCGCGCCCGGCACCTGACCGAAATCAACGCACCGCCGCCTTTCCTGGGCAAGGATGCCCGCGAAAGGACCGCCGCCCATGCCCAAGAGCTTCATCGTCGCCCCGCTTCCCAAGACCCAGACCGACCAGGCGCTGCCAGTCGTGCAGGTGCTGCACCGGAACATGACGCTGGAGCAGTGGCGCGACGTGGCGGCCCCCTTCCTGGAGCCCGACCCGGAGCGTGGCGTGATGGCCTGCTCGATGAGCGACGGCCACATCCGCGGGCTGTTCTGCTGGGTGGTGCACCAGGATGGCGAGGCGCGGGTGCTGAACATCCCCACCTTCATCGCGGTCGGCCTGTTCGATGCCGCGGTGACCAGCGCCGCGCTGATCGAGGCCATTGACGGGCTTGCCCGCCAGTTGGGATGCCATGTGGTGGAGGTCGAGCGGCAGGGCTGCGTGGTCGCCGCGACCGCACCGGCGCAGGACACCGCCGGTCTGTTCGCCCGGCTGGGCTATCACGCCGACCGGGAACTGCTGGTCAAGGATATCGGGGCGGCGGCCGACTACCCCGTGGCGGGCGTGGCCTGAGGCCGGCCTTCACCAGCTCAGGAACAGGCCCACGTCGCCCGGCATGCCGCCGGGAAAGTCGAGGATCTGCGCGCGGATCTTGTAGCCCAGCGGGCGCAGCCGCGATTCGTAGGCATCGTACAGTTCGCGCGCGTAGCCGGTCAGGCTGTCGGGCCAATCGTCGGACAGGGTGTTGATGGCGCGGCCGCCGTCGCTGCACCAGTCGCTGGGAAAGCGCAGGGCCAGGATCTCGTGCTCACCGCGCTTGGCCGCCTCGCGGACAAGATGGTTGAACCGCTCCTCAGAGTGCGGGTCGAGGTGCCGGTGCAGGAAGGCCTCGTGCCGCTCCTTCAGCTCCTCGTCGTGCTTGAGGTCCAGCTCGTGGGCGTGGTGCAGGGCTTCCCGCTGCTGCTAGGTTATCTCGCGGAGGCTTTCCGGACGCAGCAGGTCGGCGGCCATTGGCGCTCTCCCCTGAAGGACAGGATGAACACCGTCAGTCCAGTGGCACGCCAGACGGATTCTTACGTTTGTAGAACGGAATGATCCGTCTAGTTCGGCTGAGCAGCAGACGATTTTTGGTAAAATTTACGTTGGTATTGCTCGATAATCTGCAACAATCCTACAGCCGCCGCGGCGCTAATTCAGACAGAACTGCAAGGTAGTCTACATTTGGCATCGCTTCTTGCAGGCGGACAAAATATCATAAAGTGGTCTGCAATTTGCGTCACCCTTGCATTGCCTATGACCCGCGCGGAATTCGTCATCGCATGCGGAGTTGCACATCCCCACATCTCTGCTGGGAGGCGGAGGTGCCATTTGGGGAACAGTCCTGCCAAGCATCTCGGCAGCTGCCCTCATCTGAATTTGGCCCCTAACAGATTCTAATTTCTTACGCTGAGGCTCAGAAAGGCCAGACAGGTCGGTCTGCATTACATAATTTTTGAGCTTGTTTCGGAGGTTTTGATCAATGGCCTTGGAAAGGTTTGGCATCCATCTCGTTTCCCAATCCGAAACATCAACCAATGTGCTGCCTTTATTCTTAATGAGATTTTCGTTAACCAATGCAACCACTTCCGCCGCTGTCTCATCGAACCACTGACCTAATTTTTCGCGAGACACCCCGATATCACCAACGACTTGATCGATTTCGCGCGCAAGCGCGGAGATGAATGCTGGCTTGGATTTTTCAAAATATCCTGTGAGCAAATCCTTTGCTTCTTTTTTGTCTTCTGCTGACGCCGATTCCAGAAAGCTGGTATTTCTGCCTAAGACTACGCCGCCGCCTTGCCAGAAAGAGGAGGAATGAGCCTCCTTGATATTGGCTAACGCAATGTTCATTGCGAAAAGTATAACGCACACAGCCGAAATTGCCCGCATGATGTTACGTTCCGATTGATGCGATCCATTCAGGGTAGTGTGAAGGGCACCATTCACTTCAGCAAGCACATTTTGTGGCAAAGCGGACTTGCAGCGGGACCCCTGGCTAGTGAGCCGAATCAGACGGATGGCATCGTTTGTACGTCCGTAGACCCGAGGCGTCCTGCGGACTACGGCAAGCTATATACACAACGGTCCGTTTGGATCGCACCACTAGGAACCCGGAAGGCTGTTGACGAGCCATTCTTTGCTGCAATGCGGCGGCCGATGGTCGCGCCGGCCCATCGTCGCGACGGGGCGTCAATGCCCAGAGCATCAATGCAGGACATTGCCAGCGACCCAGCGTTCGACGATCTGCTGGGCCTCCGGGGTGGGCAGTTCGGGGTGATGCCAGCGCAGGACGACCGTGGCGGCCTCCAGCGCGTGGCGGTTGGGCCGGCCGCAATCGACCAGTTCGCGGTAGGCGCGTTCCACGATGGGACGGCAGCCGCACACCGCCGCCTCGCAGGCGGCGAAGCGCGCGCCCGGATCCTGGCTCGCCCTGTTGTTCTCCGCCGACATCAGGCCGGCTCCGTTCCCTTGCGTTTGATGCGCCGCCCGAAAATTTCCAGGCGCTGACCGATCAGATCGAAGCCCAGGTCGCGGGCGATGCGGGCCACCGCCTCTTCCAGCTCGCCGTCCTGGAACTCCACCACCTCGCCCGATTCGATGTCGATCAGGTGATGGTGGTGGTCGCCCCGCGCCTCTTCATAGCGGGCGCGGCCGTCGCCGAAATCGTGGCGCTGGATGATCCCGATTTCCTCGAACAGCCGCATGGACCGGTAGACGGTCGCGAGGCTGATGCCCGCGTCGATTTCGGAGGCGCGGCGGTAGACCTCCTCCACGTCGGGATGGTCGGCGGATTCCGAAAGGACGCGCGCGATGATCCGGCGCTGGCCGGTCATCTTCAGCCCCCGCTCGGCGCACGCGCGTTCCAGCCGCGACGGCAGGGCTTCTTCGGGCGAAGTCACAGCCTGTTCCTTTCCGCTTCCATCCCAGGAACAAGGAAATGGCAAGCGCGGGGGACCGTGGCAACACCCGAAGAAGGGGACCCGAAGCAGCCGCTTACTTGAAGGACGGCTTCAGCAGCTCGACCTTCGACACCAGATCGCGCACCGCACCGGCCTCCAGCACGGGCTGCTGCGGCGGGACGGCGGTCGGGAAAGCCTGGGCGATGCGGTCCATGTCGGCCGACAGCGTCTTGAAGCCCTCGGCGTTCTTGGCGCCCAGGCCCTTGGCGTGGTGGGCGACGTAGGCCCGCGCCGCGGTGACGAAGCCGCGCCCGTCCTGATACTCCACGGCGTTGGTCAGCTTGCCGTCGACGAAGGCCTCCTTGTACTCCTCCGCCGCCTGCGACAGCACGCCCGGCGCCACGGTCATGACGAAGGACGGGGTCTTCTTGTCGGCGGAAACCAGGGCCTTGTTCAGCTTGGCGATGACGGTCTTCTGCTTGGCGAAGACGTCGGCGGCGGGCTTCTTCTGCTTCACCAGGCCGGCCAGGGCCTTCAGGTCACCCTCGAACTGGCCCAGCTTGCGCTTCGCCATCTCGTCCTTGATCAGGGCGTAGATTTCCTCGGTCGGGTGGAAATAGTGCGGGGCGGCATCGTCCAGGCGGCCGGCCTGATACAGCTCCTGCCCGACCATCAGGTGGCCCTTGATCATCAGAAGACGCCCGACCAGGGCTTCACCGGCGGGGTATTCGGTGAAGATGTCCTGCTCCTTCGCCTCGCCCTCTTCGCCGTGCTGGTGCGCTTCCTCGGCGACCTGGATGGGGGCCTGACGGCCATGCCCGTGCCCGCTTTGCCCATGCAGGTCCGCGGCGTGCGCGCCGGCGCCCAGCAGCGCGAAAGAGCCGATACCCATCCAAAGCGAGAGCGTCTTCGTGTTCATGCCGGGAGCCTTTGCAGTGTGGTGTTTCCGGTGGGGGCGGTGCCGCTATGCCCAAAGGCTATACTGAAAATGCGAAGCACTCGCAACACTGGATCCGCGAGTGGCTCCGGATTTTGTGAACCGGCGCGCGTGACCGGCGCTGCCGTCGCTCGCGTCATGCGCCGGAGAGCGTCCCGAGATAATCCTCGAACCGCTTTCCGGCCTCCGCCTTGAACCGCTGTCCTACGCGCTCGGCGGTGCGGATGCGATCGACGCGCAGGTTTCGGAAATCCTGCCGGGACTCGCACCAGACGGTCAGCAGCCAGACGGCGTCGAACACCGTCAGGCCCAGCGGGCGGGCGATGCGGCGGCTTTCGCCGCCATGCAGGTCCACATAGCGGATGTCGAGCAACGCACGCTCCCGGACCGCCTTCCGCAGGAAGCCGAGCCACGCGCCGGCCTTCTCCTGCTCGTCGGACCGGCGCGACACCGCCCTCAGCGGCAGGCGGCGGTAGGCGTCGCCGTCCTCGTCGTCCATGACGGCGCTGATCTTGTTGGAAACGCGCCGGGATGCCTCGGCCAAACCGCCGTCGCCGCGCGCGGCGATCAGGCGCATGCCCAGCATGATCGCGTCCAATTCGTCCGCGTCGAAGTGAAGCGGCGGAAGGAAATACCCCTTCTCGAACTGATAGCCGACGCCGGCTTCGCCCCGGATCGGCGCGCCCATCGCCTGAAGGGCCGCCATGTCGCGGTAGATGGTCCGGACGGACACGTTCAGGGCAAGGGCCAGCGTGTCGGCCGACACCGGTTGCGACCGGCCGCGCAGATGGTCCAGCAGGGCGAAGAGGCGCAAGGTTCGCATGGGTCCGTGCCGGACAAGCATCCTGACCGAAACTGTCAGGGGCATGATGGTACCCCGGGGGCTCCACCGCAACCACGAGTTCCAAGGAGGTTCCATGCCCATTCCATCCCCCTCGCTCCCCCTCGCCGCCGGAGAGGGTGTCGAGTTCGGCCGCTTCCGCCTGAAGCCGGGCGTCACGGAGGAGGCGATGCGCCAAGCCCACGCCGTGATGGTCGAGCGAACCCTGTCGAAGCAGCCGGGCTGGCGCGGCCAGCATCTCGTCAAGCTGGACGACGGGCTGTTCATCGACCTGGCCTTCGCCGACGCCCGCGCGACCGCCGAGGCGATCTGCGCCCGGTGGGTGGGCCAGCCCGATTGCGACGCCTTCCTGGCCCTGATCGAGCCGGACGGGATGAGCTTCGGTAGCATCTTGTAAGTTCGGGCGGAGGCTGGCCTTCTGTGCGTCCAAACGACGCATGGCATTACAGGACCCGTCTCCGTGACCCTCTCCCAATCCGCCGCAAACGCCGGCCCGGAAAAGCCGCCCGTCTCCTTCGCGCTGCTGCTGGCGGAGGTGACGAGCGTGCAGGCGCTCGCCACCCTGTCGGTGCTCACGCTGGCGACCGTGGCGCCCCTGGCTGCCGCGGCGCTCGGCGTGGGGGCGGAGGCGGTCGGCTACCAGATCAGCATCATCTACGGCGCCGCCGCGCTGGTGTCGGCCGTGGCCGGACTGGTGGTGCGGCGCTGGGGGGCGGGCACGGTGGGGATGGCGGCGATGCTGCTGGGCCTCGCCGGCTGCCTGGGGCTCGCCACCGGCCTGCTGACGGTCGTGGCGCTGGCGTCGGTGCTGATCGGCGTGGGCTACGGGCTGGTGAACCCGTCCTCCTCCCACCTGCTGAACCGCTACACCCCGCCGGCCCGGCGCAATCTGGTCTTCTCGCTGAAGCAGACGGGCGTGCCGCTGGCCGGCGTGCTGGCGGGGCTGCTGCTGCCGGGCGTCGGGCAGGTCGCGGGCTGGCGCGGGGCGGCGCTGCTGGTGGCCGCGCTGTTCGTGGTGATGCTGGCCGTCTTCGGGCCGGGGCGGCGCCTGTGGGACGACGACCGCAACCCCGGCCTTCCCCTGCGCGGCAACCTGATGGAGGGGCCGCGGCTGGTCTGGCGCGCGCCGGCGCTGCGCGGCTTCGCGCTGATGGGATTCTGCTTTTCGGCGATCCAGCTGTCGCTGATGGCCTTCACCGTGACCATGCTGGTCCACGACCTCGGCTGGTCCATCGTCGCGGCGGGCTTCGCCGTGTCGGTCGTGCAGGCGGCGGGGGCGGCGGGGCGCATCGGCTGGGGGCTGCTGGCCGACCGGCTGCGCTCCGGCGTGGCGGTGCTGGCCGGCATCGGGCTGTTGTCGACGGCGGCGGCCTTCGTCACGGCGCTGCTGGGGCCGGAATGGCCGACCTGGGCGGTCGTCGCCGTGCTGGCCGTGTTCGGGAGCGCCGCGATCGGCTGGAACGGCGTCTTCCTGGCGGAGGTGGCGCGGGTCGCACCGCCGGGCACGGCCAGCACGGCGACGGGCGGGGCGATGATGCTGACCTTCGCCGGCGTGGTCGTCGGGCCGGCGCTGTTCGCCACGCTGTTCACCGCGACCGGCCACTACGGCGTGACCTTCGCCGCGATGGCGGTTTTCCCGGTGGCCGGAGCCATCGCCGTGCTGCGCGCCGCGCGCGATCGAAGGAGGTAGCACGTCGGCGCGGGATCGTCCGTGCGCCCGGGACTGTTACGGTTTTATGAAGCCGTCATCGTGAACCCGGGAGAGCCGCCATCGCGCCCACCGCCCTGTCCCCCACGCTGGTCCTGATCGACATCCTCGGCGCCGTGGCGCTGCTTTTGTGGGGCTTGCGCCTTGTGCGCACCGGCGTGTTCCGATGCGGGGGCGCGGCGCTGCGGCGCTGGGTGGGGCAGGGGACGCGCAACCGCGTGGCCGCCTTCGCCGCCGGCATGGCCGCCACCATCGCCCTACAGAGCAGCACCGCGACCGCCCTGATGACCGCCGCGATGGTTGGGCAGGGCTACATCGCGTCGGCCATGGCGCTGGCCGTCATGCTGGGCGCCGACGTCGGGACGAGCCTCGTGGCGCGGCTGCTGGCCGCCGACGTGCATTGGCTGTCGCCGAGCCTCCTCCTGCTGGGCGGCGCGCTGCACGCGCTGGGCGGGGAGCACCGCAACCGGCGGGCGCTGGGGCGTATCCTGGTGGGCGTCGGGCTGATGCTGCTGGCCCTGCGCCTGCTGGGGACGGCGACCGCACCGGTGCGGGAATCGGGGCTGGTGCAGGCGATGCTGGCCGCGCTGGGCGGGGAGCCGCTGTTCGCGCTGGTGGTCGCGGCGCTGCTGACGGCGGCGGTCCACTCCAGCCTCGCCACGGTGCTGCTGATCGGCTCGCTGGCCGGGGCGCGCGTGGTCGATCCGGAGCTTGCGGTGGCGCTGGTGCTGGGCGCCAACCTCGGAGGCGCCGTGCCGGCCGTGCTGGCGACGCTCCGCGACACGGCGGCGGCGCGGCGTGTGCCGGTCGGCAACCTGCTGGCGCGGGCGGCCGGCGCGCTGCTGGCGCTGCCGCTGATCCCGCTGGCGGTCGAGGCGCTGAGCGGCATGGCGCCCTTCACCGCTGTTGTGACTGCCCATGTCGGCTTCAACCTGGCGCTGGCGCTGCTCTTTCTGCCGCTGGTCGGCCCGCTGGCCGGGATCGCCGAGCGCCTGATTCCCGCCGACGAGAGCGCGGAGGACGCCGCGCGTCCGCGCCATCTTGACGAATCGGCGCTTGAGACACCCTCCGTCGCCATCGCCGCGGCGTTGCGCGAAACCTTGCGGCTGGGCGACCTCGTGGAGGACATGCTGTGCCGCAGCCTGGAGGCGCTGCGCCACGACGACGAGCGCGCCATCGCCGGGATCAGCCGCACCGACGATCAGGTCGACCGCCTGCACACCGCGATCAAGCTGTACCTCGCCAAGCTCGGCCGAGGCCCGCTGGACGAGGCGGAATCGCGGCGCGTCAACGACATCATGGCCTTCGCCATCAACCTGGAACACGTCGGCGACATCATCGACAAGAGCCTGCTGGACCGGGCCGCCAAGCGCGCCCGCCACGGCCTGCACTTCGCCGCCGAGGACTTCCGGGAGGTGGAGGAGCTGCACCGCCGCACCGTGGAGAACCTGCGCACCGCGCTCGGCACCTTCATCGCGGAGGACCGGCGGCTGGCCCGGCAGCTGATCGCCGGGAAGGACGCGGTGCGGGCGCTGGAACGCGCGGCGACGGTCCACCACCTCGACCGCGTGCGCCGGGGTGACGCCGACAGCATCGAGACGAGCGCGCTCGTCCTCGACATCCTGCGCGACCTGAAGCGCATCAACGCCCACGTCGCGGCCGTTGCCCACCCGATCCTCGATCAGGTGGGCGAACTGCGGGAAAGCCGCCTGAAGGTCGTCGGGCTGCCCCGTCTGGAGCAGCGGGACGTCTGAGGGGGATGTTTGAAGGTGCGCGGGGGCCGCCTTTACGGCATCTCCCCCGTCAGGGTCGCGCCCAGCCCTTGCAGCAGGCCGACGCGGCAGCTTTCGCCGAAGGCGGTGCGCAGGCGGGAGGGGTCGCCGATGGACACGCGGATGTCGCCCGCCCGCGCCGGCCGGTGATGGCGGCGCACCCGGCTGCCGCACAGCTCCTGCAGCACGTCCAGCAGCATCAGCAGCGAGGTCGGGCGGCCGGTGCACAGGTTGAACACCTCCGCCCCCTGGGGCTGCCGCTCCATGGCGCGGGCGAGATAGCGCACCACGTCGCCGACGAAGACGAAGTCGCGCACCTGCAGGCCGTCGCCGTGGATGTCCACGTCCTCGCCCCGCGACACCCGGCGGGCGAAGATGGAGATCACGCCGGAATAGGGCGAGTTCGGATCCTGGCGCGGGCCGTAGACGTTGAAGAAGCGGAAGCCCACCGTGGGCACCCCGTGGATTTCCCAGGCCACCCGCGCGTGCAGCTCGCAGCCCAGCTTGTCGGCGCCGTAGGCGGACAGCGGGCGGGTGGCGGCGTCCTCGCGCAGCGGGGTGGCCGTGTTGTCGCCGTACACCGCCGCCGAGGATGCGTAGACCACCGGCACCGGGTCTCCGTTGCGGGCGGTGCGCGCCGCCTCGAACACGGTGATGGTGCCGGACAGGTTGGTTCGGTGCGTTTCCGCCCACAGCTCCCGCGAGCGCTGGACGGACGCGACGGCCGCCAGATGGAAGACGCCGTCCACCCCCTCCATGGCGTGGCGCACGGCCTCCGGATCGGCCACGTCGCCGACGACGAGGCGCGCGAGGGTCGGTTTGTTCTCCAGCTTCCCGGTGGACAGGTCGTCGAGAATGGTGACCCGGTGCCCGTCGGCGATCAGCCGGTCGGCCAGATGCGACCCGATGAAGCCGCAGCCACCGGTCACGAGATAATGGGCCATGCGTCGTCCTTTCCGGATGTCCCCGCCTTGTGCCTGAAATGTTGACGATGGTATGCCGCCCGAACAGACCATCTTCGGGATAAGGCGGGGCGCAGCGGGTGACGGTGCATCGCCGGACGGGCGACCTCCGCCCGATTCGGGCTTATGGGAAGGGACGGGCGCGCCGGTCAGGCGGGACCGCTTGTTCAACAGGCTTATCCACGGCCTTATGCACCGTTCTGTGGATAAGTTCGGTCAAGGCCGCCGAGGGGGCGGGGCGCCTTGCCGGTATCCGGGATTTTTGGTAAACGAATCCCATGGTCGAAACCCGACGCACGGGCGAACGCTCGAACGAACCGATCCGCTCCGATCCCGGCGGTGGGCGCGTTGCGCCGCCGGGTCCCGTGGGCGTGCGCAATCGGGCCGACGCCGTCGGCAGCGGCGGGCGCCAGCGCATCCCGTCCGTTCGCGAACTGGCGAGCCTGCTCGTCAACGGAATCCTGACCCTTCCGCGCAATTACCGCCGTGGCATGTACCTGGACGTTCAGGTCTAGGCGGCGGGTCCGGGGCACTGTCCCTTTCGAAAGAAGAGCGCGAACCTCCGGAAGGACACTTGCTCCCGGCCTCCTCCGGTGCGAAGCTTTGGTGCCATACGGGAGTATTCCTACGCATACCACGCGGTAGGATCGCCATGAGATTGAACCGGCGATTTGCGTTGCGGCTGCAGGATATCCTCAGCCGTGTACGGGAGCAGCGCGCTGCTTTCCTGCTCGACGTTTTTCAGGACAACATCGCTGTCTTGGACACGGCGGGCACGATCATTCGTGTGAACCGTTCCTGGCGGGACTTCGCCCGCGACAACGCCCTTTCCGACGCCGACGCCGCGGTGGGCGAGAACTACCTGGCGGTGTGCGACCGCTCCGCCGTGGCGGGGGACGCGGTGGCCGCGGAGGCCGCCGCCGGCATCCGGGCGGTCATGGTTGGCGAGCGGAGCGCCTTCCACATGACCTACCCCTGCCACGCCTGCCAGGAACGGCGCTGGTACAACCTGTATGTGTCGGCGGTAAAGGGACCCGGGCGGGCGCGGGTGATCGTCCGGCACGCCGACACCACGGACCTCGTCCTCGCCGCGGCCGAGCAGGAGCGGGCGCGCGCCGCCGCCGAAACGGCGGAGGACGCCAGCGCCGCCAAGTCGCGCTTCCTCGCCATGGCCAGCCACGACCTCCGCCAGCCGATGATGGCGCTGCGCCTGTTCCTGGAGGTGTTGAACCACCGCGTCGGCGACCCGGCCCTGCGGCCGGTGCTGGACAGGGCGAACGAGACTCTGTCCGCCCTGACCGACCTGTTCGAATCGCTGCTCGACCTTTCCCAGTTGGAGACGGGAAGGCGCGCCGTGCAGGCGATGCCGATCCCGGTGGCCGAACTGATGGACCGGTTGAGCGACGAGTTCGGGATCCTGGCCCAACAGAAGGGCCTGTCCTTCCGCACCGCGCCCTGCCGGCAGGTGGTGTACGGCGACCCGATGCTGGTGGAGCGCATCCTGCGCAACTTCATCGCGAACGCCATCCGCTACACCGAACATGGCGGGCTGCTGGTCGGCTGCCGCCGCGTCGGCCAGCGGCTGCGGATCGACGTGATCGACACCGGCGTCGGCATCGCGCCGGAGCAGACATCGCTGATCTTCCAGGAATCCTACCGGGTAACCGGGGCCGCGCATGGCGCGGACCATGGCTCCGGTACCGCGCATGGCGCGGACCATGGCTATGGCCTGGGGCTCGCCATCGTGCAGCGGGCCGCGAACATGATGCAGGTTCCGGTCGAGGTCTCCTCGCTTCCGGGGAAGGGGTCGCGCTTTTCCATCCTGCTGCCGATCGTCGGCGGTGTGGAGGCGCACCCCCGGCGGTCCGCCGTCGCCAAGCCCCGCGACGACGGCGACCGGCGGTGCCTCGCCGTGCTGGTGGAGGACGACCCTATGGTGGCGCTGGCCGTCCGCCTGTTCCTGGAGGATTTCGGCTGCTCCGTCCTGGCCGCCGCCGATACCGGGGAGGCGTTGCGGCTGGTCGACGCGTCGCCCCGGTGTCCCGACGTGATCATCGCCAACTACCGCCTCGGCGTGGGCGGCAACGGCATCGAGGCCATCGCCCGGCTGCGCGGGCTCCTTCGGACCGAGATACCGGCCTGGCTCATCACCGGCGACGTGTCCAGCGAGCTGTACCGTCTGGCCCGCACGCACCGGGTCGGCTATCTGCGCAAGCCCGTCCGTCCGGAGGAGATCCAGGCCTGCATCCTGTCCTGCCGGCGTGACGAAGGGGCTGCCCGGCCGGCGGAGCCGCGGCAGTTGCGGTGACGAACGCGGTCAGCCCCCCACATACGCCCGCACCTCCGCCCCGAACAAACGTTCCAGCAGCACCGGCGGCAGTTCGTATTGGGGCAGGCACAGGCTGGTGCTGCGGGCGTGCAGCGTGTGCAGGCATAGCCCCTCCGCATCCGGGAAGGCGGCGAAGCGGAAGCGCTCGCGTGCGGCCTTCATGAAGGGGGCGTCTTCGCAGGCGTTAACCGGCGGGAAGCGCACCGCCTCCCACACCGCGCGGCGGTAGGCGTAGGAGAAGCCGTAGCCGACGAGGTTGTCGTCGGCGAGGGGCGTGTCGGGCGCGTCCACATACTGCCGGGTGGTCCGGCCCCAGCGGTGGTGCGCGCCGCCGCGCGCGGTGTCCCAATAACCGAAGGCGCCGTGCACGGCGCTGTGCAGGAACCAGCCCGACAGCTTAACCGCGTCGTAGCCCTGCTCCAGCCAATCCACCAGCCGCTCCACATAGCTGGGGGCGTAGAAGTCGTCGTCGTCGAAATGCACGATGATGTCGCCGCGCGCGTGCTCGGCCAGGATGTTGCGCTTCTCGCCGATGGCGTAGCGGCTGGGCGAGTAGACATACTTCAGGCGCGGCCCGGCCAGAGGCTGGAGGTAGGCGGAGGGGGCGGGGCTGTCGTCGAAGACCAGCCACTCGATCTCCGGCCAGGTCTGGGCGGCCACGCGGGCGTGGCACAGCGGCAGGAAGTCCTCGCGCCCCCAGCTCGGCGTGATGATGCTGACGAGCGGCCGGTTCGACATGAATGAGGCTCCTTCGGCGGGGTGCGTCCGGCCATGGACGAAGGCCGGGGGCGCGTGTAGACAGGCGGCATGGTCACAATTCGGGACGCCCTGGCCGCTGCGGTCGGCCACCATCAGGCTGGCCGCCTCGACGAGGCCCGGCCGCTCTATCTTAGCATCCTCCGCAGCCAGCCGGGCCACCCCGACGCGCTGCATCTGCTGGGCGTGCTGGAAGGCCAGCAGGGGCGCCCGCAACGCGCCGTGCCGCTGCTGCGCCGCGCCGTGGCCCTGCTGCCGGGGGATGCGGACTACACGGGCAATCTGGCGCTGGCGTTGCGCGCGGCCGGCGACGCGGCGGGGGCGGCGCGCTCCTTCGGCCATACGCTGGCGCTCGACCCCGCGCAGGTCCAGGCGGCCTTCAACCTCGGCGCCCTGCTGCTGGCCAGCGGCGATGCAAGGGGTGCGGCGGAGCGCTTCGGGCAGGCTCTGGCGCGGCGGCCCGACTTCGTTGAGGCCCGCATCAACCGCGCCAACGCCCTGGCGGCGCTCGGCCGGGGAGAGGACGCGGCGCGGCTGCGACGGCAGGCGGTGGCGCTGGCCCCGGCGCATCCCGACGCCCTGCACAACGCCGCCGTCAGCGCGATGGACGAGGCCGGGCTGAACGGCAAGATCTCCTACGGCAGCAGACTCGACCACGGACGGGTTGCGCGGGCGGTGCGGTGCCTCGGCCATGCATTGACGGCGGACCCGAACCACGCGGCGGCGGGGGACGCGTTGACCGGGACGGCGCTGGCGCTCGTCCAGGCCGGGCAGGCGGAGCCCTGGGTGTTGGACCGGGCCGCGCGCGCCGCCCTGACGGCGCTGCGGCGGAACCCGAGGGACACGAAAGCGGCGGCGGTGGTTGCCTACCGCTTCTACCGGCGGGGGCGCCTCGACCTCGCCTCCCGCTTCATGCGGCGCTTCACCCGGCGCTTCACGGCGGCGGAGGTCGCGGCGGATTTCGAGCTGCGCCTGTGGTCCATGATTCAGGCCGGGCGCGGCGCTCTGGACCGCATTCCGGCGGCGGACGGGCTGCTCGGTGATTTCGCGCCGCTGGAAAGCCTGTTCGAGGTTCCCGCCGGGGACGGGCCGATTCTGGTCGTGTCCTCCGACGACGGCTACTACCGCCGCTTCGTCGGGAACCTGCTCGCCTCGGTGGAGGCGCTGGGCGGGGCGGGGGGGCATGTCCCGGCGGTTCATGTGCATGTGGTGAACCCTTCGCCGGAGACGGAGGCCGACCTCGCCGCGTGGCGCGCCCGTATCCCGCTGGGCGCCAGCCGGGAGCGGGTGGACTTCACCGGCTGGGACGACCACCGGCGCACCACCTACTACGCCTGCATCCGCTTCCTGCGCTGGCACCAGCTGCTCGGCCGGACGGGGCGGCCGTTGGTGCATGTGGACGCCGACTGCACGCTGGCCGCCGGGCTGGAGACCCTGGCCGATTCGATGGCGGGTTTCGACGTCGGGCTGCTGTGGGACCGGCGCTGGCGCGGGCCGACGCGGGAGATCACCGTCTGCTTCGCGTGGTTCCAGCCGACGGTGCGCGGCCGGGCCTATCTGGAGCGAACGGCGGCCTACATCGGGCATTTCCTGCGCCAGGGGCGCGGCTACTGGATGCTCGACCAGGCGGCCCCCCTCTGTGTGCTCGACGGGCTGGCCCGGCGCGGGGAGGAACCGCGGATCCGCCGCTTCGACTTCGTGGACTTCCCCTGGGTGCGCTTCATCGGGGAGAAGTGATTTCTACCCTCCCTCGTGCCTGCGCTCAAAACCCCTCGCCCAGCCCCGCTGGGAGAGGGAGGGACCCGCGCCGAAGGCGTGGGAGGGTGAGGGCAAGGTTGCCCCGAGAATCCAGATGAAACGCAGGAAGGATTCTTGGAAAAACCTTGCCCTCACCCTCCCATGCTGCGCATGGGTCCCTCCCTCTCCCGCCGGAGGCGGGCGAGGGGTTGTGGTGGGAGCCATTACCCTATCCGTTCCCGCCACAAGTCCCGCAATGCCCGCGCCAAATGCTTGGCCAGCAGCGCCCCGTCGCACAGCGGGCTTGCCGCCATGCGGGCGCGCAGGGTTCGGCGCAGGTCCGTCAGGCGGGCGGGATCGGCGGCCCAGCCGGCGGCCAGTTCCACGTAATGGGCGGGGTCGCGGGCGACGCAGCCCTCCACACCCGCCACCGTCAGGAAGGCGAGCGAGTGGCGGCTGGAGAAGGTCTCGCCGGGCAGGGTGATCACGGGCACGCCCATCCACAGCGTCTCCAGCGTCGTGGTGCTGCCGGCGAAGGGGAAGGGGTCGAGCGCCACGTCCACCCGGGCGCACCAGCCCATATGGTCCAGGCTGTTGGTGGCACCGACCATGGTCACCCGCCCCGGCGCGATGCCGAAGCCGGCGATCCGGTCGCGCCACAGCGCCGCCGTGACCGGGCAGGACAGCGCCTTGGTCTTCAGCAGCAGGCGCGAGGCGGGCAGGCGGGCCAGCAGGGCGGCCCAGGTCGCCAGAACTTCGTCCGTCAGCTTGGTCAGGATGTTGAAGGCGCCGAAGGTCACCGGCGCGCCCGTCATGCAGGGCGGCGGGGTGAGGTCTGGCGCATCGGCGGGCGGGTCGTAGGCGATGAAGGCGCCGGGCATGCGCAGGATGCGCTCCGCGTAGAAGCGCTCCGCCCCTTCCGGGACGTGGTGGGCGTCGGCGACCAGCCCGTCCATGGCCTCCATGCCGGTCGTCGCCATGTAGCCGGACCAGGCCACCTGCACCGGCGCCGGCTTGCGCGCGAAGACGCCCAGCCGCCCGCGCGCGTTGTGCCCGGCGAGGTCGATCAGCACCTCCACGCCGTCAGCCCGGATGCGGTCGGCCACGTCGGCGTCGGACAGGCCGGCGACGGGCACCCAGCGTTCCGCCACCGCCTGGAAACGGGCGGTCAGGTCGTCGGCTTCCGTCTGGTTGGCGTAGAGGAACAGGCGCACGCCGTGGGCGGGCAGCGCCTCCACCGCGCGCACGGCGAACTGCCCCGCCGGGTGGCGGCGGAAGTCGCCCGACAGGATTCCGACGGTCAGTGGACGGCCGGGCTCGCCCGCCACCGGGTGAGGCCGCCAGTTGGCGCGCAGGGGCGCTCCGTGCACGGCGTCCCAGGCCCGGTGGGCCTTCAGCACGCGGGCGAGCGTCACGCCGGGCCGGAACAGGTCGAGATAGGCGAGGTTGGAGCGCACCTCCGCCAGATCGGGCCGCAGGGCCAGGGCGCGGCGGTAGCCGCCCTCCGCCCCGTCCAGGTCGCCCTGCGTCTGGTGCACGAGCGCGAGGTTCGCGTAAGCCTGCGCCAGATCGGGGCGCAGGGCGACGGCTTTTCGGTAGCCGCCCGCTGCCTCGGCCAGCCGGTTCAGCCGATGCAGCGCGTCGCCCCGGCGCAGGGCGGCCTCCGCGAAGTCCGGGCGCGCGGCTTCGGCCCGCCGGGCGGTCCGGGCGGCGGCCTCGGCCGGGCCGGCCGCCAGCAGCGCCGCCGACAGATTGGCGAGCGCCGTCGCGTGATCGGGGCGCAGGGCCAGCGCGCGGCGCATGCACGCCGCCGCTTCCACGGCTTGGCCGCGTTGCAACATCAGCGCGCCGCGGTTGGCGTGCGCTTCGACGAAGCCGGGATCGTCGGCCACCGCCGCGCGGTAGGCGGAGTCGGCCTCCTCCGCCTGCCCGAGCGCGGCCAGCGTGTTGCCGAGATTGAAACGCGCCCTGGCGTAGCCGGGCCGGTGGGCGGCGGCCTGCCGGTAGGCGTCCGCCGCCTCCTCCAGCCGGCCCAGCGTTTCCAGCGCGTTGCCGAGGTTGTAGTGCGCCTGGGCGAAGCCGGGGGTCAGGCCGATCGCGCACCGGTGGGCGTCCGCGGCCTCCTCCGGCCGGCCGAGAGCCCGCAGCGCGCTGCCCAGATTGTCGTGGTAGTCGGCAACGCCCCCGTCGGCGCGGATCGCGGCGCGGAGCCGCGCCTCCGCCTCCGCCGGGTGGCCGGCCTGGAGATAGGCGACGCCCAGCAGGTTCAAGGCGTCGGGATGGTCCGGCACGGTGTCCAGCACGGCCTGATAGCGCGCCGCGGCCTCGCCCAGCCGGCCGGCCCGGTGGTGGGCCAGCCCCTCCGCCAGCACGTCCTTGATCGTCGCCATGCCGCCCTGTCTAGAGCATTTGCCGGCCCCGGAGAAGGGCGGGGTGCGCGCCGTGCCGCAACTTCTTCTCCGAACAACACTTGACCCGGAGCCTTTAGATCGTCAGCTTCTGCCGGTCTTTCCTTGATGCACGCTCATGAACCGACTGCAACGGTATCTTTTCCGCAACCTGCTGATCGCCACGCTGTATTCCACCGCCGGCCTGACGCTGACGATCTGGCTGAGCCAGTCGCTGCGCCTGATCGAGATGGTGGTGGAGGCCGGCGCGCCGATGCGCATGTTCCTCTGGCTGCTGGTGCTGACGGTGCCGACCTTCCTCGGCATCGTGCTGCCGCTGGCGCTGGTGGGCGCGGTGCTGTTCACCTACAACCGGCTGGCGGCCGACAGCGAGCTGTCCGTCATGCGGGCCGCCGGCGTCGGTCCCTTCGCCCTGGCGCAGCCGGCGATGGTGCTGGCGCTGGGCGTGATGGGCATCGTCTATGTGCTGAACCTGTGGATCACGCCGGCCGCGCACCAGGAGCTGGTGCGCATGGAATACGCCGTGCGCAGCGACTATTCGCAGCTGTTCCTGCGCGAGGGCGTGTTCAACGAGGTCGGCGACCGCTTCAACGTCTTCCTGCGCGAGCGGGACAGCGAAGGCAACCTGCACAACGTGGTGATTCACGACGGCCGCACGCCGGAGAAGCCCGTGACCATCCTGGGCGAGCGCGCCGTGATGGTCACCGGGACGGACAACGCGCGCTTCGTCGTCTTCAACGGCAACCGGCAGGAGCTGGACCGCAAGACCAACCGCCTGTCCCAGCTGTTCTTCGAGCGCTACGCGGTGGACCTGAAGGTGCTGACCAGCGCCGGCGGGGAGCGCTGGCCGGACCCGCGCGAGCGCTCGACCGACGAGCTTCTGCACCCGCCGCCGCAGGTGGCCGGCAACGCGAAGATGGTGCAGGACCTGCTGGCGGAGTTCCACCACCGGGTGTCCTCGCCGCTGCTGACGCTGGCCTACACCATGGTGGCGCTGGCCTGCCTGCTGTCGGGCGAGTTCAACCGGCGCGGCCAGGCGTCGCGCGTCACCACGGCGGTCCTGATCGTGATGGGCATCCAGTCGGCCGTGCTGGGCCTGACCAGCCTCGCCGCCAAGGTGATCGTGCTGGTCCCGCTGCTGTACCTGCTGCCGCTGCTGGCGCTGGGGCCGGCGGCCTGGGTGCTGTCGCGCAACCTGAGCCGGCGCCCCCAAGGCGGCGGTCCAGGCGGCGGTGAGGTCGGCGCCGGCGGTGCGACGGCTGGGTAGGGACGGCGGACGGCCTTGCGCATCCTGTTCATCACCTCAAACCGCCTGGGCGACGCGGTGCTGTCCACCGGCCTGCTCGGCCATCTGGTGGACTCGTATCCGGGCGCCCGGCTGACGGTGGCCTGCGGGCCGCTGCCGGCCCCGCTGTTCCGCGCGGTGCCGGGGCTGGAGCGGTTGATCCCCATCCCGAAACGCTCCTTCGCGCGGCACTGGTTGGACCTGTGGCGGGCCTGCGTGGGCACCCGCTGGGACCTCGTGGTCGATCTGCGCAACTCCGCCGTGGGGCGCCTGATCCCGGCCAAGCGCCGCTTCTTCCACGCCCGCGCGCCCGAACTGCACAAGGTGGAGGAGATCGGCTGCGTGCTCGGCCTGTCGCCGCCGCCGTCCCCGCGGCTGTGGATCGACTCGGCGGCCGAGGCGGAGGCCGACCGGCTGCTGCCCTCCGGCGCCGTGCCCTTCCTGGCGGTGGGGCCGACGGCGAACTGGCCCGGCAAGGAATGGCCGGTGGAACGCTTCGCTGAGCTTGCAACGCGCCTGACGGCGCCCGGCGCCGCGCTGGCCGGCGCCCGCGTCGCCGTGCTGGCCGCCGGACCGGAGCGCGAGCGCGCCCTGCCGCTGCTTAAGTCTCTGGGCGCCCGCGCCATCGACCTGACGGGGCGCACCGACCCGCTGACCGCCGCCGCCTGCGTGCGGCGCGCGGCGCTGTATGTCGGCAACGACTCCGGCCTGATGCACATCGCCGCCGCCGCCGGCACGCCGACGCTGGGCCTGTTCGGGCCGGGCTTCCCGGAAACCTACGGCCCCTGGGGCGACCGGGCGCGGCTGGTCACCAGCACGGTGCCGCGGGCGGAGCTGCTGGCCCGGCAGAAGGCCGACCCGAAGGCCAGCGGCCTGATGGACGGCATCGCCGTGGACGCGGTCGAACGGGTCGCGCTGGAGCTGCTGGAGCAGGTCGCGCCGGCCTGCGCCTGAAGCCGCCGTCGCGGCCCGCAAGGGCCGAAGCCTGCTTGGCGTGTGAACGCAGCGGCCCGAATTTTTCGGACCGCGCCTAAGTCGTGACAAAGTCTCGCTAAACTCCCGAAATAGTCCGGTCAAGTTGACAAAATCGGGGTAATCGCCGACAATCCGGGCACTCGCACCTGAGCGAACATACCTTTGTCCGACAGGCTGCCCCGAGGGTTTGGAATGAAGCCGACACCGACATACGCAAACAAACCGACCTCGGACAATCCTCGCGATGTCGAGGCTTGGGCATTGGCGGAGGCGGCGCGCCGCCTGATCGAGGCCGGTCGCAATCCCGATAATGTCGAGGCGCTGCGCGCGGCGTTGCAGCTGAACCAGCGCCTTTGGACGATCTTCCAGGCCGCGATGACCGAAGAGGACTGCGGCCATCCGCCGGAGGTCCGGACGAACATCGCCGCCCTGTCGCTGCTGGTGGACCGCGAAACGGTCGCCCGCCTCATCGACCTGGACGTGTCCAAGCTGGAGACGCTTGTGGCCATCAACCGGTCGGTGGCCAGCGGCCTGACGGCGCGCCCCGACGCGGCCCAGGCGGCTGCCCAAGCCCCTGCCCCTGCCCAGCCGGCGGCTCCGGCCCCGCAGCAGGCGGCTCCGCAAGCGGCCCCCTACGGGGCGGCGCCGAACCGCCCGCCGATGGCTCCGCCGGCCCCGCCCAAGGACGGCCCCCCGGCGCAGCGCCAGTCGCTGAGCATCTCGATCTGACGAACGAAAAAGCCGGCGCCCTTCAGGGGCGCCGGTTTTGTTTCAGGGCTTGCCGACCAGGGTCTTCTCGTCGTCGCGGTAGGTGTATTCCGGGGCGCGGGCGAGGTCGCCGGAGGGCACGTCCAGGGTGACGGCCGCGGGCTTGCTGCCGTCCGACGTGCCGGCGGCAAGATCCGTGCGCAGCATGCTCAGGGGCACCGACAGCAGCTTCTTGTCCGTACCGACCTCCGCGTTCGGCGCCAGGATGATGCGGTTGACCTGACCGTCCGCGTCGCCCAGCGTGAAGTCCTTGATCTGCCCGCCGGGCTGTCCGTCGCGGGTGCGCACCTCCCGCCCGACCAGAGTGCGCGCCTCGTCGGCGGTGAGAAGGTGCGGGACGGCGGCGACCGAGGGTGCGGGGCGCTGCATCTCGTCGGACGGGGCGTTGCCGCTGACCCCGGACGGCGAGGTCGTCGGCTCGGTCGTCGCCTTGTCCTCGGGGCGCGGCGCGGTCATCAGCGGGGGCTGCGACGCGCCGGACGTGCCTTCGGTGACGGTGGGCTGGGGTGGCGGGGCGGTGGTTTGGGCCGGCGCCGCGGTCGCCAGGACGGCGGCGGCCAGGGCGGTGGCGGCCGATGCGGCCAGGGTGGCGAGGCGCATGGTGCAAAGCTCCCGTTGGACGGACCTTGCCCTTAAACACCACCGGTGGGGTTTGGGTTGCGTGGAACCGCGCTGCCGGGGTTTAAGACCGGCGCAGCAGGAAGACGCCCTGCTCGCCCAGCAGGTTGGCGAAGCCGGAATGGGCGCGGCCGGTGATGCGGCCGGCGCGGTCCACGATCAGGCAGCGCTCGATGGCGATGCCCATCTCCTCGGTCAGGGCCACCAGATCCTTGATCGTGCAGAAATGGATGTTGGGCGTTTCCCACCACTGATAGCCCAGCTTTTCCGTCACCGGCATGCGCCCGGTCACCAGAAGCTGCAGCCGGATGCGCCAATAGCCGAAGTTCGGCACCGACACGATGGCCCGCCGGCCGATGCGCGTCAGGTTCTCCAGCACCGTGCGCGGCTCGCGCATGGCCTGAAGCGTCTGGCTGAGGATGACGTAGTCGAAGGCGTGGTCGGGATAGTCCTTCAGGTCCGTCTCGGCGTCGCCCTGGATGACGGGCAACCCCTGCTTCACGCAGCGGTGCACGCCGTCCATGCTGAGTTCGATGCCGCGCCCGTCCACGTCCTTCTTGTGGGCGAGATGGGCCAGCAGCGCCCCGTCGCCGCAGCCGACGTCCAGCACGCGGCGTCCCGGCTCGACCATGTCGGCGATCAGCTTCAGGTCGAGGCGGATCCCGTTTCCATTGGCGGGGCGGATGGCGGCGGCGGTGTCGTCGAGGAGGCTCATGGGAGTTCGATGCTCGTTCAACGGGCCGCGGTCAGGCCCCGGTGCAGGCCCCGGTGCTCCGCGCAGCCTTCCAGGAAGCCGCGGATCACCTGATGGAACTCCGGCTCGTCCAGCAGGAAGGCGTCGTGGCCCTTGTCGGTCTGGATTTCCACGAAGCTGACGTTGGCGGCCACCGCGTTCAGCGCGTGCACGATGGCCCGCGATTCCGACGTCGGGAACAGCCAGTCGCTGGAGAAGCTGGCGAGGCAGAAGCGCACCGGCGTGCGCCGCCCGTCCTTGATGAAGGCATTGGACAGCGTCCCGCCCCCGTGATCCGCGGCGAGGTCGAAATAGTCCATCGCCCGCGTGATGTAGAGGTAGGAGTTGGCGTCGAATCGCTCCACGAAGGTGATGCCCTGGTGGCGCAGGTAGCTTTCCACCTGGAAATCGGCGTCGAACCCGTAGGTGACCGCCTGCCGGTTCTGCAGGGCGCGGCCGAACTTGCGGTGCAGGGCCGGCTCCGACAGGTAGGTGATGTGCGCGGCCATGCGCGCCACCGCCAGCCCGCGGTGCGGCCGCGTGCCGTCCAGCAGGTAGTTGCCGCCGCACCAGTCCGGGTCGGCCATGATGGCTTGGCGTCCGACCTCGTGGAAGGCGATGTTCTGCGCCGAATGGCGCGCGGCCGTGGCGATGGGCACGGCGGAATAGACCGACTCGGGATAGGCGACCGCCCATTGCAGCACCTGCATGCCGCCCATGGAGCCGCCGACCACGCAGAACAGCTGCTCGATCCCCAGATGCTCGACCAGCAGCTTCTGCGCGCGCACCATGTCGCCGATGGTGATCACCGGGAAGTCCAGCCCGAAGGGCTTGCCCGTCGCCGGGTTGACCTCCTTCGGGCCGGTGGAGCCCATGCAGCCGCCGATCACGTTGGAACAGATGACGAAATAGCGGTCGGTGTCCACCGGCCGGCCGGGGCCGACCAGCATCTCCCACCAACCGGACTTGCCGGTGATGGGGTGCTGGTCCAGCACGTAATGGTCGCCGGTCAGCGCGTGGCAGACGAGGACGGCGTTGGACCGGTCGGCGTTCAGCGTGCCGTAGGTCTGATAGGCGATCTGGAACGGCCCCAGCTCCGCCCCGCTGTCGAGGCGCATCGGCCGGTCCACGCCGAGCGTCACGCGGTGGCCGGGCAGGGACCCCCCGTCTGCCGCCATGGCGTCGGCAGGCGCGGCGTCGGCGGGATTCGACGCGGACATGGCGGTTCGCAGGACCTTTGGAAAACGGGAGCGTATAGCTACGGAGCAAGGCTCGGAGGTGTCAACGTTTTCTTTGATTTTAGGGAGCATGCGGACTACTACTATCCGGCTTTGGATTCGATGGTTCCCCGCCCCATGCCCGCGCCCAAGTCCCCGCTCGATGATCTGCGCCGCGAGATCGATCACATCGACGACGCGATTCACGACCTGCTGATGCGCCGCGCGGCCGTCGTGGAGCGCGTCGGCATCGTCAAGGGACAGATCGACGCCCAGAACGGCGTGCCGGCGGGAACCCAGCCGATCTTCCTGCGCCCCGCGCGCGAGGCGGTGATCCTGCGCCGCCTGATGGCGCGCCACGCCGGCTCCTTCCCTGCCCAGGCCATCGTCCGCATGTGGCGGGAGATGATCACGGCGCTGACCCGCATCCAGGGGCCCTTCGCCGTCGCCGTCTACGCGCCGGAGGACCGGCGCGGCTTCTGGGACGTCGCCCGCGACCATTTCGGCAGCGTCGTGCCGATGAGCGCCGTCAACACCCCCGTCGCCGCTATCCGCGCGGTGTCGGAGGGGAACGCCACGGTGGGCGTGGTGCCCTACCCGGCGGAAGACGACGCCGATCCGTGGTGGCGCTTCCTGCTGTCGTCCGACGCGCGCACGCTGCGGGTCGTGGCGCGGCTGCCCTTCGGCGGGCGCGGCAACGCCCGTGGCGAGGACCGCGACGCGCTGGCCGTGGCGCTGGTCCCGCACGAGCCGACCGGCGACGACCGCTCCCTGCTGGGGATCGAGCTGGGCGGCGACCTCAGCCGCGGCCGGCTGAAGGACCATCTGGAGACCTGCGGCCTGCCGCCCACGGGCTTCTGCACCTGGCACGCCAAGGACCCGTCCGGCCCGTCCGTCCATCTGGTGGAAATCGCCGACTTCGTCGATTCCACCGACCCGCGCCTGTCCGCCTTCGCCGAACGGCTGGGCGAGATTCCGGTGCGGGTCACCATCGTGGGCGGTTACGCCGTCCCGCTTCACCTTTCCCAAGACGCCCGCAAGGTCTGAGACCCGTCATGACCCAGTCGAACGGCCCGGCTCCCCGCCCGGGGATTCTCGATATCGCCGCTTATGTCGGCGGCGAGCACGCGGGGCACATCCGCCTCGCCTCCAACGAAGGCGCGCTCGGCCCCAGCCCGCGCGCCGTGGAGGCGTACAAGAGCGTCGCCGGAGAGCTGCACCGCTATCCCGACGGCGGCTCGGCCCAGCTGCGCAAGACCATCGCGGCGCGCTTCGGCCTGGACGCGGAGCGGATCGTCTGCGGCGCCGGCTCCGACGAGCTGATCAGCCTGCTCATCCGCGCCTACGCGGGGCCGGGCGACGAGGTTCTGTACCCCGAGCACGGGTTCCTTATGTACCCGATCGGCGCCAAGTCGGTCGGCGCCACCCCGGTGAAGGCGCCGGAGACGAACCTGACCACCGACGTGGACAACCTGTTGGCCCGCGTGACGCCGCGCACCAAGCTGGTCTTCGTCGCCAACCCGAACAACCCGACCGGCACCTACATCACCGCCGACGAGATGGCCCGCCTGCACGCCGGGCTGCCGTCCAACGTGCTGCTGGTGATCGACGCGGCTTACGCCGAGTACATGAGCCGCAACGATTATTCGGCCGGGCAGGAGCTGGTGGACCGCCACCCCAACGTGGTGATGACCCGCACCTTCTCGAAGATCTTCGCGCTGGGCTCGCTCCGCCTCGGCTGGGCCTACTGCCCGGCGGCGGTCGCCGACGTGCTGAACCGCGTGCGCGGCCCCTTCAACGTCTCCGCCGCGGCCCAGGCGGCCGGCGTGGCGGCGTTGGAGGACACGGAGTTCCTGGAGCGCTCCCGCACCCACAACGAACAGTGGCGGACGTGGTTCGCGGCGGAGGTCGAGGCGCTGGGCCTGAAGACCCACCCCAGCGTGACCAACTTCATCCTGGTGGACTTCGCCGGCCAGACGCCCGGCAAGGACGACGCCGAAGCGGCCCGCCAGTTCCTCAAAGGGCGCGGCATCCTGGTCCGCCAGATGCCCTCCTACGGCCTGCCGAGCTGCCTGCGCGTCACCATCGGCACGGAGTCCGAAATGCGCGAGGTCGTGACGGCGCTGAAGGACTTCCTGGCGGCGTGAGCGATCCCGCTACACGCCGGTCAGCAGCAGGTCCATGGCCGCGATGATGTCGTGACGATGCTCGGCGAGGTTGACAACGACCTCGCCGAGGTCGCGTTTGGACACGCCGGCGATGGCGTTGGGCATCATCACCACGTCGATGTTCTCGACCCTGAAGCGCGGGTTCAGGCGGCCGATGCCCTGGCGCAACTCATCCGCCCGGCGCAATGGAACCACGGCAATCGGTTCCAGGCCGGCCAGCAGGTCGCATTGGACGATCAGCACATAAGGCGTGGTCGCGCGGGTGCGCGGCGATGGATTGCGCCGGACGTCGAATTGCGCCATCAGAAGGAACGCAGATCGTCGCCGAAGGCGCCTTCGTCTTCGACCAACCGGTTCTGATAAGTGATGGCCTCCGCGTTCTCGGCAAGCCACGCGGCTTCGTCCGGCCGGTAGGGCTTCGCGGGCGTCTCCGTCCGGCCGGTGAGCGGCACGGGTTTGCGCGGAGGAAGGGCGTTCATCGGTCGGCGCCTGAGGTCGCAGCGGATGCCCTTACACTATGCTCAGGGCACCCGCACGGCAAGTGGGAGGCGCGCGGCAAACTTTCGCTTGGTCATGGGCTGCCTTGGTGCTTTATAGCGGGGCGCTTTGCAACCATTCCGCAATCGGTGCCTACCATGAGCGACACCGCCACTCCCCTGGCTGCCCCCCTGTTCGATCGCGTTGCCATCCTCGGCATCGGCCTGATCGGTTCCTCGCTGGCGCGGGCGCTCTCTCATTATGGGGTGGCGCGGCATGTGGTCTGCGCCGACCGCAGCGCGGAGGCCTGCGCCAAGGCGATGGAACTGGGCATCGTGGAGCGGGCGACGACCGATCTGGCGCAGGCGCTGGACGGGGCCGATCTGGTCATCCTGGCCACGCCGGTCGGCAGCTTCGCCGAGGTGGGCGAGCGCATCGGCCCGCTGCTGCGTCCCGGCACCATCGTCACCGACGTCGGTTCGGTGAAGCAGGCGGTGCTGCGCGACGTCGGCCCGCACATTCCCGACGGCGTGCACCTGATCCCCGGCCACCCGGTCGCGGGTACGGAGCATTCCGGCCCCGAGGCCGGCTTCGCCACCCTGTTCCAGGGCCGCTGGTGCATCGTCACCCCGCCGTCCGGCGCGCAGGAGGCGGCGGTGGAGAAGGTCGTCGAGATGTGGCGCCGGGTCGGCTCGACCGTCGAGATCATGGATGCGAACCACCATGACCGTGTGCTCGCCATCACCTCGCACCTGCCGCACCTGATCGCCTACACCATCGTCGGCACCGCGTCGGACCTGGAGGACGACACCAAGTCCGAGGTCATCAAGTTCTCGGCGGGCGGCTTCCGCGACTTCACCCGCATTGCGGCCAGCGATCCGGTGATGTGGCGCGACATCTTCATGAACAACCGGGAAGCCGTGCTGGAAATCCTCCAGCGCTTCACGGAGGACCTGACCGCGCTTCAGCGCGCCATCCGCTGGGGTGAGGGGCAGGTGTTGCAGGACCACTTCACCAAGACCCGCGCCATCCGACGTGGCATCATCGACGCCAAGCAGGCGTGAGGATCACCACACGACCGGCGGCAGTGCTGCGACCTTCAGCGGCCCGAGGAACAGGGAGCGGTTCTGCACGGTGACCGGCGCGGTCAGCACCGGCTCGCCGCCGGGTTCGGCGGGGCGGGCGAGCATGGTCAGCATGGTGCGGGCCAGCGCCAGTTCCTTCGGGCGGAAGAAGCCTTGCAGGGCGTCCAGCACCGCCTGGAAGCCGCGCACCTCGGCGGTCAGGGCGGCCTGTGGCTGAAGCGTGCCGTCCAGCGCCAGCGTGCCGTTCATCGCCAGCTTCAGCGGCCCCCAGTCCAGCTTCAGGCTGTCCAACTCCACGGTTCCGCCATCGCGGCTCCAGGCCGACAGGCTGGCCGGCTCCGGCTTCGGCGGGCGGCCGAGCACGCGGGCGGACAGCAGCGCCTGCTCCACCTTGCGGCCGAGCGAGCCGGGCGTGTCCTCCGGCAGGGTCACGCCGCTGGCTGTCAGGGAAACGGACAGGCCGGTGTCGGTGTGGCCGGCGGGCGGTTCGGGCGGCTGGGTCGCGGTCAGGTCCAGCGCCGCGACGGGCAGCGGCATCGCGTTCGGCTGCGCGACGAGGTCGGTGAAGCCCAGGCGAAGCTCCACCGGCTGGCCGGCGAGCGTCAGCAGGACATGGCCCTGCCCGCCGCCCTTGGCCAGCAGGTCCAGCGGCGGCTGGCTGGCCGAGACCAGCGACAGCTTTTGCTCGCCGGGCAGGGACAGCGCGATGCGGGTGTGGTTCCAGGGCGGCGCCTCGGCCACTAGCCGGGTCCCCTGCCACTCCGCACCGCGCGTGGCGAGGTGCGGGGCCTCCAGCGCGGCGCGGATCACCAGGGGGTAGCCGCCGACGGTCAGCCCGCGATGCTCGACCAGCGCGCCGTTGGCCCGCTGGTCCTCGATCCAGGCGAGCACGCCGCGTTCCACCGCCGACGCGGCCTGCCACCACCAGACCGAGTAGGCGCCGACCAGGACTGCCAAGGCGGCGAGAGCGAAACCGAAGACCTTACCGATGCGCATGTGTGGCATTTCCGTTGGATGATCCCCACCTTATAGCGGGCGGTGGGGGACCGTGCTAGGCTTCACCGGGTCGGCGCAAAGTCGCGCCTGCTGCTTTGTTTTGGGACATGCTGCTCGATACGCAATCTCCTGTTGCCGAGCTTCCGGTCGCCGCGTCGCCGCACGCACCGGCATCCGCTACTCCCTGGTCCAAAGATCTGGGGTTCAAGGATCTGGGGTCCAAGGATCTGGCCGTCGCGCTCGGCGCCGACCTGTGGGTCTTCGCCTACGGCTCGCTGATGTGGAATCCCGGATTTCCGTTCCTGGAGAAGCGTCCGGCGGTCATCGGCGGCTATCACCGGCGCTTCTGCGTGTCCTCGCACCGTTACCGCGGAACGCCGGAGCGGCCGGGGCTGGTGCTGGGCCTTGACCGTGGCGGCTCTTGCCGGGGCATCGCCTTCCGGGTGGAGACCGCCCATGTGCCCGCGACCCTCGACTATCTGTGGGAGCGGGAGATGATCAACCGCGTCTACCGGCCCAAGCTGCTGCCCGTGCGGCTGTGCGACGGCGGGGATACGGTGACCGCCTGCACCTTCGTGGTGGACCGCGAGCACCGGCAATATTGCGGTTGCCTCGACGAGGCGACCATGGCGGAGCGCATCGCCGGCTGCTGCGGCGAGCGCGGCCCGAACCTGGAATACCTCGCCAACACCGTCGCGCATCTGGAAGAACTGGGCATCCGCGACAAGCGCCTCTCCAGCCTGCTGAAAGCGGTGAGGGAGAGGGTTGGCTGAGGTATGGGTTGGGTTTCGCTTTCGCTTTCGCTTAACCCGACCTACCGGTCTCCTTCCAAAAGCTCCCTGTTTCCGTCGATCATCGCGATCAGCGTGTCCATGACCGCGCGCACCCGGCCAGCGCGGCGGAGGTCGTTGTGGACGAGCAGCCACAGCTCCCGCCCCCCCGGCGCCGGTTCGGTGGGGACGTGGACCAGGCCCGGGTCGGGCCGGCCCAGGAAATGGGGCAGGGCGGCGATTCCCAGCCCGGCGCGGGCGGCGGCGGCGAGGCTCGCGAGGTCGTTGGCGCGGAAGACAAAGGGGCGGCCCGCCGCGACGCCGCGCAGCCAGCGCTGCTGCGGAACATGGTCCAGGCTCTCGTCATAGCCGACGAAGCCCCAGTCCGCTTCCGCGCGCTTTTCCAGATAGGACGGTGAGGCGTAGAGGCCGTAGCCCATGGTGCCCAGGCGGCGGCTGACCAGCCCTTCCTGATCCGGCCGGTTCAGGCGGACGGCCAAGTCGGCCTCCCGCCGGGTCAGGCTGGCGGCGCGGGCATCGCCGACCAGTTCCAGCACGATCTGGGGAAAGCGCTCGCGAAACGGCCCGAGCCTGGGCGCGATGAAGGCGCTGGCGAAAACGGGCGGGGCGGACAGGCGCACCGTTCCCGACGGCTCTCCGGGCTGGCCCTGCGCGAAGCGCTCGATGGCGAAGGCGTCCTCCTCCAGCCGGGCGGCCAGGGCCGCGACCTCTTCCCCCTCCGGCGTGAGGGCGTAGCCGCGCGGCAGGCGGTCGAACAGCTTTATTCCCAAGCGGGATTCCAGCGCCGCGACCCGGCGCGCCACCGTGGTGTGATCGACGCGCAGCCGCCGCGCGGTGGCCGACAGGCTGCCGTTGCGCGCCAGCTCGATGAAGAAGCGCAGGTCGTCCCAGTCCATGCTCCGCTTCCATGCTCCGCTCTGTGGAAAAATGCTCAGAAGGTGGGGGAGTTTGCCGGATATCCGTGCGGAAAGCCACGGGGTAGCGTCGGGCCATCGCACATCGCTTTATGGAGACAAGGCCATGACCCGCGCCATCCGCCTGCACCGCCCCGGCGGCCCGGAACACCTGCATCTGGACCGCATCGACCTGCCCGCTCCCGGACCGGGCGAACTGCGCATCCGCCACGCGGCGGTGGGGGTGAACTATGTGGACGTCTACCACCGCACCGGCCTCTACCCGCTGCCGGCCCTGCCCGCCGTGATCGGCGTCGAGGGCGCCGGCGTGGTCGAGGCGGTCGGGCCGGGCGTCGCCGGTCTCGCGGCGGGCGACCGCGTCGCCTGGGCCGGTCTGCCGGCCGGCGGCTATGCCGATGCCCGCATCCTGCCCGCCGAGCGCGCCGTTCCGCTGCCGGACGGGGTGGAGGAGGTCACCGCCGCCTCCCTGCTGCTGCGCGGGATCACGGCGCACATGCTGGTGAACCGCGTCTGGCCGGTCGGGCCGGGGACGACCCTGCTGGTCCACGCCGCCGCGGGCGGCCTCGGGCTGGTGCTGACGCAGTGGGCGAAGGGGCTGGGCGCCACCGTCATCGGCACGGTCGGCAGCGCGGAAAAGGCGGAGATCGCCCGCGCCCACGGCCTCGACCACGCCATCCTCTACCGGGAGGAGGATTTCGTTGCCCGGACCCGCGATTTGACCGGCGGAGCGGGGGTGGACTTCGCGGTGGACGGCATCGGCGCCGACACCTTCCGCCGCACGCTGGACGCCGTCCGCCCCTTCGGCATGGTGGCGAGCGTCGGGCAGGCCGGCGGTCCGGTGGCTCCGGTCGAACTGGCGGAGATCGGTCCGCGCCGTTCGCTCAGCCTGTCGCGGCCCAGCGTCTTCGCCTACATGAGCGACACCGCCACCTACCGCGCGGCGGCCACGGAGGTCCTGCGGCGTGTGGCGGACGGCTTGCGCGCCGGACCGGTCAACACCCTTCCGCTGGAGCAGGCCGCCGAGGCCCACCGTGCGCTGGAAAGCCGCAACACCGCCGGCGCGCTGGTGCTGGTGCCGTAATCCTGGCGCTGAAGCTGGGGGGCCTTATATGGAAGGGCATGCGGACTCCCCTGCTTGCCCTTCTGGCTCTGCTCGCCGCCGCCCCCGCCTGGGCCGCCGGCTTCCACCACGACCTGGACGTGACGCTCGACCCGCCCGCGCGGCGGCTGGAGGCGGTGGACCGGCTGCGCCTGCCGGCGGGGACGCATGTCCTGCGCTTGGCGCCCGGTTTGACGGTGTCCGAGGCGACGGCCGGTGGAAAATCCCTGACCGTGGACCGGCGCGGCGAGGCGTTGCGCCTCATCGTGCCGGAGGGGGCGGGGGAGGTGGTGCTGCGCTACGCCGGCACGCTGCTGCCCCTGTCGCAGGAGGGACGCGGCGACGGCCCGATGGCGGGCGAGGAGGGCGCCTATCTGCCGGGCGGCAGCGGCTGGCTGCCCTCCGGCGGGGACGAACCGCCGACCTGGCGGCTGGCCATCCGCGTTCCGGCCCCCTTCACGGCGGTGGCGACCGGCCGGCTGGTCGAGGAGATGCGCGAGGGCGGGTACCGAGCCGTCTTCACCGAGGACCGCCCGGTCGAGGAGCCATCCCTCTTCGCCGGGTCCTGGCAGGTGGCGGAACGCATGCACGGGGACCTGCGCCTGCGCGCCTATTTGCACCCCGAACAGGCCGGGCTGGCCGACGACTACCTGGACCTGACCGCCCGCACCATCGACGAGCAGTCGCGGCGGATCGGCCCCTATCCCTTCGCGGGCTTTTCCATCGTGTCGGCGCCGCTGCCGGTGGGGCTGGGCTTTCCGGGGCTGACCTACATCGGGCGTCCAGTGCTGCCGCTGCCCTTCATCCGGGCGCAGTCGCTGCCGCACGAGATCCTGCACAACTGGTGGGGCAACGGCGTGCGGGTGGGCGAGGGCGGCAACTGGTGCGAGGGGCTGACCACCTTCATGGCCGACTACGCCGCCGCCGAGGCGCGCGGACCCGACGCGGCGCGGGCGATGCGCCTGGACTGGCTGCGCGACTACGCCGCCCTGCCGGCCGACCGCGATTCCGCCCTGACCGCCTTCCGCGCGAAGGTGCACGACGCCTCGCAGATCGTCGGCTACGGTAAGGCCGCCATGCTGTTCCACATGCTGCGCGCGGAGATCGGGGAGGACGCTTTCCTGAGCGGCATCCGCCGCTTCTGGGCCGACCAGCAATTCAAGGACGCGGGCTGGGCCGACCTGCGGGGGGCTTTCGAAACAGCGTCGGGCCGCGACCTCGGCCCCTTCTTCGACCAGTGGCTGACCCGCACCGGCGCGCCCACGCTGCGGCTGGAGGGCGCGAAGGCGGAGGGCAACGCCGTGACCGTCACCCTGCGCCAGGGCTCCCCCACCTACGCGCTGACCGTGCCCGTGGACGTGGAAACGGCGGCGGGCGTGGAGCGCCACACCGTCCGCCTCGACGGGCGGGAGGCGACGGCCACCCTACCGACCAGCGCGGCGCCGAAGGCGGTGTCCGTGGACCCCGGCTTCGAGCTGTTCCGCCGGCTGGCGCCGGGCGAGGCGCCGCCGATCCTGCGCGACGTGACGCTCGATCACGCCACGAACACGGTGCTCGCCGCCGACGGGGCGGCGGGGGAGGCCGCCCGCGCGCTGGCCGAGCGTCTAGCGGACGGCAAGCTCCGCATTGTCGCCCCGGACCGCACCAGTGCCACCGCTCCGCTCGCCCTGATCGGCACGACGGAGGGGGTGGAGCGGCTGCTCGCCCTCTACCGCCTGCCGCCCGTGCCGGAGACCCTCGCCAAGCGCGGCACGGCGCGGGTCTGGGCCTTCCGCACACCGCAGGGGCGGGCGGTGCTGGCCGTGGCGGGGGATGACGCGACGGCCTTGCAGGCTCTGCTGCGTCCGCTTCCCCATTATGGCCGGCAGAGCTGGCTGGTGTTCGAGGGCGCCAAGGCCGCCGACCGGGGCGTCTGGCCGGCCGGGGAGAGCCCGCTGCGACTCTCCTTGGAATAGGCATCTTTCGAACAGGCACCTTTGGACCATACACCCCTCCTCGCGTGTTGATGGGGGAAACGGCGCGCGTGGCGCGCGCTTTGCGGGAGGATGGTCATGTCACGGACAGCGAAGGTTTTTGGACGTGCCCTGTTGGGCGTCGGCATGGCGGCGATGCTGGCCCTGCCGGCGGCGGCGTCGCCCGGCGACATTCACACGGTGACCGGCGAGAAGGTGAACCTGCGCGCCGCCCCGTCGGACGACGCCTCGATCCGCTCCACGGTCGGGCGCGGCGACGAGGTGATCGAGTTGAAGCAGGAGGGCAACTGGCTCGGCGTGCGGTCCCTGCGCACGGGCGAGGAGGGCTGGGTCTTCGCCGACCTCGTCAAGCGGCGCACGCCCAGCACCCTCAGCGGTGCCGTCGCCCCGTCGGAGGCCGGGTTCGGGCGCATTTCGTCCGGCTTCGACAATCTGCTGGCGAACATCAACAGCCAGCTCGGCTACCGCTTCGCAGAGCGGGTGGAGCAGACGGCCAACGGCGGCCTGCGCGTGATCCCGACGCAGGAATGGCTCTACAACACCAGCCGCGAGGCCAAGATCTACGCGGCCCTGGCGCTCTACGAAATGTGGAAGAACCATAACAACGGGCGCCCGGTGAACGTGGCGCTGGGCTCCCCCAACGCCTCGGCCATCGGCATCGAGGACACCAACCGCGGGCCGGAGCTGGCCTTTCCCATGATGGGCGCCTCGCGGTAGCGCGGACCGGCGCGGGGGGCGTCGCGTCCCCCGCGCCGTTCATTTTTGATCCGCATCAACGCTGTCCCCGCCCCAACGCGGCCAAATGCCGCGGAACGATCGAACGGGCGAGGGCGATGAAGTACGTCGAAGAATTCCGCGACGCGGGGCTGGCCCGCGGCATCGCCGCCGCCATCGGGCGCGAGGCGGCGACCGGCCGCTCCTATCACCTGATGGAGTTCTGCGGCGGGCACACCCACGCCATATCCCGCTACGGCATCCCGGATCTGCTGCCGGCCAACGTCCGGATGATCCACGGGCCGGGCTGCCCGGTCTGCGTGCTGCCGGTGGGGCGCATCGACGACGCGGTCTTCCTCGCGAAGCAGCCGGGGGTGATCCTGTGCACCTACGGCGACGTGCTGCGCGTGCCGGGGTCGGGGCGCGTCAGCCTGCTGAAGGCCAAGGCGCAGGGGGCCGACGTGCGCATGGTCCTGTCCACCATGGACGCCCTGCGCGTCGCGGAGGAAAATCCGGGCCGCGAGGTCGTCTTCTTCGCCATCGGCTTCGAGACCACGACCCCGCCCACGGCGCTGGCCATTCGCGCGGCGCAGGCGAAGGGCCTGAAGAACTTCAGCGTCTGCTGCAACCATGTCCTGACGCCCTCGGCCATCCAGGGCATCCTGGACAGCCCGGAGGTGCGGGACCAAGGCTCCCTGGCGCTGGACGGGCTGGTCGGGCCGGCCCACGTCTCCGTCGTCATCGGCAGCCGCCCGTATGAGCGTTTCGCGGCGGACTACCGCAAGCCCATCGTCGTCGCGGGGTTCGAGCCGCTGGACGTGCTCCAGGCGATCCTGATGCTGGTGCGTCAGGTGAACGAGGGCCGCGCGGAGGTGGAGAACCAGTACACCCGCGCCGTCACCCCCGAGGGCAACCGCAAGGCGCAGCAGATCGTCGCCGACGTGTTCGAGACGCGGCCGAGCTTCGAATGGCGGGGTCTCGGCTCCATTCCCCACAGTGGCCTGCGCATCCGGGAGGCCTACGGGGCGTTCGACGCGGAGCGGCGCTTCGCCGTCCCCGGCCTCGCCGTGCCCGACCACAAGGGCTGCGACTGCGGGGCGATCCTGCGCGGGGTGAAGAAGCCCAGCGACTGCAAGCTGTTCGGCACGGTCTGCACGCCGGAGAGCCCCATGGGCTCCTGCATGGTGTCGGCGGAGGGTGGCTGCGCGGCCCACTACACTTACGGGCGCTTCCGCGATCACCGGACGGCGGAGGCTGGTGCGTGATGTTCGAAAGCAACAAAAAAGCCCTTCTCCCCTTGGGGGAGAAGGGTTGGGATGAGGGGTCGTTACCGCTCGAAGAGCGGGAAAAGACCGGCCGGCATTCGCCGGCTGCCACCCTCACCCCACCCCCTCTCCCCTCAAGGGAGAGGGGCTTTTCGTATTAGGATCAGGTGCTTACCGTGCTCAAAAAACTGTGCGTTTCTTTGGACGCACGAGAGAACATAGAAGCCGTCAGACGGCCACTCTTTACAGCGGCGCTTCGGAGCGGATGCGCTCGCGCAGCACGTCGATGGGGCGCAGGTCGTCGCCCTCCTCGTAGTGCCAGAAGGTCCAGCCGTTGCAGGCCGGCAGGCCGGCCATAGCCGCACCCACCTGATGGATGGAGCCGCGATGGTCGCCGCGCGGGCCGGAGCCGATCAGTGTGCCGTCGGCGCGCACGCGGGCGGCGAGGCGGCGGCGCTGGTCGAACAGTGTGGTGCCCGGGCGCAGCAGCCCACGTTCCACCACCCAGCCGAAGGGGATGCGCGGGGCCGACCGTTTCGGCGGCGTGTCGAGCACGGACAGGTCCGGCGCTTCCTCCACCGCCGCGATGCGGGCCGTGGCGGCCTTCACATAGCTGTCGTCGCGCTCCAGCCCGATCCAGTTGCGGCCCAGCCGCTTGGCGACGGCGCCCGTGGTGCCGGTGCCGAAGAAGGGATCCAGCACCGTGTCGCCCGGCCTCGAGGAGGACAGCAGAACGCGGTAGAGCAGCGCCTCCGGCTTCTGCGTCGGGTGGGCCTTGCGGCCTTCCTCATCGCGCAGGCGCTCCGCCCCGTTGCAGATCGGCAGCAGCCAGTCGCTGCGCATCTGCAGGTCGTCGTTCAGCGCCTTCATGGCGTCGTAGTTGAAGCGGTAGCGCGCGTCCTTGTCGCGCGACGCCCAGATCATCGTTTCATGCGCGTTGGCGAAACGCGTGCCGCGGAAGTTCGGCATCGGGTTCGTCTTGCGCCACACGATGTCGTTCAGAATCCAGAAGCCCAGATTCTGCAACGTCGCGCCGACACGGAAGATGTTGTGGTAGCTGCCGATGACCCACAACGATCCCTCGGGCTTCAGGATGCGCCGCGCGGCGGCGAGCCAGTCGCGCGTGAAGCGGTCGTAGGCCTCGAAATCCTCGAACTTGTCCCAGTCCTCTTCCACCCCGTCCACACGGGAATGGTTCGGCCGCAAGAGTTCGCCCCCCAATTGGAGGTTATAGGGCGGATCGGCAAAGATAAGATCGACCGATTCGGCCGGCAATTCATTCATCAGGGCGATACAATCGCCCACGAGAATTTTGTTCAGGGGGAGCATTGACGCAACCAACAGCAGCGACTCACTCGCTGGGACAATGATTCGGCGCCGAGTCGCCGTCAACTGGTTTCTTGCCTCGAAATTGCGGCGGTCAGCCCTCCAGGGCTTTTTGCGCCCGCACTGGTGCAAAACTGACTCGGTGGTGCGGGGTGACGCCATGCCGGCGCAGGGCCTCCAGATGCTCCGGCGTGGGATAGCCGGCGTTGCGGTCCCAGCCGTACTGCGGGTGCCGTTCGGACAGCCGGGCCATCTCCCGGTCGCGCGCCACCTTGGCGATGATGGAGGCGGCGGCGATGGACTGGCTGCGCCCGTCGCCCTTCACGATCGCCTCCGCATGGCAGGGCAGGTCCGGCTTGAACTTGCCGTCGATCAGCGCGACGGCCGGCGGCTCGCCCGGCAGCGCCTCGTAGGCGCGCTTCATGGCGAGCAGCGTCGCCTTGTGGATGTTGAGCGCGTCGATCTCCTCGGCGCTGGCCTCGGCGAGCGCCACGGCGAGCGCGTGGGCGCGGATCTGCGGCTCCAGCTCCTCGCGGGCGCGCGGGCTCAGCGCCTTGCTGTCGTTGATGGCGCGGGCGAGTTGCTCCGGCAGGCCCTCCGGCGGCAGCACCACGGCGGCGGCGACCACCGGGCCGGCCAGCGGACCGCGCCCCACCTCGTCGATGCCACAGACCCGCCGCCCCTGGCCGAGCGCCGTTTCGAAGGACAGGTCGGGCTGGGGGCGGGGCGCCTTGGTACGAGAGGCTTTGGGGGCGGCGTTCTTGCTCATCGGTCGGTCTTCGTTCCGGGTCGCGGGTGCGGGGCGGCGCAGTCTAGCCCAACGGCCTACGGATAGTCTTGGCGTCTGCGGGCGGCTGCGCTATGCATGGCGCCCTCAAGACGAGAGGCCCTGACATGACCGCCGTTTCCACGACCGATTGCCCCTGCCGTTCCGGCAAGGCCCTGGACGCCTGCTGCGGCCCCTACCTCGACGGCACCGCGCCCGCGCCGACGGCCGAAGCGCTGATGCGCTCGCGCTATTCGGCCTTCGCCACCGGCAGGATCGACTACCTGCAGGAAACCCTGCTGCCGGAGACGCGCGAGGACTTCAACCGCGAGGAGATCGAGGCCTGGGCCAAGAACAGCGTCTGGACCGGCGTCGAGATCCGCTCCACCGAAGCCGGCGGGGTGGATGACGAGGAGGGCGTGGTGGAGTTCGTCGCCAACTTCACCACGCACGGGAAGCCGCAGAAGCACCACGAGACCAGCCGCTTCGCCAAGCGCGACGGCCGCTGGTTCTATGTGGACGGCGTGCTCGGCGCCCGCCCGCGCAGCGGCCCCAAGGTCGGCCGCAACGAGCCCTGCCCCTGCGGCAGCGGCAAGAAGTACAAGAAGTGCTGCGGCGGGGCGGCCTGACGCCGGCCCGACGCTGGACTGCCTCCCGAGTCTCGCCGAATTTCCCGGCAATTGAGACATTTTTGGTCGTTTGGCGGCGCTGAACGGCCATTCGGGGGAGGGTTTGTCGAATCTTTCGTGCCCGACCGCCGTTCTCAATTGAAAAGCACGGCGGAACGGATCATCTTCGAGGCGCCGTGTCTCGTTCGGTGGGACACGGCCTATCACGACAGATGAGACCACGTATGTTCGACCGTCCGCAGCGCAACAACTTCCGCGCTCCCGAGATCACCCAGCGCAACATCCGCGCCACCGTCAAGTGGTTCAACGCGACGAAGGGCTTTGGCTTCGTCACGCCCGACGACGGCACCCCGGATGCTTTCCTGCATTCCACCGTTCTGCAGTTCTGCGGACACGACAGCCTGCCCGAAGGTGCCACCATCACCTGTGACCTGTCCCGTGGCCCGAAGGGCCCGCAGGTCGCCACCATCCACGACGTCGACACCTCGACCGCCAGCGAATCCCCGCGTCCGTCCCGCGCTCCGCGCAGCGACAGCTACGGCGGTGGCTTCAGCAGCGGCGGCGGCTACGGCGGCGGTGCGGAAGAGACGGTCGACGGCACCGTGAAGTGGTTCAACGTGTCCAAGGGCTTCGGCTTCATCGCCCCGTCCACGGGCGGCAAGGACATTTTCGTGCACATCCGCGCCCTGGAGCGTTCGGGCCTGGACGTGCTCGCCGACGGCGAGCAGGTTCGGGTGACCGTCCGTCAGGGCGTCAAGGGTCCGGAAGCGCAGCGCGTCGAAGTGGTCTGACGTCGAACAGGCCGGTCCGGCGGGGAAGGGGCGGACCTTTCCCGGCCGGCCGGCCCGCGGAAGCATCTCTTCTTTGAGTGCCGGCCGATCCGTTCACAAGGGTTCGGCCGGACGTTGCCAAAAGAAAAGCCCCCTGCTCCGGTCGAGCGGGGGGCTTTTTTTGTTCGCGGTTCGGGCTTCGCTGCTTCGTAGCGTCGTAGGTTGGGTCAAGCGAAGCGCGACCCAACACGCTTCCCAACGGGGGAATGTTGGGTTTCGCTTGGCGCTCAACCCAACCTACAACTACGGTTTACGCCGCCTCAGGCGTTACGGCCGGCCGATCAGGGTGCCCATCAGGCGGGTGCGGATCGCGGCGACGGCGCATTCCAGGGGGCGGTCGGAGTCCGGCTTGGGCGGGGTGACGGCCACGTCCGGGCACAGGTCCTCCATCTTCCACGCGCGTGCCGGCGGCGGGGGCGGGGCGTTGGGGTCGCAGGTGGCCGGGTCGGGGTGGGTTTCCTCGGCGTTGTCGTTGGCCGGCTTGATCTCCAGGTTCGGCGACACGCCGAAGCAGTCGACCAGCGCGCCCGACGGGCGGAAATAGCGCGCCGTGGTCAGGCGGATGCCGATGTCCCCGGTCAGCGACGAGATGGTCTGGACCGAGCCCTTGCCGTAGCTGCGCGTGCCGAACAGCAGCGCCCGGCTGTGGTCCTGCAGGGCGCCCGCGACGATCTCCGACGCCGAGGCCGAGCCGCTGTTGATCAGCATCACGATGGGCAGCCCGGCCATCAGGTCGCCCGGCGTGCCGGTGTAGCGGCGGTTCTCGTCCGGGTCGCGGCCCCGCACGGACACGATGTCCACCGCCTCCAGGAAGCGATCGGCGACGTTCACCGCCTGATCGAGCAGACCGCCGGGGTTGTTGCGCAGGTCGAGCACCGCGCCGGCCAGCTTGCCGTTGGTCTGGCGGCGCATGTCCTCCACCGCCTCGTCCAGCGCGTGGGAGGTCTGCTGGTTGAAGGCGGCGATGCGGATGTAGGCCACGTCGCCCTCCAGCCGGTAGCGCACCGGCTGGATCTTCACCACCGCGCGCGTCAGCGACACGCGGAAGGGCGAGGGCTCGGCCCCGTTGGCCCCCCCGGTGGACCCGTTGCGGCGCATGGTCAGGGCAACCGAGGTGCCGACCGGGCCGCGCATGCGGGCCACGGCGTCGCGCAGGTTCATGCCCTTCACCTGCGTGTCGTCGATCTTGGCGATCAGGTCGCCGGTGCGCAGGCCGGCGCGGGCGGCGGGCGAGCCGTCGATGGGCGACACGACGCGGATCAGCCCGCTGTCGTCGTCCATCGTCACCTCGATGCCCAGGCCGCCGAACTCGCCCTGCGTCTGTTCCCGCATGTAGCGGAAATGTTCGGAATCCAGGAAGCTGGAATAGGGGTCGAGCGAGGACAGCATGCTGTCCAGCGCCGCCTCCGTCAGGACGCGGTCGGTGGCGCCCGGCTCGTCCTTCTTCTTTTTCTGAAGGCCGACCACCGCCTTGTCCACCAGCGCCTGCGGCGTGGAGGGCTTCACATGCTCCGCCAGCACGCGGCGCATCACATCGGCGAACAGGATGTAGTTGCGGTCGGACGTGGAGGGGGGCGCCGTGGTGCCCTTCACCTTGGCGAATTCCTGGCGGTACCGCTCAAGCGCCGCGCTGGTGTCGGCGCGGGACGAAGGCGCCACGGCGCACGCCGGCCCCATCGCCACCATCAGCAGCAACAGTGCCATCAGCACCTTCGCCATCCTGCGCCCCTCTCGACAGGCCGGCCCGGCCGGCAGATTCACAGACATCGAGCCTACTATACCAGGGGTTTCGCCTGCCGGAAGTTCAAGGCCGCAGCGTACGTACTTCCGGATGGCATGGAACAGCCTTCCGGCCGGCCCTTACGGCCGCCGCCCCGCAACCTAGCACGTCGGTCAAGCAATCTCAAATTCTGCCCCGAGCGACCACCGCCCGCGATCCGCGGCGATGGACCGTTCGCGTGAGAACGGATATGGGCGTCGCTGCGGCTCCGCCCATTCCCCCTTGCGGGGGAGGGGCATGACGCTGTGATTCTACACCTTAATAGGCACCTTTCCCGCTGACCATCACGCCGACGGTGCGCAGCAGGATGCGGATGTCGCCCCACAGGCTCCAGCCCAGCAGATAGGCGGTGTCGAGTTGCACCCGGCGCCCGTAGTCCACGTCGTTGCGCCCGCTGACCTGCCACAGCCCCGTCAGGCCGGGACGGCACTGCATGTAGAAGGGGAAGCAGGCGTGGTAGCGGGCCACCTCCTCCTGCACGATGGGGCGGGGGCCGACGAGGCTCATGTCGCCGGACAGCACGTTCAGGAGCTGCGGCAGCTCGTCCAGGCTGGTCCGCCGCAGGAAGCGGCCGATCCAGGTGATGCGCGGGTCGTTGCGCAGCTTGCGCGTCGCGGCCCATTCGGCGCGGGCCTCGGCGTCGCGGGCCATGAGACTGTCGAACACCTCATGCGCGTTGACGACCATGGAGCGGAACTTCCAGCAGGTGAAGTCCCGCCCGTCCGCCCCCACGCGCCGGTGCCCGAACACGGCCGGGCCGCCGTCCATCACGATGAACAGGGCGACCAGCAGCATCAGCGGCCCGAACATCAGCAGGAGGGCCACGGCCCCCACCACGTCGAAGGCCCGCTTCACCCGGTTGCGGTGCAGCGGCGCGCCGATCGGCAGCCGGGCGACCAACTCCGCGGCGGAGGCGGTGCCGGCGAGCGCGCCGGGCTCCAGCGGAGTTGCACCCAACTGGACGGACTGCGGAATTCCCATGGCTTCCTCGTGCACGCAAAGGCCGGTGTTCGGCCGTGGCAACAGGCGGAAGCGCGTCAGGGGTCCGTCGCATCGACACGGGGAGGCCAAATCCGTGGCGGTACGTCGGCGGGCAGGGGAGGGCCGATCGGAGCAACCCGTCCGAAAACGGTCAGCAAATCCGGGGAAGCTGCTCGCCCGACAACCAGTCGACGATGCGCTTGCCGCCGAAGCGCGTTTCCATCTGCACGAAGCGGTGGCCGTCCTCCACCACCGTCCCGACGGCGGCGGCCTCGGCCCCCAACGGGTGGGCGCGCATGGCGGCGAGCAGCCGGTCGGCGTCCTCCGCCGCGCAGATGGCGATCAGCTTGCCCTCGTTGGCGACGTAGAGCGGGTCGAGGCCCAGCAGCTCGCAGGCGGCGGCGACCTCCGCCCGCATGGGGATGTCGGCCTCGCGCAGCATCATGCCGACGCCCGACTGGTGGGCGATTTCGTTCAGCGTGGTGGCGAGCCCGCCGCGCGTCGGGTCGCGCAGCACATGCACGTCCGGCACCGCCGTCACCATTGCGGCGACGAGGCCGTTCAGGGCGGCGCTGTCCGATTGGATGGCCGTCTCGAAGCTCAAATTCTCGCGGGTGGACATGATGGCGACGCCGTGGTCGCCCATGGTGCCGCTGACCAGGATGACGTCGCCGGGCCGCGCCCGCTCGCCGGACGGCGCCACGCCCGGCGGCACCACGCCGATGCCCGTGGTGGTGATGAAGACGCCGTCACCCTTGCCGCGCTCCACCACCTTGGTGTCGCCGGTGACGATGGACACGCCGGCCTCGCGCGCCGCATTCGCCATGCTGTCCACCAGCCGCTTCAGGTCGGCCAGCGGAAAGCCTTCCTCCAGGATGAAGCCGGCGGTCAGGTACAGCGGTTTGGCGCCGGCCATGGCGATGTCGTTCACCGTGCCGTGCACGGCCAGCGACCCGATGTCCCCGCCGGGGAAGAACAGCGGCGACACGACGAAGCCGTCCGTCGTCATGACCACGCGCCCGGCCGGCAGGTCGAAGGCCGCCTGATCGTTGCCCTGGTCGAGCAGCGGGTTGGCGAAGGCCGCCGCGAACAGCTCCCGCACCAGTTGGGCCATGGCCTTGCCGCCCGACCCGTGGCTCATGTCCACGGCCCCGTTGGCGAGGTCGAGCTTGCGGGTGAACAGGCGGCGGTCGGACATGATGGGGTTCCCGTTATTCGGCGGCGGTCATTTCGGAGGGCAGGGTGCCGGCCTCGGCGAGCGCGGCGAGCGTGCGTTCGGCCTCCTCCGGGTCGAGCTTGGAGAGGGCGTAGCCGACGTGGACGATCACGTAGTCGCCGACCTCCACCCCCTCCACCAGGGACAGGGAGCAGGCGACCTTCACCCCGCCCAGGCTGACGGTCGCGCGGTCGTCGTCCAGCAGCTCCACGACGCGGGCGGGCACGGCAAGGCACATCGGCGTGATCCTCTCTACAGCAGCGTTTGCGCGGCGACCCAGGCCTGGCCGAGGCTGAGGCCGCCGTCGTTGGCCGGCGCCCGGCGGGGCAGCAGCGCCGTGATCCCGCGCGCGGCGAAGCCGGCCGTCAGCCCCTCCGCCAGCACCGCGTTCATCAGGCAGCCGCCCGACAGGGCGATCCGGTCGAGGCCGCGCGCTGCCAGCTCGGGCATCGCCCAATCCACCAGCGCCGCGGCCAGGGTGCCATGGAACCGGTCCGCACCGTCCTGCGCATTGATCTGCAACAAACTTTCCAGCAGGGGGGTGAGGTCCAGCACGCTGTTCGCGATCTGCCAGCCGTCTTCCAGCACGGTCGGGCTGCGGACCAGCGATTCCAGCACCATGGGCGCCTCGCCCTCGAAGCCCGCGACGGGGCGGACGCCCAGCAGCCCGCAGGCGGCGTCGAACCAGCGTCCGCAGGAGGTCGTCTGCGGCGCGTTGAACCCCGCCTCGATCATCCGCCGCACGCCCTCCGCCGGGCCGTGCTCCTGAAGGCGCGGAGCGATCTCGTCACCACGCCCCATGCGGGCCAGCGCCGCCGCCGCCATGCGCCAGGGCTGGCGGGCGGCCACGTCGCCGCCGGGCTGGGCGAGCGGCGCGAGATGGCCGATCCGCTCGCAGCGGGGGCCGTCCGCCAGCAGCATTTCCCCACCCCAGGAGCCGCCGTCGCTGCCCAGCCCGAACCCGTCGAGCGCGAGGCCGAGGACCGGACCGTCAATTCCATGCTCCGCCAGCACGGCGGCGACGTGGGCGTGGTGGTGCTGCACCGGCACGGTCGGCAGGGCGAGGCTTTCGGCGAAGCGGCTGCTCTGGAAATCCGGATGCAGGTCGTGGGCGACGGCCACCGGCTCCACCTCCAGGATGCGGCGCAGATGGGCGACGGTCTCCTCCAGGAAGTCCAGCGTGGCGGCGTTGTCGAGGTCGCCGATGTGCTGGCTGAGGAAGGCCTCGGCCCCGCGCGTCAGGCAGACGGTGGTCTTCAGGTGCCCGCCCACGGCCAGGACCGGCGGAACGGGGCGCGGAAGGCGGATCGGCACCGGCACATGCCCGCGCCCGCGCCGCAGGAAGGCCGGCGCGCCAGCCACCACGCGCATCACGCTGTCGTCGGCGCGGACGAGGATGTCGCGGTCGTGGTCCACGATCAGGTCGGCGATGCCGGACAGGCGCTCCCGAGCCTCCGCGTTGCCGATGGCGAGCGGTTCCCCGCCGGGGTTAGCGGAGGTCATGACCAGGGCGAGGTCCTGGGGCTCCTCCAGCCACGCGGTGCCGTTCGGCCGGCCGGCGGCCTCGTGGAAGAGGAGATAATGGATCGGCGTGTAGGGCAGCATGACGCCCAGCCACGCGAGGTCCGGGGCGATGGCGGGGGGGAGTTGTGCTGCGTGTTGCCCCCTCCCTCCCACGGCTTCGCCGCGGGTCCCTCCCTCCCCCGCTTCGCGGGAGAGGGCAAGTTCACTCCCTCTCCCGCGAAGCTCTCGCGCAAACCTTCGGTTTGCGCTGACGCGGCAGGCGGACCTTCGGTCCGCTGAGAGCGGGGGAGGGTTGGGGAGGGGGCATTCCCGCCGACGCAGCAGCACGATCGGCCGCTCTACCCCCTCCAGCAGCGCGCGCTCCACCTCCCCAACCTCCGCGAACCGCTCGGCCGAAGCCGCGTTGGCGACCATCAGGGCGAAGGGCTTGCCGTTGCGCTGCTTGCGGGCGCGCAGCCGCTCGACCGCCGCCGCGTCGAAGGCATCGCAGGCGAGGTGGAAGCCGCCCAGCCCCTTGATGGCGACGATCTTCCCGGCGCGCAGGGCGGCCAGAATTTCCTCGATGGGGTGGGACAGGGTCGGGCCGCAGGCGGGGCAGGCGGTCGGCTGGGCGTGGAAGCGGCGGTTGGCGGGATCGGCGTACTCGGCGGCGCAGTCCGGGCACAGGGGGAAGCCCGCCATCGCGGTGTGCGGCCGGTCGTAGGGCAGCCGGCGCGTGATGGTGAAGCGCGGGCCGCAGTGGGTGCAGTTCAGGAACGGGTAGCGGTGGCGGCGGTCGCGCGGGTCGAACAACTCGGCAAGGCAGGCCGGGCAGACGGCGGCGTCGGCGGTGACGCCGGTGGTCACGGCCCCGCCCTGGGAGGCACGGATGATGAAGCCGCTTTCCCCGTCCCGGCCGGCGATGTCCGAGACCTCCACCGTGTCGATGCGGGCGAGCGGCGGGGCCTCGCCCCTCAGGGCGGTCAGGAACGGGGCGAGGGCGTCGCCTTGCACCTCGGCCAGCACGCCTTCGCCGTCGTTCAGCACCCAGCCGGTCAGGCCCAGGCGGTGCGCCAGCCCGTGGACGAAGGGCCGGAAGCCGACGCCCTGCACCTGCCCACGGACGCGGACACGGATCCGCGTCACCGCGCCGCGCGCGCCTTGGCGAGACCGTCCTCGATCCAGGCGTACCAGTCCTCCAGCCCCTGCCCGCCGGTGGCGGAGACCTCGATCACCCGCAGCGACGGCTTCAGGCGGCGGGCGTAGTCGATCATGCGCGCCACGTCGAAGGTCAGGTGCGGCAGCAGGTCCACCTTGTTGACCAGCAGCAGGTCGGCCGCCGCGAACATGGCGGGATACTTCAGGGGCTTGTCCTCGCCCTCCGTCACCGACAGGACGACGACCTTGTGCGCTTCGCCCAGGTCGAAGCCGGCGGGGCAGACGAGGTTGCCGACATTCTCGATGAACAGCACGCTGCCGTTCTCCACCGGCAGCCGCCCGACGGCCTGGGTCACCATCTGGGCATCCAGGTGGCAGCCCTTGCCGGTGTTGACCTGGATGGCCGGAGTGCCGGTGGCGCGGATGCGGTCGGCGTCGAAGCTGGTCTGCTGGTCGCCCTCGATCACCGCCATGGGAAAGCGGCCCTTCAGGTCGGTCAGCGTGCGGGTCAGCAGGGTCGTCTTCCCCGAACCGGGGCTGGACATCAGGTTCAGCACGAACACGCCCTTCGCCGCGAACAACTGGCGGTTCACGGCCGCGAAGCTGTCGTTCTTGGCGAGGATGTCCTGCTCGATGGTGACCAGCCGCGCCTGCGACATACCCGGAACCTCGGTCCCGGCGGGTCCTTGGCTCAGGTCCAGGGTGCCGTGGTCGTGATGATGGTGGTGCCCGTGGTCATGGTCGTGATCGTGGTGATGGTGGCCGTGATCGTGGCCCGCGTGATCATCATGATGGTGATGATGATGCCCGTGGCTGTGGCGGTAGACCTTGCCGTCCGGGCCGATGTGCTCGTGATCGTGCCCATGATCATGATGATGGTCATGATCGTGGTGATGATGGTGATGGCCGTGCGAATGGCCGCCTTCGATTTTCGTTTCGCCTTCGGCGCAGCCGCAGACCGTGCACATCACTCGACCTCCAGTTCCTTCACGCGCAACTCTTCGCCGCCGGTCACGACGAGCTGGTGCCCGCCGCAGTCGGGGCAGGGATCGGACCGCTCGACGAGCGGGACCGGCTTTTCGCAGGACAGGCAGAAGGCCTGACCGGGCGGGCGTTCGATCTCCAGGGCGGCGCCCTCGGCGACGGTGCCGCGGCTGACCGCCTCGAAGCCGAACTCTATCGCCTCGGGTTCGACGTGGGAAAGGGTCCCGATCACCAGACGGACCGTCTTCACCCGCGCGAAGCCCTGGGCCGCCGCCTGGTCCCGGATCACGTCGATGATGCCCTGGCTGAGCGCCAGCTCGTGCATGGGGTCAGTCCTCCCGGTCAATGGTGATGGCGCAGGCCACGCAGGGGGCGAGCGCGGTGACCAGCATTCCGGCGCGTTCCGGCAAGGCCTCGTCCGCCGCCGCGCCCGTCAGGCCACGGGCGAGCGGCCCGTCGGCGGCGAAGTTCCATTCCGTGGGGGCGACGGTGCGGTGCTCGGCGATCCGTCCACCCTCCAGCCGCACCCAGTGGGCCAGTCGCCCGCGCGCCGTCTCGATGGCGCCGCTGCCCTGGCCGGGACCGCCTTCGGCCCGGACGGGATCGGCGGCTTGCAGGCCGTCGGTCAGCAGCGCCATGCGGTCGGGAAGGTCGGCCAGTTCGACCAGCCGGGCGGCGATGTGGGCGGCGACTCCCGGCCCATGGCGGTCCAGCAGCGCGGCCACCAGCGGATGGGTGCGCTGGCGGGCCAGCGGGCCGGTGTGGGCCGGGGCGCCGTCCTGATGGGGGGCCGTCGAAAAGTCGGACGAGGCCGCCAGCCGGTCGCCGAACCACGCGGGCGGGTGCCCGGCCAGCGGCGCCACACCGCTGGCGCCGAAGCCGGCCATGTCCGGGGCCAGCGCCCGCCGCATCATGCGCGCGGCGGGCGTTGCGCCTTCGGTCGCCCAAGCGCCGAGATCCGTGGTGTCGGACGGGGGCGGTCCGTCGAAAACGGCGGAATGCAGACGCTCGCGGAACCGGGCGACGGCCTCGTCCAGCGCGTCGCGGTCGGGCCGCAGGGAGCCGCCGCCGAGCGTCAGCCCGTCGCCGGCGGGATAGAGGGCCTTGGACACGGACTGGGCGGCGGTGCGGATCGGTGCCAAGGCCTTCGGCTGCGGCTCCTCGCCCCGCCGCTTCGGCCAGTCCATCAGGGCTTGCCACGCGTGGCTGTCGGCCGTCTCCACGGCAACCAGCAGGGCGCGGGCGCGGGCGTGCGGCGTGGCGTCGATGCCGAGCGCCGCCTCCAGCGCTCCGGCCGCGGCCAGCGCCTGGGCGGTGCCGCACAGGCTGAACAGCAGCGGCACGAGGCGAACCGCCTCCTCTGGCGTGCGTCCGGCCAGCGCGCGGGCGGCGGCGGGGCGGCGGACGGCGACCGTCGCGGCGCTCACCCGCCCGCCGGACACGGCGAGGCGCACGCTGACGGTGCCTTCCAATCCCTCGCCCAAACCCCCGCCAGACTCACTCATCGGCGCCGGCCCCCAAACAGGGAGCGGCGGGAGAGGGCGGGCGTGGTCTCCTTCGCAGGAGCCGGTTCCGGGGATTCGGGCACCGGCGCGCGCATCAGCTGGTCGAGCGCCAGTTCGGCGGCGGCCCGCGCGTCGTCCTGACTGGTGAAAACATTCATGGCGGAGACCAGCGGGATCACCGCCAGCGTCCCCAGCGCGCCCACCCGTGCGGCCGTGAAGTGATAGGCGCCGGACGGCAGGGCGATGTCCGTCTTGTCGCCGTCGCGCAAGCCCGCCCAGGCGACCGGGTCGTGCGGGATCAGCACGGCGTTCAGGAACCAGGGGGCGATGACACAGCCGATCCAGCCCGGCCCGTGGGGGCGGAAGCCCAGGGCCTCCACCGACAGGGCGGCGTTGCAGATGGGCACGTCGGCCATGTCGCGCTCCGCGATCAGCCGGTAGGCGGCGACCAGGGCGGCGACGCGCAACGCCATGGGGTCGGCGCCGGCGGTGTCCGGAATCGTGAAGCCGTGCTGCGGGCCGCCGCAGCCGGGGCAGCGCCAATAGTCGGGCAGGCGGCCGAACGGCGTGCCGGGCGGCACCTCCCGCGCCGGGTCGCCGGCCGCCGGGTCATAGACGGTGCCGCAGGTCCCGCAGGAAAGCCGGGCGTCCGCCGCGAATCCGGCTTCCAGGGCGGTTGCGCTCAACGCGGCTCTCCGGGGGCCAGCAGGTCGGCGAACAGGTGGTCGGTGTTCTCGCCGCGCGCGGCCAGCAGGATGGCGTCCAGCGCGTTGTTCAGCGGTTCCAGCTCGTCCTCGTCCAGCGCGCGGACGGCGTTGTCCATGTGCACCAGCACCCAGCCGCCGGGCGGCACCTCGTCGATCAGCATGACGTTGACGCGCCGCTGCTCGCCCCGGCCGGAGCAGAGCGCCGTGAAGCCGTCGGTCTCAAGAACCTGCATCGGAATGCCGAGACACATGCGCCCTTCCTTAACCCGCATACTTTCGGGGAACCTGCGGCATCTTGACCGGGGGCCGCGCCCGCACATTGATGTGCGTCAAACATTCGTCTCCGGCGCGCTTTCCGCGCCGCCGCCCATTTTCAATCGATGTCGATCTGTTAAAGTGGCGAACTCTTTGCGTGCGATGGGAAGGGGTCGGTCGCGCGCCGCACTATGAACTGCTGGGGAATGCTCGGATGAAACGTTTCGCTTTCGCGTCGGCGGCGGTGGCCGCAGCCCTCGCCGTGCTGCCCAACGCGGCGCTTGCCCACACCTTCGGTGCCCACGACGCCGGGCTCGTCCACGGTTTCCTGCATCCGGTCGGCGGCTGGGACCACCTGCTGGCCATGGTCGCCGTCGGCCTGTGGGCCGCGCAGCGCGGCGGCGCCGCCCTGTGGCTGCTGCCGGCCAGCTTCGTCAGCGCCATGATCGGCGGCGGCCTGATCGGCCTGTCCGGCGTGGAACTGCCGTCGGTGGAGCTGGGCATTGCCCTGTCGGTGGCCGTGCTCGGCGGTTTGGTCGCGCTGCAGTCGCGCCTGCCGCTGCTGGCCTCGGCCGGGATGGTCGCCCTGTTCGCCCTGTTCCACGGCCACGCCCACGGCGCGGAGATGCCGGAAGCGGCCCAGCCGCTGCTCTACGGCCTGGGCTTCGCCGTCTCGACCGCGCTGCTGCACGGCGCCGGCATCGGCGCGGCGCTGTCGCTGCGCCGCTTCGCCGAGGGTCGCACGGGCACGCTGGCGCTGCGCGGCGCCGGCGCCCTGATCGGTCTGGCGGGTGCGGCGCTGCTCGCGCTCGGCTGATCGGCACCGAAGCGCCCGATTCGGACAAGGAGGCCCGGCGGAATCACCCGCCGGGCCTTTTTGTTTGTGCGCGAATTCCAAAAATTCGCCGAAAAACCATAGGTTTAGCGCGATGCGCCACGCGCGCTTTCCCGGCGGTGAACAGGCGGTCATTCTGGCCGCCGTTTCGCTTCATGGGAATCGCGTTCATGACACTGTCGAGACTGGCCGCCCTGCGCGGCGCTCTCCTTGCCTTGGCCCTTGCCGTTCCGGCGGTCTCCGTCGTGGCGCCCGCCCAGGCCGCGGCGCCGGCCCAGCAGCGGACCCAGGCGCCGGGCTTCTACCGCATGGGGCTGGGCGATTTCGAGGTCACCGCGCTCTACGACGGCTACATCGACCTGGACCGCAAGCTGCTGGTCGGCGCCAGCGCGGAGGACGTGCAGAGCCTGCTGGCCCGCATGTTCCTGGCCGAAACGCAGGGCGTGCAGACGGCGGTCAACGCCTACCTCGTGCACACCGGGACGAACCTTGTGCTGGTGGACACGGGCACGGCCAAGGCCTTCGGCCCGTCGCTGGGCTACATCGCCGACAACATCCGCGCGGCCGGCTACGACCCCGCGCAGGTGGACACGGTGCTGCTGACCCATCTGCACCCCGACCACGCCAACGGGCTGCTGGGCGCTGACGGCAAGATGGCCTTCCCGAACGCCGAGGTGCGCGTGGCCAAGGCCGACGCCGACTTCTGGCTGAGCGAGGAGGTGGCCGCCAAGGCGCCGGCCGACGCGCAGCCCTTCTACGCCATGGCGCGCGCCGCGGTGGCGCCCTACGCCGCGGCGGGCAAGCTGAAGCCCTATCAGCCCGGCGAGGCGCTGCTGCCGGGTGTGGCGAGCGTGGCGGCCTACGGTCACACGCCGGGCCACAGCGGTTACCTGTTCAGCTCCGGCAAGCAGAGCATCCTGGTGTGGGGCGACATCGTCCACAGCCACGCGGTGCAGTTCGCCCGCCCGGACGTGGCGATGGACTTCGACGTGGACAAGGAACAGGCGGTCGCCACCCGGAAGAAGCTGTTCGCCGACGCGGCGGCGCAGACGCTGTGGGTGGCCGGCGCGCACCTGCCCTTCCCCGGCATCGGCCACGTTCGGGCCGAGGCGAACGGCTACGCCTGGGTGCCGGTGGAATACGGCCCGATCCGCACCGACCGGTAAAGCAAAGCAAGGCGTTGCGCCGCCGCCGCGCGGCGCAACGTCCGCTTGCCATTACCCCTGCCGGACGATCGACAGGAAGCTGTTGACCTCGTTCGCCAGGGTCTGCGATTCGCCCTGCAGCGCCTGCGCGGCGGTCAGCAGGTCCTCGGCGTTGGCGCCGGTTTCGCTGGCTTGGCGGGACACGCCGTCGATGCTGGCCGACACGGCGTGGGTGCCGGTGGAGGCTTCCTGCACGTTGCGGGCGATCTCGCGGGTCGCGGCCCCCTGCTGGTCCACGGCGGAGGCCACGGTGCCGGTGATGTCGCTGATGCGGCGGATGGTGTCCACGATGGTGGAGATGGCGTCCACCGCCTTGTGGGTCTCGTCCTGGATGCCGGCGACCTGGTTCTGGATGTCCTCCGTGGCCTTGGCCGTCTGGTTGGCGAGGTTCTTCACCTCCTGCGCCACGACCGCGAAGCCCTTGCCCGCCTCACCCGCGCGCGCCGCCTCGATGGTGGCGTTCAGCGCCAGAAGGTTCGTCTGCGCGGCGATGGAGTTGATCAGCTCCACCACTTCGCCGATGCGGTTGGCGGCGTCAGCGAGGCCCTGGACGGTGGTGTTGGTGGCCTGCGCCTCGTCCACCGCGCGGTCGGCGACCTGGGTCGCCTCGCCCACATGGCGGCTGATTTCGCTGATGGAGGCGGTCAGCTCCTCCGCGGCGGCGGCGACCGTCTCCACGTTGCTGGACGCCTGCAACGAGGCGGAGGAGACGGTGGACACGGCCTCCTGCGTGTTTTCCGCGCTGCTCGACAGCCGTTCCGCGTTGCTGCGCATGCGTTGGGCGGAGTCGGTGACGGAGCGCACCACCACGTCGATCTTGCCCGCGAAGCTCTGGGTTGCCCGGTCGATTTCCGTGCGGCGGCGGGCCTGCTCGGCCTCCGCCTCGCGCTGACGGCGGGCGAGATCCTCGGCGGCGGCAAGGCTGTCCTTGAAGCCGGCCACGGCCCGCGCCATGCCGCCGATCTCGTCGGTGCGGTCGGTGTCGCCGACGGCGACGGAGAAATCCTTGCGCCCCATCGCGGCCATCACGTCGGACAGACGGTGCAGCGCGCGCATCTGGCCTTTCACGTAGAAGAAGGTCAGGATGCACAGCATGGCGCCCACAGCCAGCGACACCGCGCCGACGCGCCAGCCGAGTTGGTCGATGATCGCGTAGAACTCGCCGGCCGGCATACCGACGGCGATGGCGCCGATGGTCTTGCCCGCGCTGTCCTTCAGCGCGACGTAGGAAACCAGATAATTGACGCCCAGGACCGGATATTCCCCGCGGAAGCTTTCCCCGCGCGTGATGACGCGCTGGTAGACGTCATCGGGCATCTTGCTGCCGACGGCACGGCTGCCGTCCTTCGAAATCAGGGTCGTCGCGATCCGGGTGTTGTCGCGGAAGATGGAAACGTTGATCCCCAGCGCCGCCTTGACGCGGTCGACCGCCGTGAAGTTCTCCTCCAGATTCACGCCCCCGACGGAAAGCTTGCCGTTGGCGAGCTGGAAAGGCTCGTTCTTCGGGTTGATGATTTCGGTCGCGACGCGGGTGTTCGTGTCCTGCCGTTCGATCTCCTGACGCTTCAGGTCGCCGGCGACGAAGTAAAGCGCCACGAAGACGGTGACGGCGCAACTGATGAGCGTGCCAATGATGTTGAGGGCGACCAGCTTCTGATTGAAGGTCAGCCGGCTGAAAAAGCGGCCCATTATGCAGGCTCCTGCCCAAAGGCTTGTCGGTGTTTTGATGCGGTGCGAAAAGACCCCGGGGCCGCAAGGTATATGGGCTGTTCCCGCACCGCAACAGACCGGGACATTATGTCCTGGGCATTGTGTTTAGGAGTATCACGCCTTCGGCGTGGGCGTCACGCCGTGCCGGTGCAGTTCTTCGCCGATCAGGCCCACCATCTCCGGGATCTTCGCCTTGACCTCCGGCGACATCATCAGGCCGGTGCCCAGCGCCAGCGGCACGCAGCCGATGAGCGTTACCGACTGAGGCGCCTCGTCCTGCAAGCGGAGCGAGGCCAGCAGGTCGCACAGGCCGAGCTGGTGCGGCGACAGCTTGCCCTTGAAGTAGGCCGGCACCTCCTCCCCGCGCAGCACCGTCACGGTGGCGGGGGGCGCCCCGGTCTTCACCGCGTCCACGGCGATCAGGTGATCGTGGCTGGCGATCAGGTCCAGCATGTCCATGCCGCAGGTGCCGCCGTCCACGACGCTGACGTGGTCGGGCACAGCCCAGGCTGCGTCGAACGCCTCCATGGCGTGCACGCCCACCCCTTCGTCCATCAGGAGGATGTTGCCGAGGCCGAGGACGAGGATGGACATGGGGGCAGGCTCCGTTCGGGAAGGATGGGGGACGGCGATACCGGGAATTGGCGGGACGCGCCGTGAACTGGATCAAAAAGGAATAGGGCAGGGGCGCGGCGACGAAAAAGCCCCCCTTCCACGGGGGAAGAGGGGCCGTTCCGAGTGCGTCAAGGTAAGGGTCAGACGACCTTCACCTGATAGTTCGACTTCGTCTCCGTGTCGGTCAGGTGCACGGCGCAGGCCAGGCACGGGTCGAAGCTGTGCAGGGTGCGGATGATCTCCAGCGGCTGGTCGGGGACCGCCACCGGGTTGTCGAGCAGTGCCGCCTCGTAGGCGGAGATGCGGCCTTCCTCGTCGCGCGGGCCGGCGTTCCAGGTGGTCGGCACGACCGCCTGGTAGTTCTTGATCTTGCCGTTCTCGATCACGACCCAGTGCGAGAGCATGCCGCGCGGCGCCTCGTGGAAGCCGAAGCCGCGGATCTCACCCTTCGGGAACACCGGCTTGTTGAAGGTCGTGGTGTCGCCCTTCGCGATGTTCTCCATCAGCAGCTTCCACTGGTTCTGCAGCTCTTCGTGCAGGACCACGCAGCGCACCGCGCGGGCGGCGTGGCGGCCGATGGTGGAGTGCAGGGCGTCGATGCCGACCTTGCTGCCCAGATGCTTCGAAATGGTGTCGAGCACCGAATGCACCCAGAACTGCGTGCGCTGGTGGCCCGATGCGTACATGCCCAGCACGTTGGCCAGCGGGCCGACCTGGGCGCGCTTGTCGTAGAAGGTCGGCGACTTGATCCAGCTGTACTTGCCCTCGTCCTGCCAGTCCGTGTACTGCGGGATCGTCTCGCCGTCGTACGGGTGCAGGGGACCCTTGCCGCCCTGGTACCAGGCGTGCTTGACGCTCTCCTTCACGCCCTTTTCGAAATACGGGTCGTGGAAGCCCTTCACCGGGGTGAAGCCCTTCACCACGTCGCCGTTCTCGATGAAGCCGGCGGGCAGGGCGAAGACGGTGCCCTTGGTGTCCAGCGGCATGTCGGGGATGGACAGGTAGTTGACCACGCCCCGGCCATACTGCGTCCAGTCGGCGTAGAAGGCGCCGATGGCCGCCACGTCCGGCAGGTAGACGGCGGTGATGAAGTCGCCCACCTCGTCGATCAGCTGCTTGATGTACATCAGCTTTTCGAGCGTCAGGGTGGACTGGCTGTCCATGTTGATCGGGTTGGTGACGCCGCCCACGGCCATGTTCTGGATGTGCGGGGTCTTGGAGCCCAGGATCGCCACCACCTTGTTCATGCGCCGCTGGTAGTCCAGCGCCTGGAGGTAGTGCGCGGCGGCCATCAGGTTGGCCTCCGGCGTCAGCTTCATCGCCGGGTGGCCCCAGTAGCCGGAGCCGAAGATGCCCAGCTGGCCGGAGTTGATGAAGGACTGAAGCTTCTTCTGCGCGATGGTGAATTCCTGGACGCTGTTCTTCGGCCAGTCGGAGATGGACTGGGCGAGCTTCGCGGTCGCCGCCGGGTCGGCCTTCAGGGCCGAGGCGATGTCCACGAAGTCGAGCGCCGACAGGTGGTAGAAGTGGACGATGTGATCGTGGACGTTGTGCGCGCCCTGGATCATGTTGCGGATGTACTGCGCGTTCAGCGGCACTTCCAGATTCAGCGCGTTTTCCACCGCGCGGACGGAGGTGATCGCGTGCACGGTGGTGCAGACGCCGCAGATGCGCTGGGCGAACACCCAGGCGTCGCGCGGGTCCTTGCCCTGCAGGATCAGTTCGATGCCGCGCCACATCTGGCCCGACGCCCAGGCCTTGGTGACCTTGCCGCCGTCCACTTCGCAATCGACCCGCAGATGACCCTCGATGCGGGTGACCGGATCAACAACAACTCGCTGAGCCATAACGATACTCTCCTAAACTCAGCCGTGCTCGGGATGGACGGCGTGCAGGACGGGCAGCTTCTTCACGAAGACGAGATACAGGGCGATCTCCAGCGCGAAGACGCCGACGGTGACCATGATTTCCTTGACCGACGGGAAGTAGTGCCAAGGACCGACCGACGGCGTGAAGCCGATGAGGTAGACGTTCAGGCGGTACAGGATGCCGGCCGCCAGCAGCATGGAGGAGGAGACGAACAGCGCGCGGGAACGGCCGCGGTTCGCCTTCGGGATCAGCAGGACGAGGCCGCCGACCATCAGCACCGTCTCCGCCCAGAACCAGCCGGCCTGCGGGCCGCCGAAGATCTGGCCGAACTGGCCGCGCACGATCAGGTCGACGACGCGCAGCGCCACGAAGACCGACGCGACCACCAGCATCAGGCCGGCCAGTTTCTTCAGAACCGGCGTTTCCATCGGGCGGCGGAAGTTCAGCGAGGACAGCACCGATTCCCAGACCACGATGGCGAAGCCCATCAGCACGGCGGTCAGCAGGAAGAAGACCGGCAGCATCTGGGTCTGCCACAGCGGCGACAGCTTGTGCCCGACGATGACCATCATGGTGCCGAGCGAGGACTGGTGCATCGTCGGCAGCAGCACGCCCAGCGCGATGAAGACCCACAGCACCTTGTTCAGCTTCTGCCGCAGCCCTTCGATGCCGAAGCGCTCGAGGAAGGCCGGGGCGAACTCCACGACCAGAACCAGCGTGTAGGTCGCCACGCACAGGCCGACTTCCAGCATCACGGAGTTCGGCTGCGCGTACCAGGGCATCATCAGGTGGTAGAAGTGCCAGTAGCGGCCGAGGTCGATCAGCACCGCCGCGCCGGCGAGGCCGTAGCCGAACAGGCTGGCCATGACCGCCGGGCGGACCATCGGGTGGTACTCGCCCTTGTTCAGGATGTAGCAGAGCAGCGCCATGACGTAGCCGGCGCAGCCGAAGGCCGAGCCGATGACCACGTCGATGGCGACCCAGATGCCCCACGGGTAGCCGTCGGACAGGTTCGTCACCGCCCCCAGCCCATGGCCGTACCGCTGCGCCAGGATGAAGGCGGCGATCACGACCAGGACGGCGCAGACGAGGAAGGGCAGGGTCAGGATACGGCCGCCCAAGGCCTCATGGGCGTGGTGCACGCCCTCGGCCTTGACGGCTTGCGGCTGATGTTCTTGCACGTATGCAGACATGATCGCCCCTCACTCGTCCGTGTGGTTCTTGGTGTTGCGGTGCGCCAGATAGGCGAGGCCCGCGAACACCGTGGCGGGGCCGATCATGCCGGCATACAGCGTGTGCTGGATGCCTTCCGACAGGGTCGGATAGCCGGTCTCCGGCACGTTGGTCGGCATGTTCAGCTTGTCGAAGGGCACCGCCGACACGGCCAGGCACTGGGTGCCGCCCAGCTCCTTCTCGCCGTAGATGTGCGGCTGGTAGGCGGCCTCCACGAGCTTCTCGTGGCCGGAGCGCGCGCCGCCGACCTTGCCGGCGATGTCGCCGCGCGGGTAGTGCGCATACTCGCCCGGCTTCAGCGCGGTGCGGCGCTTGGCCTCCTTCAGCAGATCCTCCGACCGGCCGAACAGCGTGGCGCCGGTGGGGCAGACGTCGGCGCAGCCCGGCAGCTCGTCCTTGACGAGGCGCTGCTTGCAGAGCTGGCACTTCTTAATCTCGCCGAAGGCGTCGTTGTAGTCGTACTTCGGCACGCCGAACGGGCAGGACAGCACGCAGTAGCGGCAGCCGATGCAGGCGTCCGGGTTGTGGCTGACGATGCCGCTCTTCGGGTCCTTCGTCATCGCCGACACCGGGCAGACCGATACGCAGGACGGGTCGGCGCAGTGCAGGCATTGGCGCTTGATGAAGGCGAAGCCGTTCTCGGCCGAATCCTTCTTGGCGGCGGTGCCGTGGGTGTAGGCCTTGATGACGTTCAGCGTCTTGGCCGACAGCTCCACCGGCGTGTCCCAGGTGGGATTGCCGGGGGCGCCGTTCCACGCCTGCTGCTGCGGCCCGACCTCGGGCGGCATGTGGTTGACGTCCTTGCAGGCCGTCACGCAGGCCTTGCAGCCGATGCACAGCGTGCTGTCGTACAGCAGGCCGACGGCCTCGGGCGGCAGGGGCTTGGGCGGGCGCTGGAGGGCGTTGGCCTCCGGCGGGGACGCGACGACCGTGGTGCAGGCCGCCGCCGTCGCGGCGGCGGTGCCCTTGACCGCGTTCCTCAGGAAGCCGCGCCGGGATACCGAGGTCTTTTTCTCAGGTGTCTTTTTCTCGGGCATGCCCCACCTCACTCGGCCGGGGTGGAGTGGGACTCGGTCTTCTCGTCCTGCTTGCCGAGGCGGCTGGAGATCACGGCACCGGCGCCCACGGCGGCGCCGGCGATGCCCGCGACCACCGCCGCAGCGCCGGCCGAGATGCCCTCGCCCTTGTCGGTGGCGACCGGCGGGTAGCTGTTCGGCGGGGCGACGGACTTCAGGGTCGCCAGCTCATGGATGCCCTTGGTGAAGCCCACGCCCTTCTCGGTGCAGCCGAAGCAGGGATGGCCGGTGCCGACCGGCCAGGTGCCCTGGCCCACGTCGTTGAAGCCGACCGACGGGCAGTTCGCGTAGGTCTCCGGACCCTTGCAGCCCAGCTTGTACAGGCAGTAGCCCTGGCGGTGGCCGTAGTCGCCGAACTCCATGGCGAAGCGGCCGGCGTCGAAATGCGGGCGGCGCTCGCAGTTCTCGTGGATCAGGCGGCCGTAGGCGAACTTCGGGCGCATCTTGTCGTCCAGCTCCGGCAGCTTGCCGAAGGTGACGAAGTGCAGCACGAGCGACAGGAAATTGTACGGGTTCGGCGGGCAGCCGGGGACGGTGACGACCGGCTTGTCCTTGATGATCTCGTTCAGGCCGACCGCACCCGTCGGGTTCACGCCGGTGGACGGCCAGCCGCCCCAGGAGGCGCAGGAGCCGATGGAGATCACCGCCGCCGCACCCTTGGCGCATTCCAGAACCGCCTCGCGGTAGGTCTTGCCGGCGACCTTGCAGTAGACGCCGCCGTCCTTGGTCGGCACGGCGCCGTCGGTGACCATCAGGTACTTGCCCCAGTTGGCCTTCATGGCCTGCTGCTTCCAGTTCTCGGCCTGGTGGCCGGCCCCGGTCATCAGCGTCTCGTTGTAGTCGAGCGAGATCGTGTCGAGGATCAGCGTCTCAAGCGTCGGGTGGTTGGTGCGCAGCAGCGTCTCGGTGCAGCCGGTGCAGGCCTGGCCGGACAGCCAGATCACCGTGGGACGCGGGGCGGCCACGGCGGCGTTGGCGATCTTCACGCCGAAGGCGGGGGACAACCCCAGCGTCGCGGCCACGCCGGTGCAGTACGTCAGGAATTCCCGGCGCGACATGCCGGCGAGCGCACCTTCGTACTCGTCGAGATTGCCGATCTGTTCGGCGTCGAGATCCACATGACCGTCGGGCATGATTTCCCCCAAAGACCCCTTGCGATGGACCGCGCCGCCCGGTGCCGGACGCCGCATGCGCGACACGCCACGACGCATCGCGGCACGCTGTGGGGCAGGCCGTGGTGCGTTCTTTGTCCCCATATTTTATATGGGTATTCAGGCGCGAAGCGCGCGGCGCCATTGCACCAGTTGTGACCAAGCCGGGGCATTGATCTACATCAAACGTGCGAAACAGCGCGCAACCATCGAACTTCGCAGGCGCAGCAATCGCAACGATGCATCGTGACTTGCGAACACCGCGCGAGCCCTCAACGGGTACACCCTGCAAGAGGCCATCGGAAAAGAAAAAAGCCCTTCCCCGGTGTGGGGAAAGGCTTTTCAACAGGCGCGGGGACGTGCGGAAATCGACCGCAGGGCTTCAGACCGCCTTCATCTGGCGGGCGAAGTCGTCCACGTCGCTTTGCAGGGTGCGGGCATGGACGCTCAGCCCCTGCGCGGCGCCGAGCAGGCCGCCGGCGGCCTCGCCGGTGCGGTTGGCCGCTTCGGACACGCCGGTGATGGTGGTGGATACCTCCCGCGTGCCGGCGGCGGCCTCCTGGACGTTGCGGGCGATCTCGCGGGTGGCGGAGCCCTGTTCCTCGACCGCCGCCGCGACGCCGGTGCTGATGTCGTTGATGCGCTCGATGGTGCCGACGATGCCGCTGATGGCGCCGACGGCCTGCTGGGTTTCCGCCTGGATCGCCACGATCTGGGCCGAGATTTCCTCGGTGGCCTTGGCGGTCTGGTTGGCGAGGTTCTTGACCTCCGACGCGACGACCGCGAAGCCCTTGCCGGCTTCACCGGCGCGGGCTGCTTCGATGGTCGCGTTCAGCGCCAGCAGGTTGGTCTGGCTGGCGATCTCGGTGATCAGGTTCACCACCGCGCCGATCTTCTCCGCCGCCTGGGCGAGGCCCTGGATGGTGGCGTTGGTGCGCTGGGCCTCATGCTCGGCCTCGCTGGCGATGCGGGCGGCCTCGCCGATGCGGGCGCTGATCTCGCCGATGGAGGAGGTCAGCTCCTCCGCCGCGGTCGCAACCGTCTGCACGTTCCCCGTCGCCTGCTCCGCAGCGGCGGCCACGGTGGAGGAGCGGTGGGAGGCGTCTTCCGCCGCGTGGGTCAGCGACTCGGCGTTGGAGCGGATGTTGTCGGCTTCCCCATTCAGGGTGCGGCACAGGCCGCTCATCTTGTCGGCGAAGCTGCGGGTCAGGGCTTCCAGCCGCTCCTGGCGCTGCTGGCGGGCGGCGATGTCCTGGCGTTCCTGCTCGGCCAGATCCTGCGCGCGCTTCAGCCCGTCGCGGAAGACCAGCACGGCGCGCGCCATGTCGCCGATCTCGTCGGTGTTGTCGGTGCTGGGCACCGTCGCGGCCATGTTGCCCCCGGCGATGTCCGTCATCGCCGTGGTCATGCGCAGGATCGGCCGGGCGATCATGCCCCGCGCGACCACCACCGCCAGCAGGATGCCGAAGGCCACGCCGCCGAGCCCGAAGACCGCCATGATCATCGTCCAGCGGCTCTGCGCCGCCATCATCTCGTCGTGCAGGCGGTCAACCTGTTTGTTCTGCTGGGCGGACAGGGACTCCAGCGCCGAGTTCAGGGCCTGCCGGTTGGCCCGGTTGGCGTCGTTGTCGCCGAAGACGCGGGCTTCCGCGGCGCCCTTGTCGCGGGCGATGCGGACCAGGTCGGTGCGGAAGCGGATGAACTCCTCCGCCTTGGCCGCGACCGGGTCCAGCGCGGCGCGCCCCTCCGGCGGGGTCAGGGCCTTCAGCTCGCCCAGACGGTCCCCCAGCGTCTTCAGGCTGGCGAGCAGGGGCTTGCCGAACTTTTCCACCTCCGCCGCGTCCTTGGCCATGTAGACGCCGCGCGAGTCCATGACGACGGCCAGCACGTGGCCGTTGATCTGCTCACCCAGGATTTGCCGGTCGCCGGCCTTCTCGATGGCTTCGGACTTGCCCGACAGGTCGTGCATGGCGACCAGCCCCAGCAGGCCGGTGACCGCGGCGACCGCGACCTGGAGGCCGACGAGCAGATAGACCTTCGGCCCGATCTTTAGATTTCTAAGCATGCTCAGCATCGTTGGACGTCCCCCGTGATGGCGCTCTTATGGCGCTTTTGGGGTAACAATAGTGGGGACGTCGTTTGTTTCCGAACAGTTAAATGAGCCTATGACAACTCGCCGCTGACGCTTTGGGAAGCGTACTTACCTTTTGCGTATTGATTTTGAGATGAATTGTTCAGGACGGCACAGTGGTGCTGGACCCCAGGGCGGGAATAAGGGGCTATCGCCGGGTGTTGATGAAGGTGAAGGCAGGATTTCCCCTGCCCCAGATCCCTCGACCCAGCGGGTCCGCCATGTCCGCCACCGCAGCCCCCCGTCCCATCCTCCTCCTCGCCTCGGCGCTCCTGGCCTTGTCCGCCTGCAACGTCAGCAGCCTGCGGGTTTCGGCGGTCGAGGAGTATCCGTCCGCCGGCTATGGATACGGGGGATACGGATACGGGGCGCCGGTCCATCCGTACGGTTACGGGACGTACGGGTACGGAGTGCCGGCCTACCGCGTGGTCCCGAAGTCCTACTGGGGTTACCCGGACTATCACAGCCCGCTCTATGGCGGCGGGCACTTCGGCGGTGGCGACCATTGGCGGGAGGACCGGTTCGGCTGGGGCTCCTCCCACCGGGAAAACCGGTACGCCAACAACGGCCGTTGCGACGATGCCCGCTACCGCACCTCCAACGGCGGCCGCGCCGCACCCGGCAGCGACGAGCGGGACTGCCGGCGCTTCGGTGACGGGCGGAAGTAGGGCGGGCTGACGTAGAATTCGCTCCCGCGCCGGGGTGGCCGGGGGTAGGGTGGGGACCTGTTTTCCGCGTCCGAACGACGGTCCCATGCGCCACGCCCTCGCCGCCCTCCTCGTCTTCCTGCCGCTGACCGCGACCGCCGCTCCTAACACCACGAAGGGTCCCAGCTTCGACTGCGCGCGGGCTTCCCAGCCCGTGGAGAAGGCGGTCTGCGCGGACGACGCGTTGGCGGCCATGGACCGGTTGCTCGACCGGGCCTACCGCATGGCGCTCGACGGGGTGCCGGCGGAACAGGCGGCCTCGCTGAAGGGCGATCAGGTGCGCTGGCTGCTGGAACGAACCCGCGCCTTCAAGGCCGCGAACGAGGACCGGGCGGCGCTGATGTCGCTGTACGACCAGCGGCTGCGCGCGGTGATCGCCAAGGCCGGCCCGCGCATCCTGCCGGCGGCGCTGGAGCGCGCCCAGGCCATCGATCCGCTGGCCGAGGCCGGGCGGGACGCGGAGGAGGAAGCGGCCTTCGTCGCCTACACCCTGACCAGCCTCCACCCGGACCCGCCCGTTCCCGGCGCCGGGGGCGAGGCGGAGGTGATGTCCCCCTATGAGCGCTACGCCGGCTTTACCTACGCGGCCCCGCTGCCGGCCCCAACACCGGACGACCGGCTGTTCGTGGCGGTCGCGGTGGATTGCGGCGCTTATCAGTGCTCCTACACCCCCTTTCTGGTGAACAAGCCCAAGGGAACGGCCGAGCGGCTGGCGGTGGAGGTCGTGGAGAACGGCAAGCGCCGGCTCGATTTGAACGCCGTCCCGGTCGGCATCCCCTCGGTGCGGGGCGACGTGGTGGAAATCTTCGAGCAGGCGCGCGGCTCCGGCGACTGCGGGGTGAAGTGGCGCTACCGCGTCGAGGGCGCCGCGCTGGCTCTGGTCCAGTCCGTCGAAAAGCAGGCCTGCGACGGCAAGGACTGGAGCGGCGCCGTCACCCGGAGTTACGGAAAACGCGATTGACGGCCATCCAGCCGGCCTCCACCTGTAGATTCTGGAGCAGGGCCCGGAACAGGGCCCGAAACAGGGAAAAGGTGGGGCGATGGCGGTCGGCCGTGACGATCTGAAGAAGCGCATCGGGCAGGCCCTGGGGGAGACCAGGGCCGACCTGGTCATCAAGAACACCCGGTTCCTCAACGTCGTGACCGGCGAGATCGCCGAGGGCGACATCGCCGTCTGCGGCGACCGGATCGTCGGCACCTACGAATCCTACGACGGGGTGGAGGAGATCGACGGGCGCGGCCTGACCGTGGTGCCCGGCTTCATCGACACCCACGTCCACTGCGAATCCACCTGCGTCACGCCGCTGGAGTTCGACCGTTGCGTCCTGCCGCGCGGCACCACCACGGCCATCTGCGACCCGCACGAGATCTGCAACGTCCTGGGCGAAAACGGCCTGCGCTATTTCCTGGAGTGCGCGGAGGGGACCGCGCTGGACCTGCGTGTGCAGCTGTCCTCCTGCGTGCCGGCGACGGAGCTGGAGACCTCCGGCGCGCGGCTGGAGGCGCCGGACCTCGTGCGCCACAAGGACCACCCGAAGGTGCTGGGGCTGGCGGAATTCATGAACTTCCCCGGCGTCTTCCACAAGATCGACAGCGTGCTGGACAAGCTGGCCGCCTTCGACGGCCGGCACATCGACGGCCACGCCCCACTGCTCAGCGGGCGGGAGCTGAACGCCTATCTCTCCTGCGGCATCCGCAACTGCCACGAGACGACCAGCGTGCCGGAGGCGATGGAGAAGCTGCGCAAGGGCATGCAGGTGCTGATCCGCGACGGGTCGGTGTCCAAGGACGTGCACGCGCTGGCCCCGGTCATCCAGCCGGAAACCTCCCCCTTCCTCGGCTTCTGCACCGACGACCGCAACCCCCTCGACATCGCGGAGGAGGGGCACATGGACCACCTGATCCGCAGCGCCATCCGGCTCGGCGCGCCGGTGGCCCATGTCTACCGCGCGGCCACATGGTCGGCGGCGCGCGGCTTCGGCCTGTTCGACCGGGGGCTCGTCGCGCCGGGGCAGCGCGCCGACCTCGTGCTGCTCGACGATCTGGAGACCTGCGCGGTCAACCGCGTCATCCGCAACGGGCGGGTGGTGACGGCGGAGAGCTTCGCCGGCCGCCCGTCCATAGAACCGGTGGGGCTGGAATCGGTGAAGCTGCATCCCGTCACGGCGGTGGATTTCGCGGTGCCGGCCGGCGGCTCCGTCCAGTCGGTGATCGGCGTGCTGCCGGGCAAGATCATCACCGAGCATCTGCGGCTTGAGGTGCCGGCCCGGAACGGTCATCTCGTCGCCGATCCCCAGCGCGACATCCTGAAGATCTGCGTCTTCGCCCGCCACGGCACCAACCAGAATGTCGGGCGCGGCTTCGCCAAGGGCTTTGGTTTTGTGGAGGGAGCGCTGGCCTCCTCCGTCGGGCACGACAGCCACAACATCTGCGTGGTGGGGGCCAGCGACGAGGACATGGCGATTGCCGTCAACCGCCTGATCGAGCTTCAGGGCGGCTTCGTCGCCGTGCGGAACGGCCGGGTGGTGGGCGAACTGGCCCTGCCGCTTGCTGGCCTGATGAGCCTGGAGCCCTTCGAGACGGTGGAGCGCCGCCTGCGCACGCTCCGCGCCAGCGTCAAGGAGATGGGCTGCCCGCTGGCTGAACCGTTCCTGCAACTGGCCTTCCTGCCGCTGCCGGTCATCCCGCACCTAAAGATCACCGACCGTGGTCTGGTGGACGTGGACAGGTTCGAGCTGGTGGCGGCCTGAAAAATCCCTTTCCCATCGGAGTTGGGCGCGGGGGGAAAAATTTGCCGAGGCTGTGCAGCTCTTGCCTGTGTCCGGCCGCGTGCGCCGTCGCTAACGCCTTGATGCGCAACGCAACCCGTGTGGCACGGCTCCTGCAACCCTCTGGCGAAGCGCCCCAAACGGGCGCGTGCCGGAGGGAAGAAGAATGGTCGGACTGAGCGACATCGGCAGCATGGCCCAGAGCCTTCAGGCGTCCATCGACGCCGCGATGAAGCGCGTGCAGGACCAAGCCAAGAACACCAAGGACGACAAGCCCGCCGGCAAGGTCCAGCAATACGAACAGAACGTCCGCAAGTCGGCGCTGAACACCGCGCCGATGGCCACCAACATCGGCACGCTGGTGAAGGACACCAGCCGGCTGAACGTCTTCAGCTCGCTGGCGGCCAACGACCCGGCGGACTTCTACAAGTTCACCGTGACGACGAAGGGCGAGGTCGCTCTCGGCCGCGTCGGCGACGCCGACGTGCGCATCCAGCTGATGGACAAGCAGGGCAAGGTCGTCGCCGACAGCAACAAGGACGCCGGTGCCACCTATGACGCCTACAAGAAGCTGGAAAAGGGCGAACTGACCGTCGACCGGGGCGACTACACGGTGCGCATCGCCCGCGACAAGGACGTACCGGTCAAGGACCCGAAGAATTACGGCGTCCAGCTGAAGATGGGCACCTACAGCAAGGACTACGACACCATCGCCAAGCAGCCGGCCAAGGGCGACAACCCCTTCCAGAACTCCCCTCAGCTCCAGCGCCTGTCCGCCCTGCTCGGCACCTCGTCCTCCTCCTCGTCGGGCGCGCTCAACCTCCTCAACGGCGGGGGCGGCCGCGGGTCCCTGCTGAACGGGCTGTTTTAACGCGCGCTCGGTGCGAAGAGTCGCCGGGCGATCAGCGCGCCGACGTCGTCCTCGGTGTTTTCGTCACCATTCAGAAGAAGGACGGTCAGGGCGTCGCGGTCGGGATAGTACCAGAACTCCGACCGGAAGCCCGCCAGACGGCCGCCGTGTCCCCAGCGCGGCCCCCAGTCGGAATGTTCGACCACCAGCCCGTAGCCATAGCCTTCCTCCGCCTCGCCGGCCCGGTCGATGAGCATCTCGCGCAGCAGCACGGGGTTGAGCAGAGCGCCCGGCGTGCGGAACAGCGCCTGGGCGAAGCGTTCCAGGTCGGCCGCCGTGGTGGTGACCGGCGCGTCGCCCAGCGGGCTTGAATAGCCGAACAGACTGGCGTCCGCGCGCTTTCCCTTTGCGTCGGGCCGCCGGTAGCCGCGCGCCACGCCCGGGTCCTCCGGGTTCGCTCCCACCGTGGTGTCCTGCATGCCGGCCGGGCGAAGCACCCGCTCCGCCAGCGCCTCCGCGAACGGCCGGCGGTCCACGTGCTCCAGGATGTGGCCCAGCAGGATGTAGTTGGTGTTCGAATAAGCATACTCGCCCCGCTTGGTCGGCTGGCGGCAGGGCATGAGGCGAAGAACATCGTCCGCCGTCCAATGCGGGTCGGGATGCTCGTCCGTCGTCGCGCGGCTGTTGCGCAGGCAGTCGGGGATGCCGGAGCGGTGCGACAACAGATCGGCCACCGTGGCGCCCTTCAGGTTGGGCAGGCGCGCCGCGTCGGGATGGTCGACAAGGGGCAGGGCCGGGTCTGCCAGCCCGAACAGGCCGTCCTGGATCAGCCGCAGCACCGCGACCGCCGTCAGCATCTTGCCGGTGGAGGCGATGTGCAAGCGCGTCTCGGCGGTCATCGGGCGTCCGCTGCGCAGATCGGCGATGCCGGCGGCGACCACCTCCCGCCGGTCGGGGGTGGACAGCAGGAGAACGCCGCCGGGAATGTCGTAGCGCCGCAGGACATCGTCCAGCACGGCGCGCAGGTCGGCTGCGGCGCGCGCGGGTGGCGGGGCCGTCAGGAACGCCAGGACCATAAGCAGGATCGGAAGAAACCGGCGGACGAAGATGCGCAACGTGTCCATGGCCCTGCCGTTTCAATTTCCGATGTTTGCGGCCCCCGATGTTTGTGGCACAGGCCACGTCCACCACGGACGGAAGTGACGCCGAAACGATCGCTTCGAAATTACATTGGATTTTCGCCGTCTTCCATAGGTTTGTTCCAAGGGGTGACAATCCTGGTTTGGGCAAGGTGCGGGAGAGTTCCTTCGGGGATTGCACGGGCGCCATCTGCTGGGCTAAGCACACGGGATGACGACCGACACTCTCGCCGCACCCGCCGCCCACGTCCGCCGCGCCACCGCCATCGGCGGCGTCGCCATCCTCCTGTGGTCCACGCTGGCTCTGCTGACGGCGCTGTCGCAGAGGATTCCGCCGTTCCAGCTTCTGGCGATGTCCTTCGGAATCAGCTTCGTGATTTGCACGGCGGCGAACGCGGCGCGCGGAAAGGACGTGCTCCGCGCCATGCGCCAGCCCTGGCCGGTCTGGCTGCTGGGGGTGGCGGGGCTGTTCGGCTACCACTTCTTCTATTATCTGGCCTTCTATCTGGCCCCGCAGGCCAAGATCGAGGTCAACCTGCTGAACTACCTGTGGCCGCTGCTGATCGTGCTGTTCTCGGCCCTGCTGCCGGGGGAGAGGCTGAAGCGCGGGCATGTGGTGGGGGCGCTGTGCGGGCTGGCCGGCACGGTGCTGATCGTGGCGGGAAGCGGCGTGTCGGTGGAGGCCGGCGCCCTGCCGGGCTACCTGTCGGCGCTGGCCTGCGCGGTGACCTGGGCGGCCTATTCGGTGCTGTCGCGCCGCTTCGGCAACGTCCCGACGGAGGCGGTCGGCGGCTTCTGCCTCGCCACCGCGGTGCTGGCCGCGCTCTGCCACCCGATCTTCGAGACGACGGTCGTGCCCACGGCGGCGGAGTGGCTGACCGTGCTCGCCATGGGGGTCGGGCCGGTGGGGGCCGCCTTCTTCGTGTGGGACCACGGGGTGAAGCGCGGCGACATTCGGGCACTGGGCGTCCTGTCCTACGCCACGCCGCTGACCTCGACCTTCCTGCTGATCCTGTTCGGGCAGGCGACGGGCGGCTGGACCGTGTGGGCGGCTTGCGCGCTGATCGTCGGCGGCGCGCTTCTGGCCAGCCGCGACGTGCTGCGCGGGTGAGCGGTATCCGGTGACAGAGATTTCATAAGCTTTTCAGGTTTAGGGGTGGTAATCGGCGGCTAGGTTCCAATCACTGCCGAGGCTCCACCCGATGACCCGCCGCATCGCCGTGCTCTCCGCCTTTCTGAAGGACGTGTGGACGCTGACCCGTCCCTATTGGTCGTCGGAGGAGCGCTGGGCCGCGCGCGGGTTGCTGGCGGTGATCGTCGCGCTGAATCTGGGCGTGGTCTTCATCAACGTCTGGCTGACCCAGGTCAACGGCGACATCTTCAACGCGCTGGAGCAGAAGGATCAGGGCGCCTTCGTCGAGCAGCTGCTGCTGTTCGGTGGGCTGGCGCTGGTCTACATCGCGGTGGCGGTGTACCGGCTGTACCTGAACCAGATGCTGCAAATCCGCTGGCGCCGCTGGCTGACGGAGCGGTATCTGGGCGAATGGACGGGCGGGCAGACCTACTACCGCCTCCAGTTCGCGTCGGAGCCGACCGACAACCCCGACCAGCGTATCGCGGAGGATCTGCGCGGCTTCGTGCAGCTGACGCTCAGCCTGACGCTGGGCTTCCTGACGAACCTCGTCACGCTGGCCTCCTTCCTGGCGATGCTGTGGAGCCTGTCGGGCGAACTGACGGTGCCGCTGTTCGGGACGGAGATCGCCATTCCCGGCTACATGGTCTGGGTGGCGCTGCTCTACGCCGTCGTCGGCACATGGCTGACCCACCGCATCGGCCGGCCGCTCGCCAAGCTGAACTTCGACCAGCAGCGCTACGAGGCCGACTTCCGCTTCGCGCTCGTCCGCCTGCGCGAAAACGCGGAGAGCATCGCCCTGCAAGGCGGCGAGCCGCAGGAGCGGCGCGGCTTCGCCCAGCGCTTCGCCCGCGTGGTGGACAACTGGTGGGCCATCATGCGCACGCAGAAGCGGCTGGTGTGGTTCACCTCCGGCTACGATCAGGTGGCGATCATCTTTCCGCTGCTGGTCGCGGCCCCGCGCTATTTTTCCGGCGCCATCCCGCTGGGCGCGCTGATGCAGACCTCGCAGGCCTTCGGGCAGGTGCAGGGCAGCCTGTCCTGGTTCATCGAGGGCTACGTGAACCTGACCGACTGGCACGCCACCACCAGCCGCCTGATCGGCTTCCACCGCGCCGTGCAGGCGATCCAGGCGGCTGGCCGCGAGGCGCCGCAGATCGCCCGCGCGGCCGGTCCGGACGCGGCCCTGCGGCTGGACGGCGTGACGCTGGCCCTTCCGCAGCAAGCCAAGCCGCTGCTGCGCGCCGACCTGACCGTGCGGCCGGGCGAGCGGGTGCTGGTCACCGGCGCCTCCGGCTCCGGCAAAAGCACGCTGTTCCGCGCCGTGGCCGGCATCTGGCCCTTTGGCGAGGGCCGCGTGGACCTGCCGAAGGGAGCGGAAGCGATGTTCCTGCCGCAGAAGCCCTACATGCCCATCGGCAGCCTGCGCGCCGCCGTGGCCTACCCCGCCGCGCCCGATGCCGTCGCGGACGAGGCGCTACGCGAGGCGCTGGACGCCGTCGGCCTGCCGTCCTTCGCCGACCGCCTCGACGAAGAGGATCACTGGGCGCAACGCCTGTCCGGCGGCGAGCAGCAGCGCATAGCCTTCGCCCGCGCCCTGCTGCACAAGCCCGACTGGCTGTTCCTCGACGAGGCCACCTCCGCCTGCGACCCGGAGACCGAGGCACGGCTCTACGGCCTGCTGGCGGAGCGCCTGCCCGGCACGATCGTGCTCAGCATCGGCCACCGCGCCAGCCTCGCCGCGTACCATGACCGGCGGGTCGAGGTGCGGGCAGGGGAGGATGGCGTGGGGACGTTGCGCGCGGCGGAGGCGTAACTACTCACGGGGCTGGCTGAGCCTGGGCTGTTGTCGAGGCGCTGCGCGCATTGGGGGTGGTTGGCGATCCGGTGTTGCGTTTGGTTGGCCGGACGTGAG
>NZ_JBPXMQ020000022.1:0-105252 GCF_053470405.2 Azospirillum mesophilum
GAAGCTCACTTGACAGGGTCGCCTCAAGCGCCCTCACCCAAGCTTTCGAAACTGAAGTCTCTTACTGCTTGACCAGGATGCTCTACAGACGACCCGCGATGCCAATCCCCCTTCCGAAGAACCGGTCCGCGGCCAACGGCACAAAACACCGCCGCCTGCGCATCCCTTCTCACAACACGGTATCCACAATATCCAAGAACCCGCGGCGCCACCTGGGGAACCGCAAAACCCCGCGCTCAGTCCCGTATGAGGAGTGAGCCGCCAGGGCCAGATTGTCATCTGTTTTCCGGCCCGGCGGCGCTTCGTCAGCGGCCACCGCGTCGGGAGGCGCTTTATATGCCCCCTCCTCCGGATCGCGCAAGCGGTTTTTTCGACCCTCGGCGAATTTTCGCCGCAACCCACCCGGATGCCGCTGTCCCCTTTCGTAAGGCATAAGGTGCGACCTTCTCACCCCCTTCGGAAACACTGTGCAAATGACGCGGATTTAACTAGGTTTCGCCCCGTGCCGTTCCCATCTCTGCCGCGATCTTGGGGCGAGGTTTCGGCTGGGCTCGGCGCGGGGAAATACTTCGTTAACCAAGATCGATTAGACCATGCAGGTGGCAAGGTGCCGCCATCAGCCGAGCGCCGGGACCAGCCGATCAGGGTCCGAAAACCGCGGTCGCGCTGAACCATCTGACAAAGGCTGATACAGCGTGACACTTCTTAGCGCGCCGACCTCCGTCCAGGACCAGGATCCGGTTACCTGCACTTCCGAACCTTCGAACCGTCGGACGTCACCCGGCATCCTCCAAGGGGCCGTGATCCCGGGTCTGCTTCGGGACGAGCTGCTGCCGGAACTCTTCACGGCGACCGCGCTCCGCGCTCCGCAGCGCACGGCGATCATCTTCGACGGCCGCCGCGTCAGCTATGCCGAGCTGGAGGCGCGCAGCAACCGCGTTGCCAACGCCCTGCGCGCGCAGGGCTTCGGCCCCGGCACATTCGTCGGTCTCTGGATGACCCGGTCGCTCGACCTGCACATTGCGCTTCTGGGCATTCTGAAGGCGGGGGCGGCCTATCTTCCCTTCGACGCCGACGCGCCGGCTGACCGCGTGGCGATCAGCCTTGCCGATTGCGCGGCGCCCGCGATCATCGTCGATGCGGTGACCGGTTCGAAGGCGGGCGGGTTGACCGTTCCCGTGCTCCGGCTCGGCGATCTGGCGTCCGACGACGAGACCGCGCCGAACCTGCGCGACGACGGCGTGACGGCGGATGATCCGGCCTACGCCATCTACACCTCGGGCTCCACGGGGAAGCCCAAGGGCATCGTCATCACCCACCGCAACATCTGCCACTATCTGCGTGCGGCCAACACGATCTATGGGCTGACCGAAGAGGATGTGGCGTTCCAGGGCGCCTCGGTGGCGTTCGACCTGTCGCTGGAGGAAATCTTCGTCCCCTACCTCGTCGGCGCGACCTTGTGGGTCGCCAGCCGGCAGGTGCTGGACGAGGCGGACCGTCTGGCCGACGTTCTGAACGAGGCCGGCATCACCGTCCTGGACACGGTGCCGACGCTGCTCGCCATGCTGCCCAAGGACGTGCCGAGCCTGCGCGTCATCATCCTGGGCGGCGAGGCCTGCCCGCCGGCGGTGGCCGCGCGCTGGTGCCGGCCGGGCCGGACGATCTTCAACAGCTACGGCCCGACCGAGGCGACCGTCGTCGCCACCGTCGCCGAAGTGCGCCCGGACGAGCCCGTCACCATTGGCCGCCCCATCCCGAACTACACCGGCTATGTGGTGGACGAGAACCTGAAGCTCGTCGGCCCCGGTGTTCAAGGCGAACTGCTGATCGGCGGCCCCGGCGTCGCCAAGGGCTATCTCGGCCGGCCGGACCTGACCGAGCAGAAGTTCATCCGCAACCCCTTCTTCCTCGACGCGCCCGATCCGGTTCTCTACCGCTCCGGCGACGCGGTGAGCGTGGACGAGCGGGGCAACCTGCTGTTCCACGGCCGCATCGACGATCAGGTGAAGATCCGCGGCTTCCGCCTGGAACTCGGCGAGATCGAGGCGAAGCTGACCGACATTCCGGGCGTTGCCCAGGCCGCGGTTGTGTTGCGCAGCGACACGGGGATCGACCGGCTCGTCGCCTTCCTGGTGCCGCAGGCGGGCGCCACGCTCGACAAGACGGCGCTGCGCGACACGCTGCGCGCGCAGCTGCCCAGCTATATGGTTCCGTCGCATTTCGAGCTGACGGATAGCCTGCCCCGCCTGACCTCCGGGAAAGCGGACCGCAAGACCCTGCAGGCGGCCACCCTGACCGACGATGCCGGTGCCGGCCAACAGGACGAGCCGCAGTCGGCGACTGAGGCCGCTCTGCTGGACGCCGCCAAGCGCGTCTTCCCCGGTCAGGCCATTCCATTGGAAGCCGACTTCTTCATGGATCTCGGCGGGCACTCGCTGCTGGCTGCGCGGTTCGTGTCGGCGGTGCGCGAGACCGAGCATCTTGACGGGCTGACGCTTCAGGACGTCTACGGCGCGCGGACCCTGCGCGCCATGGCGGAGAAGCTGGACCTCCGAGTGCCACACGGCGCTTCGGGTGCCGCCGTCCGCAAGGATCTCTCCTTCAAGGCACCGCCGCTGCTGCGCCGGTTCCTGTGCGGGGCCGCGCAGGCCGCCGCCCTGCCCGTCATCCTGGCGCTGATGACCGCGCAGTGGCTGGGCGTCTTCGTCAGCTACATGCTGCTGTCGGGCGAGGACGCGAACTTCCTTCAGGAGATCGCGACGCTGCTGGGCGTCTACATGGTGATCAACGTCGCCACGGTGCTGATCGCGGTCGGCGCCAAGTGGCTGATCATCGGGCGGACGAAGCCCGGCCGCTACCCGCTGTGGGGCGCCTATTATTACCGCTGGTGGCTGGCGCAGCGCTTCATCAGCCTCGTGCACTTGAAGTGGTTCCAGGGCTCCCCCGTCATGCGGGTGCTGCTGCGGGCGCTGGGCGCCAAGGTCGGCGACGATGCGCTGATCGGGGAGTTCGAATCCGGGGCCGTGGACCTCGTCACCATCGGCCGGGGCGCGTCCATCGGCGGGAAGGTCAAGCTGGCCAACGCCGAGGTGATCGGCGACGAGCTGGTCATCGGAACGGTGGAGATCGGGGAGGACGCCTACATCGGCACCTCCTGCGTGATCGGACACGACGCGGTGGTCGGGGCCGGTACGGAACTGGCCGACCTGACCGCCCTGCCCGCCCACACCCGCACCGGGACCTATGAGAGCTGGGATGGTTCGCCCGCCCGCCGCATCGGCACGGTCGACCGGGAGTCCCTGCCCGCCCAGGCCGAGGCCGGCGCGTTGCGCAAGGGTGTGAACGCCCTTCTCTACACCGTGATGCTGCTGGCCCTGCCACCGATTTCGCTGATGCCGATCTTCCCGGCCTTCTACCTGTTCGACAAGCTGGACGGCGTGCTGGGTTCGACCTTCGGAGTCAGCTATCTCTATTATCTGCCGGTGATCGCATGGCCGACGGCGATGGCGCTGGTTGCCGTGACCGTTCTGATGATCGCCGCCGTGCGCTGGATCGTCCTGCCGCGCGTCGAGGCCGGCACCTACTCCGTCCACAGCGGCTTTTACCTGCGCAAGTGGCTGGTGGCCCTGTCGACCGAGGTCATGCTGGACACGCTCAGCTCCCTCTACGCCACCGTCTACATGCGGGCCTGGTACCGGCTGATGGGCGCCAAGATCGGCAAGGACGCGGAGATCTCGACGAACCTCGCCGGCCGCTACGATCTGGTGGAGATCGGGGAGAAGTGCTTCATCGCTGACGAGGTGGTTCTGGGCGACGAGGACATCCGGCGCGGCTGGATGGTGCTGAAGCCGGTGAAGACCGAAGGGCGCGTGTTCGTCGGCAACGACGCGGTCGTCCCGCCGGGCTCCTGCATCCCGACCGGCTCGCTGATCGGCATCAAGTCGAAGCCACCGGCCAACGAGGCGATGTCCGCCGGGGAGACCTGGTTCGGCAGCCCGCCGATCAAGCTGCCGGTTCGCCAGCGCTTCGACAGCGTGGGCTCCAACTGGACCTACGAGCCGTCCAAGGCCCGCCGCTTCGGCCGCGCCGTGTTCGAGGCCTTCAGCCTGTCCATGCCGACGATGCTGTTCATCACCTTCGGCACGCTGGCGGTGGAGCTGTTCGCCCCGGCGATCCTGGAGCAGCGCTACGGCGCCTTCCTGGCCCAGTTCCTGGGCGTCAGCGTCGCCATCCCCGCGGCCATGGTGGCCGTGGTCATCCTGGTGAAGTGGCTGCTGATGGGCCGCTACCAGCCGACCGTGAAGCCGATGTGGTCCTGGTGGGCCATGAAGACCGAGGCGGTCGCCGTGCTCTACTGGGGTCTGGCCGGCAAGGTCCTGCTGGACCACCTGCGCGGCACGCCGATGCTGCCCTGGGTGCTGCGCCTGTTCGGCACCAAGTTCGGCAAGGGAGTCTTCATGGACACCACCGACATCACGGAGTTCGACTGCGTGTCCGTTGGCGACTACACGGCCATCAACGCTCTGTCGGCCCTGCAGACGCACCTGTACGAGGACCGCGTGATGAAGGTCGGCCGCGTCGTGGTCGGTGACGGCGTGACGATCGGGGCCGGCGCCACGGTGCTGTACGACACGCATGTCGGCGACTACGCCCGCCTCGGCCCGCTGACGCTGGTGATGAAGGGCGAGGAGATCCCGGCCCACACGGAATGGGCCGGCGCCCCCGCCGAGCGGGTTGCCGAGACCCATGCGGAGTTGAGCGCGGACCTCAAGAACGCGGCGTAACACGCGGAAAAGAAACGCTTGTTTGTGGCCCGACATCGACCGGACATCGGGCGGTGCCGGGCCGTGGCGCGTTTGGGGTCCGGGGCAAAAGCTTCCCAATCGCCGCAGGGGGTTCCGTTCCCGTTGTGCGTGGACGATTGCGGTGTATAACGGTGCGCGAGCGTGGCCCTGGCCCTTTTGCGCGCTCCCGCGCGCCGCATCGGGGCCTGTGACCGAAAAGACTGTCCAGGAAGGAAGCCCCTCTGATGCCCACCCCGAAATCCGGCGATACCAGCCTTGCCCGTGGCGCCTCGACGCTGTTCCCGCTGGCGAAGGACGACACGACCTACCGCAAGCTGACCTCCGATTACGTCTCGGTCGTCGAGTTCGACGGCGAGCAGGTCCTGAAGGTGGAGCCGGAAGGCCTGCGCCTGCTGGCCGAGGAGGCCTTCAAGGACATCAACCACCTGCTGCGTCCGGGCCACCTGCGCCAAATCCGCGCGATCCTTGATGATCCGGAGGCCTCGCCGAACGACAAGTTCGTGGCGCTGGACCTGCTGAAGAACGCCAACATCGCCGCCGCCGGCACGCTGCCGATGTGCCAGGACACCGGCACCGCCATCATCATGGGCAAGAAGGGCCGCCGCGTCTTCACCAAGGGTGGCGACGAGGCCGCGCTGTCCGAAGGTGCCCGCGATGCCTACCTGAAGCGCAACCTGCGCTACAGCCAGCTCGCCCCGATCTCCATGTACGAGGAGAAGAACACCCGCAACAACCTCCCCGGCCAAGTGGAGATTTATGCGGAGGGCGAGGATGCCTACAAGTTCCTGTTCATGGCGAAGGGCGGCGGGTCGGCCAACAAGACCTTCCTGCACCAGGCGACCCCGTCGGTGCTGGCGCCGGACCGGCTGCTGAAGTTCCTTGAAGACAAGATCCGCTATCTCGGCACCTCGGCCTGCCCGCCGTACCACCTCGCCATCGTCATCGGCGGCCTGTCGGCGGAGCAGAACCTGAAGACGGTGAAGCTGGCGTCGGCCCGCTACCTCGACAACCTGCCGACCGAGGGCGGTGAGGACGCGCACGCGTTCCGCGATCTCGCCATGGAGGCCGAGGTCCACAAGCTGACCCAATCCATGGGCATCGGCGCGCAGTTCGGCGGCAAGTATTTCTGCCACGACGTCCGCGTCATCCGCCTGCCGCGCCATGGCGCCTCCATGCCGATCGGCATCGGCGTGTCCTGCTCGGCCGACCGTCAGGCGGTGGGCAAGATCACCAAGGACGGCATCTTCCTGGAGCAGCTGGAGACGGATCCGGCCAAGTACCTGCCGGAGATCACCGACGGCGATCTGGCCGGCGAAGTGGTGAAGATCGACCTGAACAAGCCGATGAGCGAGATCCTCGCCACGCTGAAGCAGTACCCGATCCGCACCCGCCTGTCGCTGACCGGCCCGCTGATCGTCGCCCGCGACCTTGCCCATTCCAAGCTGCGCGCCCGCCTGGACGCCGGCGAGGGCCTGCCCGACTATTTCAAGAACCACCCCATCTACTACGCCGGCCCGGCCAAGACTCCGGAAGGCTACGCCTCGGGCTCCTTCGGCCCGACCACGGCCGGCCGCATGGACAGCTTCGTCGACCAGTTCCAGGCGGCGGGCGGATCCATGGTCATGCTGGCCAAGGGCAACCGCAGCCCCGAGGTGACGGCGGCCTGCCAGAAGCACGGCGGCTTCTACCTGGGCTCCATCGGCGGTGCTGCGGCCCGTCTGGCGCAGGACTGCATCAAGAAGGTGGAGTGCATCGAGTATCCGGAACTCGGCATGGAAGCCATCTGGCGCATTGAGGTCGAGGACTTCCCGGCCTTCATCATCGTGGACGACAAGGGCAACGACTTCTTCAAGGAGTTGAAGCTCGCCTGATCCCAGCAATCCTTCCCTCTCCTGCGCAAGCGGGAGAGGGAGGGACCCATGCGAAGCATGGGAGGGTGAGGGCAAGGTTTCTCCAAGAATTGTAGGATCCCCGCGATGGCCGATGACCTGACCGCCAAAGTCGCCGACGCCCAGCGCCGCGCCCTGTTCGCCGCCGAGGTCATCGTGAACCGGCGCCTGCACGACTTCTCCATGCGTTACCAGACACACTACGCCAACGACGTGGCGGAGGAGCGCAAGGCCATCGAAAAGGAAATCCGCGCGATCCGCCGCCGCGTTCCGGCCGCGCCGGTCGTCACGGACGACTTGGTGGCGCTGGTGGCCGGCGACCGGCACGCGCCGGATTCGGTGCGCTCCATCCTCCTGGCGCTGGCGGCGGTGCGGCCCGACGTGCTGGCGGCCGAGGACGCGTCCATCGGGGATGAGGACGACGAGGAGGAGTGAGCCTCCTTGCCGCTCGACCAAGCGTGCGCATATCATGCGCATGAAGCGGTGATGCCGCCTGTGGAGTTGCCCGTGCCCCTCGCCTACGACGCCCAGGCCCCGAAGCGCCCGGTGAACCTCTCGCTGAACGAGGATCTCGTCCGGCGGGCGCGGGAGTACACGAGCAACCTGTCGGAGCAGGTCGAAAAGCTCCTGGCCGACTATGTCGCCGCCGAACAGCAACAGCGGGACGAGCGCGAACATCGACTGGATGACGCCATCGCGGCGCTCAACGAATTCGACGAAACGTACGGGTCTTTTGCCGACCAGTATCTTGATGACCTGTGATGGCGCAGTTCGACGTACATCGGAACCGGAGCGCCGCCAGAACCGGAATTCCCTATCTTCTGTTGATCCAATCCCGCCGGTTTGATGAATCCGGGCGCCGTGTGGTCGTTCCACTGCTCGACGCACGCTTGGTCCGAGTGGCGGAGCCGTCCTTTACCCCAACCTTGATCGTGGAAGACTGTAAGGTCGTGGTGCACCCCCTGCAAATCGTGTCGATCCCCGCCACATATCTCGGCGCATTTGTCGGATCGGTTGCGGACAAGGGTGACCGGATCATCGCGGCGCTCGACCTTCTCATCTCGCGCGCTTGGAACTGACATTTATGACTCCCGAACAAATCCAGGACCGCGTGCTGTACCGCGACGGGCTGATGCTGATCCTCGACAAGCCGGCCGGCGTGCCGGTGCATGCCGGTCCCGGCGGCGGCCCGAATCTGGAGCGGTATTTCGACGCCCTGCGCTTTGGCTTTCCGAAGCCTCCGGGGCTCGCGCACCGGCTGGACCGCGACACGTCGGGCTGCCTGATCCTGGGGCGGCACCCGAAGGCGCTGCGCAAGCTGGGCAAGCTGTTCCAGGACGGCAAGGTGGACAAGACCTACTGGGCCGTGGTCGCCGGGTCTCCGCCGGAGGAGCAGGGGCGCATCGAACTGCCGCTGAAGAAGGTGACCAACCGGACCGGCGGCTGGCGCATCGTCGTGGCCGATGACGGGCAGAGCGCCGTGACCGACTACAGGGTCATGGGGCGCGGCGACGGCCTGACGTGGCTGGAACTGAAGCCGCACACCGGCCGCACCCACCAGATCCGCGTCCATTGCGCGACGGCGCTCGGCTGCCCGCTGCTGGGCGACCCGCAATATGGCGGGCCGGGCGACCGGCCGCTGCATCTGCATTCCCGCGCGATCACCCTGCCCCTCTACCCGTCCCGCGAGCCGGTGGGGGCCGTCGCCCCCGTGCCGGCTCACATGCGGGCGGCGCTGGCGGCCTGCGGCTTCACCGAGTCCACCACACCGGTCTCCGCAGCCGGCTGAGCCTGCCGCATCCGTAGCAGGGTGCGCAGCAGGCGCCGCACGGCCCGACGAAAGTCGTTTTCCGTCCGCTCCCCGGCGGCCAGCACAAGTCGTCCGTCCGGGCGCAGCTTCAGGTCGTCGCGCCGTTCGACCAGACGGCTCAAGGCTGAGTCGTTCGGCCGGGTTTCGTCACCGAAGGCGAGCAGCGCGCCGTTCGGGCCGATGTCCAGCGACACCACGCCGGCCTCCCGACTCAGGCACTTCAGCGCGCCCAGGTCCATCAGCGTTTCCATCGCCTCCGGCAAAGGGCCGAAGCGGTCGGCGATCATGGCGGCGAAGGTTTCCCGCTCGTCCGGATCGTCGAGCGTGGCAAGGCGCCGGTAGACCGCGAGCCGAAGGCTGGCGTCGCGAATGAAATCCTCCGGGATCAGCACCGATTGGCCGAGCGTCACGCGCGGCGCGACCAGCGCCGGCAGCGGGTTGCCCGCTCGGGCGGCCTCCACCGCTTGGCGCAGCATCTCCTGGAACAGCTCGGCCCCCACGTCGCGGAGGTGGCCGGATTGCTCCTCCCCCAGCAGGTCGCCGGCGCCCCGCAGGCCGAGGTCGCGCGCGGCCAGCTCGAAGCCCGCGCCGGGGCGGTCGAGTCGGGTCAGCACGGTCAGGCGCTGCCGGGCGGCTTCGGACAGTTCCTTCTCCGGTTCCACGGTCAGCCAGCAGCGGCCCTGCACCGCCGCGCGCCCAACCCGACCGCGAAGCTGATGGAGCTGCGCCAGCCCGAAACGGTCGGCGCGGTGGACGATCAGTGTGTTGGCGTTGGGAATGTTCAGCCCGGTTTCGATGATGTTGGTCGCCAGCAACAGGTCGCCCGCGCCTTCCGCGAAGGCCGTCATGGCGTCGTCCAGCGCGTCCGGCTTCATCTTCCCGTGCGCCGCGATAACGCGGAACTCCGGAACCATGGCCTGAAGCCGGGCACGCACCTCCTCCAGATCCTCGATGCGGGGACAGACGTAGAAGCCCTGTCCGCCCCGCGCCCGCTCGGCGCGCAGGGCCTCGGCCACACGGTCCAGGTCGAAAGTCAGGAACTCGGTGCGCACCGGGCGGCGGCGCAGCGGCGGCGTGGCAATCACGGACAGATCGCGCAGCCCCGCCATGGCGAGTTGCAAGGTCCGGGGGATCGGCGTGGCGGTCAGGGTCAGCACATGGGTGCCGCTGGCCATCGCCTTCAGCCGCTCCTTCTGCCTCACGCCGAGCCGCTGTTCCTCGTCCACCACCAGAAGGCCGAGGTCGGCGAACTGGACGCCGGGGCTCAACAGCGCGTGGGTGCCGATGACGATGCGGATGGCGCCACTCTTCAGCCCCTCCTTCACCGCCCTGGTTTCGGAAGGCGAGACGTTGCGCGCCAGCTCAGCCACCGTGACGCCGAATCCGGCGAAGCGCTCCTGGAAATCCTCCAGATGCTGGTGGCTGAGCGGAGTCGTCGGGGCGACCACCGCCACTTGGCGGCCGGTCATGGCGACGGTGAAGGCAGCGCGCAGCGCGATTTCGGTCTTGCCGAACCCGACGTCAGCGCAGACCAGCCGGTCCATCAGCCGTCCGGATGCCAGATCGCCCAGAACCGCATCGATTGCTGCCTGCTGGTCCGGAGTCTCCTCGTGCGGGAAGCGGTCGGCGAATCGACGGTAGGCCCGGCGGTCCGGCCGGACCGGCTCGACCGTCGCAAGCGCGCGTTCCGCCTGGGTGCGGACCAGCGTCGCGGCGGCGATGCGCAGGGTCTCGGCCACCTTGTCGCGCCGCTGGGTCCAGACGGTACCGCCCAGCCGGTCGAGGGGCGCCGCACCATCGGACGCGCCGAAGGGCCAGATCTGATCCAGATTCTCCACCGGAACGTAGGTCTTCGCCTCGTCGCGGTAAAGGATTCGGAGGCAGTCGTGGGGAAGGCCCGTCGCCTCCACCGGCTCCAGCCCGTCGGACAGGCCGATCCCGTGGTCGAGATGGACCACGAGGTTACCCGGCCCCAGCTCCGCCGCCTCCGCCGTCAGATCGTCCACCAGACGGCGGGAGTGGCGGCGGCTCGGCCGCGCGACCGCTTCGCCCAACAGCTCCGCACCGGTAACGACGGCGAAGCCCGGCCCGAAAAAGCCCGCGTCGACATCGAGCGCGACCACAGCCACGGCTGCGTCGGCGGCGATGGAGTCGGCGGCGACCGCCTCCACGCCTTCCGCGCGAAGGCGGCGGGCGAGGCCCTTCCGGCGGGCCGGATCGTCCACGGCAACCAGAACCCGGCGGCCTTCCGCCCAGAGCGCCGTCACCCGCTCCTCTTCATCCTCGCCGGTCAAGGCCAGGGGACGACCGCCAGCGTCCGGGTCCCCGGATCCGGAGGCAAAGTCGATCACCGCGCGCCCAGCCAGAGCTTCGTTCCACGCCGATTCGTCGAGGAAGACCTCTTCCGGCGGCAGGGGGCGGTAAACAGGGAGGCCGGCCTTCTCCGACGCGGAGAGCTGCCGTCGGCGCGAGTCGTAGGCGTGCCGCGCCTGCTCCAGACGGGCATCGCGCAGGGCCTCCGCCCCCTCGTCCATGGTCACCAGGGCGTCGGGCATTCGGTCGAAAAGGCTGTCCGTGTCGTGGAAGAACAGCGGCAACCAGTGCTCCAGCCCGGCGTGGCGGCGCCCCGCCAGCACGGCCTGGTACAGCGCGTCGCCCTCGGCCTCGGCCCCAAAGGTGGCGAGATAGGACGCGGTGAAATGGGCGATGGCCGCGTCCGTCAGCGACACTTCCGACAGCGGCGGGAGTTCGGCGTCGGCTTGGCCGCCCGGCAGTTCGAACCGGATCGGATCGGACCGGCCGGGCGGCAGCACCAGGATCGCATCGTCGCCGAACAGAACGTCGCCGGGGTCGCTCAGTTCGGCCGCCGGGCTGTACCCGTTCCGGAACAGCCAGTTGCGCAGGGCTTCGGCATCCAGCGGTTCCTCCGCCGTCAGGCGCAGGCGGGCCTCCGCCAGGGCTTGGGCGGGCGGAAGCCGGCGGAGCAGCCCGCCGGCGCTGGTCACCACCACGCGCGGTCCCACCACGCGAGGACTCCGGGCCGGCTCGGCCAGCCGCGCCAGCGTCGCGATCCGTCGCCCGGCCACCCGCGCGGAGGGCGAGGCACGGTCGTAGGGCAGCGTGTCCCAGGCGGGGAAACTCAACACCTCCACATCGGGGGCCACGGCGCGGAGGTTGCGGCAGATCCGCTCCAGACGGCGGGCATCCTCGGCGATGTGCAGCACGCCTACCGCACCGGCGGCGCGGGCCAGGTCACCCAGAACCCACGCCTCATACCCATCCGGGACGCCGTGAAGCGTGCGGCGTCCCGGTTCGGCCAACTCCTCGGGAAGGGTCATCCGGCGTTACGCATGCCATTCCGCACGGGTGGCGTCGGCTTCCGGCTCATGCACCGCGTAGCCCACATAGCCCGCGACGATGGCGAGCAGCGCGTGCAGCCAGATGTCGTTGCCGTGCAGCGGCACCAGACCGAACAGCGTGTTCAGGCCGGGGATCAGACCCATGACGGTGAAGACGGCGTAGATCACCGCCACGCTCTTCAGGTAGGCGCGGGATGCCGGGCGGCCGGAGAAGTAGGCGAAGAAGGCCCACAGGCCGAACAGAAGATGGACGACGTTGTGCAGCAGGTTCACCGGGAACAGGCCGAGCAGCCGCCCATGGAACGATTCGACGGCCAGAGTCATGCCGTCGGCCGGCGGCGACAGGAACGTCGGGACGAAGCCGAGAATGCCGACCGCCGTGAACGCCACGGCATAGATCAGGGTTACGTTGCGCCACCACATCGGTTTTCTCCGTTGGCAAGACAGGGGTGCCCTACCAACAGGTTCCTCCGAAGGGCGTTCCGGCCCGTAATTTCCGGCTAAACAGAGGTGCCGTCGGGCGGCGCGACGGTCACCGCCTTCACCGGGCAGACGCCGACGCAGGCGCCGCAGCCGGTGCAGTCCACGGCTTCGATGTCCGGCAACCAGCGTCCGCGGCCGAGGGGGCGGAAGCGTATGGCGCGCTCGTCGCAATGATCGGCGCAAACGCGGCAGTCAGTGCCGTTGAACGACAGGCAGTCGGCGCCGATGCGCGCGGTGAGCGTCCAGGGCGCCACATCGGGGGCGCTTCGGGCCAGTGCGCCGGTCGGGCAAGCCTCCGCGCAGGCGCCGCAGAAGGTGCAGCCATTCTCGGAGAAATCCACCACCGGCCGGCCAATGCGGTCGATGGTGATGATCCGCTCCGGGCAGGCGGGACCGCAGCGCCCGCAGGCGTCGCAGGCCGCCGCAAAGCCGCGAGCATCCGGAATGGCCCAAGGGGGACGGATGGGTTCCGGACGGATCGGTTGCTTCCCCGTGTCCGCGCGGAACGCCCCTCTCAGCAGACTTGCGCGGCTGACCGCCATCTTTCGCGTATCCTTGATCGCCCCGACCCTGCCCCTTTTCCCATGCCGAGGACGGCAAAGCTTTGACCATGGTCAATGGCGACACGGAACCACATCGCCAAAGGCGATACGGAACCACATCGCCAAAGGCGATAAGGAACCATCGCCAAAGCGCGGCGGTCACGGCAGGATGAAGCGGTTGGAATGCGCAAGGACGGACGGCATGGTTCCCATCGGCAACACCACCGCGCGTTGGATGACGCTTCGGTACCGCCTCGCGCTGGGCGTGATCGCGTTGTGCACGGTGGTGGGCTTTCTGATGACGGAACGGGTCATCGACCAGCACGCCGACATGCTGGAGGTCGTCAACATCTCCGGACGGCAACGCATGCTGTCGCAACGCACCGCCCTGTTGGTCGAGGGGCTTCAACAGGCCCAATCGGACGCGGAGCGGCAGGACATCACCCGCCGGCTCGCCGAAGCGACGGAGATGTTCGAGAACGCGCACCGCCGGCTGACCGGTGCCGGCCCCGGCCCGGCGCTTGGCATCGCCGTGCGCGACCTCTATTTCGACGGGCCGGAGCCGCTGAACGACCTGGTGCTCCGCCACATCGCGGCGCTTCGCGCGGTGATCGCCGCCGGCCCGGCCGGCCTTCCGCCGAACATGCCGGAGGCGGAGACCATCACCCGCCAGGCGCTCGGCCCCCTGCTGACGCGGCTGGAGGACATGGTGGCCCGCTATCAGGAAACCGGCGAGCGCGGATTCGGGCTGCTGCACCGGCTGGGGCTGGCCGCGCTGCTGCTGACCCTGGCGACGCTGGCGGTGGAAGCGCGGGTGATCTTCCGCCCGATGGTCCGCCATGTTCAGCGCCAGTTCACCGACATCACCCGCATGACCGAGGAGCTTGCCGAGGCGAACGAGACGCTGGAGGCGCAGGTGCGCGCCCGCACGGCGGAACTGCACGCGGCCAAGGACGCGGCCGAACAGGCCCACCTCGCCAAGTCCCGATTCCTTGCCCACGCCGGCCACGACCTGAAACAGCCGCTCCAGGCCATCAACATGTTCACCGGCATGCTGGAGCGGCAGGTGAACACGCCACGCGGGACCGCGCTGGTGAGGGATCTGCGGCTGGCGCAACGGTCCATGAACGACCTGCTGAACGCCATCCTGGACATCTCCAAGCTGGAATCCGGCGTGGTCGAGCCGAAACCGGAGGCCGTGCCGCTGGCCAAACTGTTCGACCAGCTCGATTCGGAATTCGCCGGACTGGCCGCGGACAAGGACCTGTCCTTCCGCGTCGTCCCGACCCGCGTCATGGTGTGCAGCGACCCCTTCCTGCTGGAGCGCATCCTGCGCAACCTGCTGACCAACGCCGTGCGATACACCGACGAGGGAGGCGTGCTGCTGGGCTGCCGGCGGCGCGGCGACACCGTCTGGATCGAGGTCTACGACACCGGCCGGGGAATTGCGGAGGCCGACCGGCGGCGCATCTTCGAGGAATTCGTGCAGCTCGACCGGCCGGACCGCGACCGCAGCGAAGGGATCGGCCTGGGATTGGCCATCGTGGATCGGTTGGCGCGGCTGCTGGATCACCGGCTGGACGTGCGATCCAGCGAAGGGCGCGGATCGGTCTTCGCCGTGGGCGTGCCCCTGGCCGTCACGTCAAATGAGACGGTCCCGGCCTGATTCCTTCACCAGAAGCACCGCCTGCGTGCGGCTGCCGACGCCCAGCGCCTTCAGCACGCCGGTGACGTGCGTCTTCACCGTGGACAGGTTCAGGCCCAGCCGCTCCCCGATCTCCTGGTTCGACAGGCCTTGGGCCAGAAGGTCCAGAACCTCAAGCTGGCGGCGGGTCATGCCGTCGAAGACGCTGGGCTGATGCGGCTTGGCGGCCGGTTGCGCGGCGGCGCCCGGCATGCCCAGCACCGGCGGAACGTAGGACCCGCCCGCCAGCACGAGGCGCAGGATGTTCACCACCAGAACGTCGTCGGTGGATTTCGGGATGAAGGCGCGCACGCCGCGTGACAGCACCGCGCGCATTTCGTCCGGCGAGTCGATCATGGAGAAGACGACCACCGGCACCGGCGCCACGCGCTTGACCACCGCCTCGACATCGTCGAGCCCGCTGATGCCGGGCATGCGCAGATCCATGATGACGAGGTCGAACGCCCCGCCGCCGTCCAGCGTCTGGGTGAGTTGCCCGTAGCTGGTCGCGGCGACCACGCCCGCCTGCTCGTCCAGTTCGCCGACCAGATGCGTCAGGCCGCTGCGAACGATGGAATGATCGTCGGCAATCAAAACCTGCATGGCGAAACCTGCATCTCAAAAATCCGCGTGGCCAAACGACAAGTCGAAACCGGGGCCGGAGAGTCTCGGACCAAAGTGCGAATTCCGGCAAAACCGTCATACGCCGACCGAGCGTTTCGCGCCACAGTTGATGCACGCGGCCCTATGCTTTCGTGCCGTCTTCAGGGGGCTTTGGCGACAATACGCCGGTATGATTCGGCGTCATCCACATCCTCCAGCGTCGGGACGAGTCCCACCTTGGTACCATGCGGGAGGCTGGCGAGCGTGTCGGACAGGGCGTGCCCCGTGGACCAGCGCACACCCTGGAACAGGCCCGCCGGCAAGGACGCGGTGCGGCGAGCACCGACCAGCCAATATCCGCCGTCGCCCGCCGGGCCGAAGACGAGGTCGTGACGGCCCAGGCTCTGGAAAGCCTCCGCGATATGGTGCGGCCGGAGTCCGGGTATGTCGCTGCCGACCAGCACCGCCGGGCCGGGCGGCCGCTCGCGCAGCGCGCGTGCCATGCGCCGGCCGAGGTCGCCGCCGCCCTGCCCCACGCGCCGCACCCGTTGAGTCCGCACGGGCCAGCCGCGCTCCCCGACCGCCCTGTCCGGCGTTACCGCGAGCCAGAGCACCCAGCGCGGATCGTGGACAAGGCACCGGAGCACCGCCCCCAGCGTGGACCGATAGAAGCGCCATGCCGCGACCGGGCCGACCCCGGCGGCCAGCCGCCGTTTCCCGCGCCCGAGCCGGGGCGGCCTTGCGAAAACGATCAGGTGGTTGCGGCGCGTCATCCGTAGAGCTTCCCGATCAGCCTCGGCGGCACCCCCGCGAAATAGAGCGACAGGCAGGCCAGATTGCGCAGGGGACGCGCCCACCAGCCATCCCGCTCGTACCGGGCCGGAGACGTCACGGCATCCACCGGCAGTTTGCACAGACGATGCCGGCCGAGTCGGCGAACCAGATCGACGTCTTCCATCAAGGGCAAGGGGGCGAAACCGCCGACCGAGTCGTAAAGGGATCGCGCGATCAGCAGCCCTTGGTCGCCGTAGGGCAGCCCAAGCGCGCGCGCTCGCCAACGCGCCATCCGCTCCACCCGCCGCGCGGCAGGGTGTTCGCAGGCGAACCTTAAACGGAAATAGGCGGCGCGGCTGGCGTTTTCAGGATCCGCCATGAAGCGCTCGACCGCAGGACGCCACCCCGATTCCAACCGGGTGTCCGCGTGCAGGAAAAGGATCCAGGTTTCCGTCACGGCCACCGCACCGGTGGCGAGTTGAGGGCCCCGACCACGCGGCGCCCGGACGACGGTCGCCCCGGCGGCGCGCGCGAGACCACGCGTGTCGTCGGTGGAGCCGCCGTCGGCCACCACCAACGCCCCCTCCCACGAGAGCGCAGCCAAGGTGGCCGGCAGAGTCGCGGCGGCGTTCAGGGTGGGAATGACGATGGCGAGGGACATCGCGGGTTCCGGCAAGCCCCTTTACTGTACGGCCTGCCTCGCCCAAGGCAAACGAAAAGGGCGCCGCGGATGCGGCGCCCTCCCGTTCCGACGGTTGACGGCCACCCCTTTTGGGGAGCAGCCGTCGTCCGGATCACTTCACGCGGATGAGGATCTGCGCGCGACGGTTCGACGGCTCACGCACGTTCGCACCGGTCTGGACGAGGAGCTGGGTCTCGCCCTTGCCCTCGACGGTGATCTGGTTGGCCGGCACGCCCTTGGCGACCAGAGCGCTCTTGACCGCTTCGGCGCGGCGCAGCGAGAGCTTCTGGTTGTAGGCCGGCGAGCCCGAGGTGTCGGTGTGGCCGACGACGTGGATGCTCACAGCGCGCTGCTTGCCGGCGGCGGCAGCGGCGTCGCTGATGATCTTGTCGGAGACCGGGGTGATGTTGGCCTTGTCCCAGTCGAAGAACACTAGGTATTCGGACTGCGGCTGAGCCTGGACCGGAGCGGCCGGGGCGACCGGGGCCGGAGCCGGGGCAGCGGCCGGGGCGCCGAAGGTGTAGCGCAGGCCGGCGAGGATGGTGTGGTTGGCGTACTCACCCTTCACCGTGGTGCCGCCGAAGTCGTACTTCGGATCGAGCGTGGCGAAGTAGCGGTAGTCCAGCGTCAGGGCCAGATTGTCGGTGAAGTTGTAGGCGACACCGGCGATGCCCTGATAGGCGAACTGCCAATCCTTGTCGGAGAAGTTGCCCAGCTTCTGGTCGATCTGGGCGATACCGGCACCGGCGCCGATGTACGGCGTGAACGGGGTGCCGGTGTTGATGTCGTACAGCAGGTTGCCCATGAAGGCGATCGAGCTGGCCTTGCCGCCGGCGCCGTTCAGAGCGCGGCTGCTGCTCTCGGTGCTGTCGATGGCGTTGCGCCAGCGCCAGGCGAACTCGGCCTCGGCGCGCAGGCCGTAGGCGGTGGCGTAGCCGGCGGACAGGTCGCCGATGCCGCCGAGCTTGTAGTCGGACTTGGCGCCGATGCCGGTGTTCTCGAAGCGGAAGTCGGAGTCACGGGTCCAGTTCACGCCGGCGCCGGCGCCGACGTAGAAACCCTCGGTGGCAGCCATGGCGGCGGTCGGCAGCATCAGAGCGACGGCCGAGCCGAGCAGAATCCCACGCAGAGTCATTTTCTTCTTTCCCTTGTTGACGGCGTTGTCGGGCCGGTCGCTGAAAACCACTGACGAAAGGAACATGAACGACCATGCGCTTCGGGAGAGAACCCAACGCACCATCTTCACGCACCGCCGCCAAACTGGCCCGCCGCATTCCGTCGGCGGTTGAAACGTCCGAGATTCCAGATATCAGCAAGCCTTCTGTGTCACAAGGCCCCTGTGGTAAGAAGTCCAACCCTGTTGCATTTTTGCAGCCAAAAGCCTCCTTCAAGGATCCGCACGCATGACGCGTTCCCTCGAAGACGATCTCGTCTATCCGTTGACCGGGCAACTGGACGACGGAGCCGTCCTGGCGGTGGAACCCGGCCTGTTGTGGGTCCGCCTTCCTTTGCCCTACCGGCTCAACCACGTGAATGTCTGGGCCATCGAGGAGCCGGGCGGCTGGACGATCGTCGACACAGGGTTGGACGACGCGCGGACGCGGGCGATTTGGGAGGGGCTGCTGGCGGGACCGCTGGGCGGACGGCCGGTGGCGCGGGTCATCGCGACTCACTTCCACCCCGACCACATCGGACTGGCGGGCTGGCTGGTCGAGCACACCGGCGCCTCCTTCAGCGGAAGCCTGACCGACTGGCTGTACGCCCGCGCGCTCTGCGCCGGCACCTCACCCGCGCAGACTGCGGCAGTGGAAGCCTTCTACCGCCGGGCCGGAGTCGATGACGGCACCCTGAAGGCGATCCTGGGGCGGGGCGACTCGTATGCCCGGTCGGTGCACGCCCTGCCCCCGACCCTGGTGCGGTTGCGCCACGGCGACCGGCCCGTGATCGGCGGAAGCTCCTGGCGGGTGATCGTTGGCAGCGGGCACACGCCGGAACAGGTGTGCCTGTTCCGTCCGGACAAGCCGTTGCTGATCAGCGCGGATCAGGTGCTGCCGCGCATCAGCCCGAACGTCAGCGTCTGGCCGGCCGAGCCCGACGCCGACCCGTTGAGCGACTTCCTGGCATCCTTCGAGTCGCTGCTTGAGTTGCCGGAGGATGTGCTCGTGCTGCCGTCGCACGGAAAGCCGTTCCGCGGGCTGCACCGGCGGATCGCTTGGCTGCGCGCCCATCACGAGGAGCGCTTGCACGAGATTGAGGCTCTTTGCGAAACGCCGCGCACCGCAACGCAGGTGGCCGACGCGCTGTTCGGCAAGGGACTCGACACGCACCAGACGGTGTTCGCGGTCGGCGAGGCGGTGGCCCACCTCAACCACCTGATTCGCCGCGGCGCCCTGACGCGCCGCAGCAATCCACCCGGAGCCGATCTGTACGCCCGGACGGAAAACTAACGCTGCGGGTGCCCGCCCCTACCGCTGCTCCTCAACAACCAGCTCGAACTGGCTGGGATCGAGCAGCGCCGAAACCGCCAGGGTCTTCAGGGTCTTGGGGTCATCCGCACGCTGCATCTGGGCGTGCTGGGTGCCAAGCCCGTCCTTGCGGATGGCGATCACTTCCCAGATCCCGCCGCCGGGCCCCAACTTCCGATAAAACTGGCCTTCGACGACTTCGCGCTTCCTGCGCATATCCGCTCTCCAAAACCCGGGGTTCCGGAGCGCTCCTGTCATGGCCCCGGCACAGCATTCAAACACGAAAAAGGCTGGTTCTGGCGAGAGTCCGTTATGGGACAGGCGCACGGCGAAGCCTGGATGTAGCGGTGTTGCAACATCCGGGTCCGGTTTGGGGCCGGTTGTCGTGGAACATTTTGCACTGCGGGATGTTCATGCCCCCATGAAGATCGACAACGACGTGATTCTGTTCGCGACCCGCCTGGTGGAAGAACTGGGCGAGTCCGCCATCCGCATCAGCCGCGTGCGCCTTGTGGAACTGACGGCCGCCAACAACCTCAGAGCCGCCGCCTTCTGGCGCGACGTGATGCGCACCTCGGAACGTCTGCTCGCCGAGCGTCCGCTGGCCGAAACAGGCACGCCGCTGCCGCCATCGACCGTCAGCGCTCCCCTGGCCCAGAGCCTGCGCACCTGAATTTTCGATACGGAACCGAAAAAGAAAAGCCCGGCGGTCTCCCGCCGGGCTTTCTTGTGCAGGACATGCCCTCGCGAAAGGGCCGGTTCCCTTTACTTGACCTGGGCGTACTGGCCGTTGTTCCAGCGGTACCAGACGTAGGCCGGGGTGGTCACGTCGCCCTTGGCGTCGAAGCCGATCGTGCCGATCACGGTCTTGTAGGTGCCGCCCTTGTGCAGCACGTCCGCAACCTTGGCGGCGTCCGCCGAACCGGCGGTCTTCGCGGCTTCCGCCCAGATCTGCAGAGCGGCGTAGGTGTAGAGGGTGTAGCCCTCCGGCTCGTAACCGGCCTTGCGGAACTTCTCGACCGCTTCCTTGGCTTCCGGCAGTTCGCGCGGATCCGGGCCGAAGGTCATCATCGTGCCTTCGCCGGCCGGACCGGTGATAGCCCAGTACTCGTTGGTGACCAGCGCGTCGCCCGACACGATCGGGGCGTTGAGGCCCTGGTCCTTCATCTGGCGGGCCAGCAGGCCGGCCTCGGTGTGGTAACCGCCGACATAGACGACGTCGACGGCTTCCTGCTTCAGCTTCGACACCAGCGCCGAGTAGTCCTTCTCGCCCGCGGTGTAGGCCTCGTAGATCTTCTCCTTCTGGCCGCCGGCGTTCAGCGCCTTCTGCGTCTCGTCGGCCAGGCCCTTACCGTAGGCCGACTTGTCGTGCAGGATGGCGATGTTCTTGCCCTTGTAGTTCTGGAGCAAGTACTTGCCGGCGATCTGACCCTGCTGATCGTCACGGCCGCAGACGCGGAAGACGTTCTTCAGGCCCTGCTCGGTCAGCTTCGGGTTGGTCGAGGCCGGGGAGATCTGCAGGACGCCTTCCTCGGCGTAGACCTGCGAGGCCGGGATCGACGAGCCCGAGCAGAAGTGACCGGCGACCAGCTTCACGCCCTTCTTGGCGAGGTCGTTGGCGACCGCCACGGCCTGCTTCGGGTCGCAGGCGTCGTCGCCCACTTCCAGCTTCAGCTTCTGGCCCAGCACACCGCCGGCGGCGTTGATGTCCGCCACGGCCTGCTCAATGCCCTTCTTCATCTGCTCGCCGAAGGTGGCGTACTGGCCGGTGATCGGGCCGGCGGTCGCCACCGCGATGTCGGCCTTCGCCACCGAGGCGGTCAGAGCGGTCGCCGCAACCGCAACGAAGAGGGAAAGCTTGTAGTTCATGGTTTTGTTTGCTCCCTGTTATGAATTGCCTCGCGAGCCCCCTGCGGGGCCGTACCGCCGGGTGCTCCGGTAGGAGCATACCCGGCCCATCCCCTGTTCCACTATACCCTTACTGTCGCGGTGTGCGACAGCGTTGCTCGGTCGACTATCCTTTTCGGATAGGACGAGACCTCTTTTACTCGGCGAGATTCCCACCGACACGCTCGCGCCAGCCGAAGGGGCCGGAACGCTCGTACAGCCACGGATATTGCGCCACCATGCGGCGAGCCACGGCCAGTCGGTAGGCGGTCAGCGTGATGGCGCCGATCACGACGGTGTGCACCACGAATCCATAGACCGACAGCAACTGCCCGCCGAACAGGCCCCAGACCAGGAACCGGTCGCCCAGTCCGAGCAGCAGCGTGTAGGCAAGCGCCAGCGGCAGCGGCTTCCAACCTTCGGCCAGCGTCTGGCCGGTCAGGACGCCGCAGCCGCCGAACACCAGCACCGTCAGCCCCAGGAAGACGGGCAACGACGAACCGAGAATTCCGTCCATCAGTGACCTCCCTCCAGATAGGCCGACCGCACTTCCTCGTTGGCCAGCAGCTCGGCACCGGTGCCGGACATCGTCACCTTGCCGTTCACCATCACGTAGCCGCGGTGGGCGAGCTTCAGCGCGTGGAACGCGTTCTGCTCCACCATGAAGACGGTCATCTTCTGCTCGCGGTTAATGTCCTTCACCGCCTGGAAGATCTGCTTGACGACCAGCGGCGCGAGGCCGAGCGACGGTTCGTCCAGCAGCAGCAGGCGTGGCTGGCTCATCAGCGCGCGGCCGATGGCGAGCATCTGCTGCTCGCCGCCGGACATGGTGCCGGCGCGCTGGTTGATGCGCTCCTTCAGGCGCGGGAACAGGGTCAGCACCCGTTCCAGTTCGTTGGCGAAGCTGCCCGGCTTGGCGGTGATGGAACCCATCTGCAGGTTTTCCATCACACTCATGCGCGGGAAGATGCGCCGTCCTTCCGGAGACTGCGCGATGCCGCGGCGCACAATCTCGTAGGTCGGGAGACCGGTGATGTCCTCCCCCTCGAAATAGACGCGGCCCATGCGGGCGCGCGGGTTGCCGCAAATGGTCATGAGAAGCGTGGACTTGCCGGCGCCGTTGGCGCCGATCAGCGAGACGATCTCGCCGGCCCCGATCTCGATATCGACCCCCTTCAGCGCCTCAATGGCGCCGTAGAAGGTGTGGACGCCCGATACCTTCAGCATGGGTCAGACTCCCTCCCCGGCGCGCTTGGCGACATCCGGCAGGTCGGCAACGACCTCCGCCGGAAGCTCCGCCTCCTCGTCCTCGCCGAGGTAGGCGCGAATCACCGCCGGGTCGTTCTTCACGAAGGCCGGGTCGCCATCGGAGATCTTGCGGCCATAGTCCAGCACGACGACGTGGTCGGAAATGCGCATCACCACGCTCATGTCATGCTCGATCAGCAGCACGCCCGTCTTGTGGTCATCACGGATGAAGGTCAGCAGCTCGGCCAGTTCAGCCGACTCGCGCGGGTTCAGCCCGGCGGCCGGTTCGTCCAGGCAGAGCAGGACCGGCTCCGTGCACATGGCGCGGGCGATTTCCAGCCGGCGCTGGGCGCCGTACGGAAGGTTGCCGGCCGACCAATCCGCGAAGTCCAGCAGGCGCACACGGTCCAGCCAGTATTTGGCCAGATCGATGGCCGCCTTCTCCGCCTTCCGGTAACTCGGCAGGCCGAGCAGGCCGGCGATGGAGAAGCCGGACGCCTTGATCAGCTTGTTGTGCTGCGCGACGACCAAATTCTCAAGCACGCTCATGCCGCCGAACAGGCGGATGTTCTGGAAGGTGCGGGCGACGGCCGCCTTCTGCGAGATGCGGTAGCCCGGCATCCGCTCCAGCAGGAACTCCTTCCCGTCGGGGTGGCGCAGGGTCAGCCGTCCCACCGTCGGCGTGTAGAAGCCGGTGATGCAGTTGAACAGCGTCGTCTTGCCGGCACCATTGGGGCCGATGATCGCGGTGATCTCGGCGTTGTTGGCGGTGAAGGACACGTCGCTGTTGGCCACCAGACCGCCGAAGCGCATGGTCAGGTGTTCGACCGTCAGCAGGGGCGTTTTGCTCATGGAAAGGTCCGTCATCACTTCGCCCTCCCCCCGGCGATGCCCTCGCCGCCGGCCGCGGCGGTGCCGCTGGCCGGGCCGCCGGCACCCTTGCCGTTGCGGCCGTAGAGGAGAATGGTCGGGTCGCGGTGGGCGAGCAGGCCACGCGGACGCCAGAGCATGATCAGCACCATGCCCATGCCGAAGGCCAGCATGCGGTAGTCGGCCAGTTCGCGGAACGCCTCCGGCAGGCCGATGACCAGCAGGGTCGCCACGACCACGCCGATCTGGCTGCCCATGCCGCCCAGCACGACGATGGCGAGGATGATCGCCGACTCGATGAAGGTGAAGCTCTCCGGGCTGATGAAGCCCTGGCGGGTGGCGAAGAAGGAGCCGGCAATGCCGCCGAACATCGCGGCGATGGCGAAGGCGGCCAGCTTCATGTTGGTGCGGTTGATGCCCAGCGACGCGCAGGCGATGTCGTCCTCGCGCAGCGCCTCCCAGGCCCGGCCCAGCGGCAGCTTGCGGATGCGCAGCGTGAACAGGTTCACGACCAGCGCCAGCGCCAGGATCAGGTAGTAGAGGAAGACGATCCGGTGCAGGGAGTTGAACTCCAGCCCGAACAGCTCGTGGAAGGCCCGCGTGCCTTCCGGCGGGGTGCGCACGAAGTCGGCGATGCCGAAGAAGCTGGGGCGCGGGATGCCGGAGATGCCGTTAGGCCCGCCGGTGAACTGGTACCAGTTGACCAGGATGATGCGGATGATCTCGCCGAAGCCCAGCGTCACGATGGCGAAATAGTCGCCGCGCAGGCGCAGCACCGGGAAGCCCAGCAGCACGCCCGAGCAGGCCGCGAGCAGGCCGGCCAGCGGCAGGCAGAGCCAGAAGCTGAGGCCGAAATAATGGGCCAGCAGCGCGTAGCTGTAGGCGCCCACCGCGTAGAAGGCCACGTAGCCGAGGTCGAGCAGCCCGGCGAGGCCGACCACGATGTTCAGCCCCCAGCCCAGCATGATGTAGGTCAGCAGCAGGATGCCGATGTCCAGCATCTGGCGGTCGGCCAGCGGCGTCAGCGGGAAGCCCAGCGCCACGACCACCGCGATCGGGCCGAGCCAGCGCGAGGCGTGCTGCACCTTGGCGGCGATGCGGTCCATGCGCTTGTCGCGCTCGGCCTGCGTCAGCTTCGACCGGCCGGTGCGGACAGCGATGGCGGCACGGATCGCGATGATCGCGCCGCCGGCGATCAGGATGATGCGCAGCGACTCGGTCGGCATCTTGATGAAGAAGCCGGCGGCGCCAGCGGCGGCCGCAAGAAGCAGCACCAGGAACGGCTGCCCTTCGCGGATCAGGCAGAGGCCGAGGCGGCCGAGGAAGACCAGCCCGACCGCGGCCACCACCTCGTCCCAGCGGGTCTCCAGACCCAGGCCGGTGGGGCGGTCCACGGTGCGCAGGCCGACCAGCGGAACCGTGAGCAGCAGGGCGACGAATGCGGTCAGCGCCGCTTCCTTCAGGATCGCGAGCCAGTCGATGGACCGCGGCGGAGACACGGAGATCGCGGTCATGGCCTCACACCTTCTCGATTTCCGGCCGGCCGAGCAGGCCGGTGGGGCGGAAGATCAGGACGAGCACCAGAATGGTGAAGGTCGCGACGTCCTTCCATTCGCTGCCCATGTAGCCCGACCAGAACGACTCGATCAGCCCGATCACCACGCCGCCGAGCATGGCGCCCGGCAGCGAGCCGATGCCGCCGAGAACGGCCGCGGTGAAGGCCTTAACGCCGGCCAGGAAGCCGATGTAGAAGTCGATCACGCCGTAGATCAGCAGCACCATCATGCCGGCCACGGCGGCCAGCGCGGCACCCATGACGAAGGTCAGCGAGATGACGCGGTCGACGTTGACGCCCAGCAGGCCGGCCATCGTCTTGTCCTGCTCGCACGCGCGCTGGGCGCGGCCCAGCGAGGTGCGGGTGATGATCTGCGTGAAGCCGTACATCAGCGCCACCGTGATCACGATCGTCGCCAAGCGCACGTAGCTGACCGACACGGCACCGTCCATCAGGGTCAGGTTGCCCGTCAGGATCGGCTGCAGCGGCTTGCTGCGCGCGCCCTGGAGGATCTGCACGTAGTTCTGCAGGAAGATCGAGATGCCGATGGCCGAGATCAGCGGCGCCAGCTTGGGCGAGGACCGCAGTGGCCGGTAGGCGATGCGTTCCACGGTCCAGCCGTAGACGGCGGTGAACAGCATCGACGCGGCGAGCATGATGACCAGGGCCAGCGGCACCCAGGTGATCCCCAGCGCCCCGATGGCCAGGAAGGTGATCAGCGCCACGAAGGCGCCGATCATGTAAATCTCGCCGTGGGCGAAGTTGATCATGCCGATGATGCCATACACCATCGTGTAGCCGATCGCGATGAGGCCATAAATGGCACCCAGCGACAGGCCGTTGATCAACTGTTGAAGGAAATAATCCATCGTCTCACCTCGCCTCAGCGCAACGCGCAGGCATGGGCGAGCGAGACTGGCACGCTCAGTTGACCGATCACGTGAACAGCCACTCCCTGATCTGGCTTGCCCGCGCGATCGCGCGCGGCGCCAAGATTGTTGTCTACACGGAACGTTAACCCACCCGCTTTGGATGGGGCAAGAGGGCATGCCCTCACTCTATCTGCGGTAATACCAATTTTCAGCGAATTTGCAATAACGATTCAGACCGGATGCGTGATCTTTGCACTTGCAATCAACCATCACGGACGCTCTCAGCCACGAAAAAGCCCTCCCCAATAGGATGGGGAGGGCTTTTGCAACAAGCGTGCCGGTGTGGCTGACGGACGCCGATCAGCGCTTGGCGGAGGCCGCCTGGGCCTTGGCCGGGTCATTGGGCTTGCCAGGCGCCTTGGCCGTGGCCTTGCCGGTCGACTTGCCCGAGCCCGTGCGGGTGGTCGGGGCCTGGGCTACGGCGTAGTTCACATCCGGGTTGCTGACCACCTGGACGTCGCACAGCGGCTTTGATGACAACTGCATCAGACCGGCGCTTTTTTCATCGGCGGTCAGGGTGCGCAGATCGTCGGCCGTCAGTTCGTTGGCGATCTTCGACCGGTCGACGAAGGTCGCGCAGTATTGCGGCGTGCCGATCACCGCCGCGCGACGGCTGATCTCGTTCGCCAGCTCCGTCCGGTACATGTCGAACTGACGGGTCGGGTTGCCGGAGCTGTGCTTGCGGAAGTGGTCGATCATCGCCGCTTCCGAGCTGGAAACGAGCGAGCGGTTCTTGACCGTGAAGTCCTGATACAGATTGAACGGCTTCCTGTCCGGCATGACGTCTTTACAGGTCAGGCCGACCACCATCATTTCGGTGTGCATGCGGATCAGCTGCTCGGCCGCGTGCTCGGCGCGGCTGTAGCAGGCCGACGGCTTCGACGCGGCGGTCGAGGACTTGGCAGCCTTCGCGGCGGCTGGCTTGGCGCCCTTGGACGAGTCCTTCGCGGCGGCGGGCAGGGCAACGCCGGCAAGCAGCACGGCAAGGCCGGCGGCGGCGGCACGGCGCAAGGTCAGGGAAGAAAAGCGAAGAGCGGCACGCTGGCGAATCATCGTTGGTCCGGCTCCGGTGGCCATGTTGTCGGGCGAAAACTTTGCGATCCCGCCCTTTCCTTCGGTCGTTCTACAAGATCCGAACAGGGGGTCAACCCATATTGGTTGCGCCGGTCCGATTTGTCCCAGTCCCAAATCCCGGCCTTCCGCCGCGCGATTGTTGCCGGTTCCGCCGTATTTGTTGAAGCGTCGCCGCGGTTCCGGCTATGGCTCGGCGGCGTTCGGCCATTCGGTTCGCCCCAGCAAGGAAAGGCGCGGCACGGCACCATGATCCGCATCGGCATCGACCTCGGCGGCACGAAAACGGAAGGGATCGTGCTCGATCGCCAAGGAAACCAGCAGGCCCGGCATCGCGTTCCCACCCCGCGCGGGGACTATGCCGCAACGATACGCACCATCGTGGGTCTCGTGCACCGTTTGGAGGCGGATGCCGGCGGCGGGCGGGCCACCGTCGGCGTGGGCATCCCCGGAATCGTGTCCCCCGCAACGGGGCTGGTGAAGAACGCCAACTCCACCTGGCTGATCGGCAAACCCTTCGACCGCGACCTTGCGGAGGCGCTCGGCCGTCCGGTCCGGGTTGAGAACGACGCCAATTGCCTTGCCGTGTCGGAAGCGGCGGACGGGGCCGGCGCCGGCTTCGGAGTGGTGTTCGCGGCGATCCTCGGCACCGGCTGCGGAGCCGGGATCGTGATCCATGGCCGGGTCCTGTCGGGCCGCAACGCGGTCGGCGGCGAATGGGGCCACAATCCCCTGCCCTGGCCCACGGCGGCGGAGTGGCCCGGCCCTGCCTGTTATTGCGGCAAACAGGGCTGCCTGGAGACCTTCGTCTCCGGTCCGGCGGTCGCCGCCGATCATAGCCGCGCAACCGGCGAGACGCGGAGCGCGGAGGACATCGTCGCCCGCGCCGGCTTCGGTGACGCCGCCTGCCGCGCCACGCTTGACCGGCTGGTGGATCGGTTGGGGCGCGGGCTGGCGGCCATCGTCAATGTGCTGGATCCGGACGTCATCGTTCTGGGCGGGGGCCTGTCGAACGTCGCGGCGCTCTACGACGCCCTGCCCCCGGCGATCGGGCGCTGGGCTTTCTCCGACCGCATCGACACGCCGGTCCGGCGCGCCGTCCACGGCGATTCCAGCGGGGTGCGCGGCGCCGCGTGGCTCTGGCGGCCGGAGGAGCACCCGGACGCCGCGTCCCCGTCCATCAATCGTTGAAGGACTTTCCGTACTCGATGTTCATGGACGGATTGATGGTAACCTCGCGCGGCGGGGTGGTCGCCAGATCGCGGCCGGTGTTGGTGTTGGCCGGTGCGCGCCCGTCCCGCGCCGGGGGATTCAGCGAATGGGTGCGCGAGTAGGAGGACATTCGCCGGTTCCCGTCGGCCGAGGCCGGGCGGCTGTTGTCGAGCGAGGGCGGGCGAAGGCCGCCGTCCAAGGTTGGCGGGTGAAGACCACCCTCCAGGGTCGGCGCCAGCGTGGGGTCGGAGGGCGCCCGGCGGGCACTGTCGGCCCCGCGCTGCGGCAGCCCGCCGGTGCGGCCCTGCCCGTCCCGGCCCATGGCGCCCCAGTGCGACGGCCGGGCACCGGGGACGGGCTGAGCCTGCTCCATGTTGCGCATATAGGGGCCGGTCGGGACCATCTCGTCGAACACCCAGCCGGGATAGTCCTGTTTCTGCGCCTGGGCCGGCGCGGCGAACGCGAGCACCGTTAGGGTCGCAACGGTCATCGTTCGAAGCATGATGGGGCGGCCTTCCATCCGTTTGCGAGTCGAACCCGCATTCGGCCGGAAGGCCCGCCAAGGATCCAGGGTGGAGGCGGGTTACCCAGGCCGTACACCCCCGGCGCATCATCCAGGGGGGCGCCGAAGAGTCAAGGCCTCAGGGCTTCGGCGCTCCGTACAGCGTCAGTGTGATGCGCTTGCCCGTGTTGTAGTTGAAGCCCGAGAGCCGGGCGAGCGGCGTGGGCTCCATGCCCTTCAGAGTCCCGCGGAACTCGCCATCCTCGCGCGCGTCCACCAGAGCCAGCCCGCAGGCCGGGTCGGCCGCCAGCGCTTCCGCCGCGCCCGAGCCATGGGTCAGTTTCGTCGACGTGCCCAGCAGGAAGACGAGGCTCGGTTCCGAATAGCCGGCGGAGGCCACGGTGCTCGTCGGGCAGGGACGGGCCGACGCGACGGCGCGCGCCGCCTGGCGGCTGATCCAGACACCGTCGATGGCCGGCAGGACCGCCGCGTACGCGCCGGCATACAGGACGGCCGCCGCGGCGAGCCCCGCGGCGAAACCGGCTTGCTCCCGCCGCTCCGCGAACAGGCGTACGGCCAGGACGTACAGCACGACCACGACCGGCAGCATCGCGACGCCCACCGGGTTGATCCGCCCGTCCACCAGATAAGGAATGACGGCGACCGCCGCCGCGAGCGCCACGAAGCCGACGAATCCCAAACCGGTCGCAACGGCGAACAACACCCGTCGACGCTTTTCAACGGTGCGGGCGAAGTGGTCGCGCGCGGCGCAGGCGGTCAGGATGGCGATGGCCGGAAAGACCGGCAGCGTGTAGTGCAGCAGTTTGGTCGGCACCGCCTCGAACACCAGCCAGCTCGGCAGGATCCAGGCGACGCAGAAGCGCACAGCGTCGCTGCGCCGGTTTGCCCAGACCCAGGGCACGCCCAGCAGCGCCAGGAAGGACCAGGGCGCGAAGGTCACCCAGAAGGTGCCCAGGTAATAGCCGGGCGGCAGCCCCTTGCTCTCCTGCCCGCCGACCACCTTGCCGAGCATGTCGTGGCCGACGGATTCGGCGAAGAAGGCGCCCTTGGTCTTCACGGCGATGGCGACCAGCCACGGGGCGGCGATGGCGACCACGATGGCGAGCCCGGCCAGCGGGCGCAGCCGCTTCAGCCAACCCGCCTGACGGTCGAGCAGGACCAGGACCAGCGCCGTCGTGCCGGACACCAGCAGGACGATGGGTCCCTTGATGAGGATGCCGATGCCGGCGGTGATCCAGAAGGCCAGCGGCGCGCCCCAGCCGGACCGCTCCGCGCGCCGGTTCAGGTACAGGCTGGCGAGCGCCGCCTGACCGATGACCACCGTCGCCAGCAGCACCGCGTCGGTCTTGGCCATCCGCGCCTCGACCCCCAGCACGACGCAGGATGCCATCATCAGCCCGGCCAGGAAGCCGACCGTTCCGCCGAACAGGCGGGCGCCGGTCCAGGCCGTCGCCAGGACGGCGGCGACCGCACCCAGCAGCGACGGGATGCGAAAGGTCCAGATGTCCTTTCCCGCGTGCCCCGTTGCCTTGTCCACCAGCGTCGTCGCGGCGGTCTGGAGCCAGTAGATGCCGACCGGCTTCTTGTGCCGCGCCTCGTCCTGGAAGCGGATGTCGACGTAGTCGCCGCTCTCCAGCATCTGGTGGGACGCCTGGGCGAAGCGCGCCTCGTCACGGTCGAAGGGCGGCAGGTCGAAGAAGCCCGGCAGGAACAGAAGAACGCTCACCACCACCAGCAGCGCGTAGGCGAGGAGCGGCAGGCGCCCCACCCGGATGGCAGAGCGCGCCGCGCTGGCGGTTGCTCCGGAGGACGCACCGGGCGTCGTGATGACGGCGTCGCTCATGGACCGGCTCAACGCTCCTCGACGGCCGGGGACAGGGCGGTGCGCCGCTTCAGCCAATAGACGCCGAGCAGGTCGACCACGCCGATCAGCCCACGGCGCCAGTTGTTGTATTTGGACACGCCGCGCTCGCGCGGCCGGTGGTTGACCGGCAGGTAGGCGACGGGATGGCCGTGCGCCCGGAACAGCGCCGGCAGGAAGCGGTGCATCGCCCCGAAGAAGGGCAGATCGAGGAAGGCCTCGCGGCGGAACAGCTTCAGACCGCAGCCACTGTCGGTGCAGCCGTCCTGCAGGAAGGATTGGCGCACCGCGTTGGCGAATTTGGACGCCAGACGCTTCGACAGCGTGTCCTGCCGCTTCTTGCGCAGGCCGCCGACCAGAACCGGGGCGTCCGGCCCGCCCTTGGACGCGAGCGCGAACAGGTTGGGAATGTCGGCCGGATCGTTCTGGCCGTCGCCGTCCAGCGTGGCGATCCATTCCCCGCGCGCGGCCTTCACGCCGGTGCGCACGGCGGCGCTCTGGCCGGAGCGGCGCAGGTGGCGGACAAGCCGCAGACGGCCGGCGGCCACCACGGGCGCCAGCCGCGCCAGCGTGTCGTCGCTGGACCCGTCGTCGACGTAGACCACTTCGAAGGCACCGACGGGCGCCAGGGCCCGCTCGATCTCTTCAAGCAGGGGGAGGACGTTGTCGGCTTCGTTGAAAACCGGAACCACGACCGACAGCCGCACGGGCGGACGGCCCTCGGGAAGAGCGCTCACAGCAGGAATCCCATTCGCCAAACGGCCGGCAAAATACCCCCGCGGCCCGACGAACGGTAGAGGAAAAGGTAGGACCGGCCCGCGCCCGCAGGCCGATCCGGCTTATTCCTTATCCCTTCTTGTCCTCGATGGGCATGGGCACGTAGCGCAGGTCGCCGTCGCGGCTGACCAGCATCAGCACGGTCTTGCGCCCTTGCGAGCGGGCCTCCTGGACGCGCTTGTCCAACTCCTCGGGCGTCTTCACCGGTTCCTGCCCGGCCTCGACGATCACGTCGCCGGCCTCGATCCCCCGCTCGTTGGCGGGGCCGCTGTCGCCCACCTCGGTGACGACGATCCCCTCCACGTCCGGGTTGATCGAGAAGGCCTCGCGCAGGCCCGGCGTCAGCGGGGAGAGCGTCAGGCCCAGCACCTTCTTCGATTCGATGGGCGCGGCGGGGCGCGGCTCGCCGCTGGATCCGGCGGCGGCGACCTGCTGTTGCTGCTCAAGCTCGCCGACGGTGACGTTCAGCGTCTGCCGGCCGCCGTCGCGCAACACCTCCACCGGCACCTTGCGGCCGATTTCCGTCGTCGCGACAACGCGCGGCAGTTCGCGCATCTGCTCGATGGTCTTGCCGTTGAAGGTGGTGATGATGTCGCCCTGGCGCACGCCGCCCTGTCCGGCCGGGCTGTCCGGAGACACGCTGGTCACCAGCGCCCCCTTCGGGTCCTGCATGCCCAGGTTTTCGGCGATGTCCGGCGTCACGCGCTGAACCTGCACGCCCAGCCAGCCGCGCCGGACCTGTCCGTGGTCGCGCAACTGCTCGATCACCGGCCGGGCGGTGGCGGAGGGAATCGCGAAGCCGATGCCGACGGAGCCGCCGGTCGGCGAATAGATCGCCGTGTTGATGCCGATGACCTCGCCGTTCATGTTGTAGAGCGGACCGCCCGAATTGCCCCGGTTGATCGAAGCGTCGGTCTGCAGATAGTCGTCGTACGGCCCCTGCTGGATGTCGCGGGCGCGGGCGGAGAGGATGCCGGCGGTGACCGTGCCGCCCAGCCCGAACGGGTTGCCGATAGCGACCACCCAGTCGCCGATGCGGGTCTGGTCGCTGTTGCCCCAGGGGGCGGCGGTCAGGGGCTTGCGGCTTTCGACCTTCAGCAGGGCCAGATCGGTCGGCGTGTCCGATCCGACAAGCTTGGCCGGCAGCTTCGTGCCGTCGTGCAGGGTCACGGAGATCTCAGCCGCCTCCGCCACCACGTGGCCGTTGGTCACCACATAGCCGGCCGGGTCGATGATGAAGCCGGAACCGAGCGCGGTGGTCGGACGCTGCTGCTGTTGCTGGCCCCGCTGGCGGTCGCGGAACTCGCGGAAGAATTCCTCGAACGGGGAACCCGGCGGGAATTCCGGCAGATCCTGCCCGCGCGCGCCCGACTGCGGAACCGCCTGCGTGGTCGAGATGTACACGACCGCGTCGACCTGCTTTTCGGCGAGGTCGGCGAAGGTCGCCGGCGCACCCCGGCCCACCGGTCCCGGCCCCGGTGATTGCAGATTTTGGCTTTGCAGGCTTTGGGGCAGGCTTTGGGGCTGGTCCTGTGCGCCCGCGGGCGATGCGGTCGCCAACGCCGCGACGACGAGGCCCGCCTGTGCGGCGGACAACGCAAGGCTGGGCATGGCAAGGCTGGGCATGCGCCGGAAGCGATCGGGTGAATGCGCCATGAAGAACTCCGCCAATCGGACAGCACGCGCCCGCGTGGGGCCGCGTCTTTTCAACAGAACGCGTCGGAACGCATTCCGGACCATCGGGAATTTGACGGCCGGGAATTTGGCCACCGGGATTTTGAACGCGGGGATTTTGGCCACCGGGAATTTGAAAGGCGCCGGCCTTCAAAAATTCAGCCGCACCACAGCGGACTGCCTCAAAAGTCGGTTTTAAAACCGGACGCGCCGTTTTTTCCTATGCGGTTCGGGCCGACGAGGGGTCCGAAAGCGTGATGCAGGGCAAGCCATTCCCGCCTTCGGACTAGGGCTTCGCAAGTGCCGCCTAGCCGCAATTTTGCTTTGCTGCGCAAAGTTCTGCTGGTATTTTCCCATCAAGTTCCCGATATTCATCGGCACCGACAACATCGCCCGCAAGACCGGATTCGACGTTCTGCACGTGCACGCGCCCGCGTGACGTTGCGTCGGAGGCGTGCGATACGGCCCGAGCAGCTGACGAATGACTCAAAATTCACTTTGGCAACCGAGCGACATAATGAACGCAGAAACCGGGACCGAACCGGAGGCTCCGAAGAAGCGCGGAAGAATCCCTCAGTCGGCTTGGCCGCAGATTCTTGAGCGTTACCGGTCCGGCGCTACCCTGTCGGCGATCGCGCGCGAGTTCGAGTGCACGCCGAGCGCCATTTCCTACATCATCCGCAAGGCCGAAGCCGCCAACGGGACGGACGCTGGTGGCACGGACAAGGACGAGGCCGCCGAGGCTCCGACCGAGACCGCCGCCGAAGCTCCAGCTGCCGAGGCTCCGGCCATCGAATCGCCGGCTTCCGAAGCGGTGCCGGTCCAGGCCACGGTTGCCGAAGCGCCGGCTCCGGCCACGCCGGCCGCCAGCGCTCCCGCCGCTGAGCCGAAGCCGGAGCCCAAGCCGGAGCGCCGCGCCGCGTCCTCCGCGGGTGCGTCCGCGCCGACGGAAACGCTGCGCCTGAACCGGCCGGCGGAACCCCAGCCGGCGCCGCAGCCCGCCCCGGCGCCGGTGGCAGCGCCCCAGCCGACCACGGCGCAGCCCGCCGCTGCCGCTGCGGACGCTGGCCGTCCGGGCGCAAACCCACCCCCGGTGGATGCGGTGGAAGCCCGTCTGCGGGACACCGCCCGCGGTTGCCTGACCGCTTATCGCGGCTGGCGGCAGCAGCCGGGCGAAGCGTCGATCCAGGCGCTGTCCGAAGCGGTGCACGAACTGCGCAAGGCCCTGGCCCGCATCGAGATCGACATGTCGGCGAGCCGCCGTGAAGAACAGGCGCTTCGCCCCATCCCGATCCCGGCCCACCGGACCGCGCGCCGCACGCCTTAAAATCGGGTTGTTGCCGTCAGCTTGGGCTTTCGAAAAGGCCCTTCCCCGCGCACCGGGGAAGGGCCTTTTTCGTTGGGGCGCCGTTCCCATGCTCCCCTCATCCCCATGTCCTATGACCTTCCACCGAGCGCATCATCCGTTTGCGCAGGGAGAAAGCCCTACAGGCCTTCGGGAATCTTTGTTTATAATGGGGGAAAAGAACGCAAAAATAATCGCTCTGGAGGAAACGCCTAATGCCCTACCGCAGCAACACCGAACTCCCGGAATCGGTGAAGGGGCGTCTGCCGCCCCACGCGCAGGACATCTACCGGTCCGCCTTCAACCACGCGTGGCAGCAATGCCGCCTGCCGGTCTGCCGCCAAGCCATCCAGCGGGAGCAGACCGCGCACAAGGTGGCCTGGGCCGCCGTCAAGCGCCGCTACGAACCCGACGGCGAGGGCTGGAAGGCCAAGCACTGATCCGGAAAAGCGGACCGCAAAACGGCTGGTGACGAGCGCGCCGCCCGGCGGCGTCCGTCACCGTCCGCGCGCTTGGCGCAATGCACGCGCTTCGCGCGTCATCTCCGCCACCTGGGGTGGCGGCACGCGATCCCGAATCATCGGAATCAGGTCCGTCATCTCGCGCAGGCACTGCGCGTCGAACATCGCCTTCAAGCTTTCAAAATCCGTCAGCCAGTGGCCGTCAGCGTCATGCTCCGGCGCGCGGCGGGTCAGATCGACGGCCAGCTCGACCACTCGCCCATGCTGATGCCGAAGCGCCTCGGCGAGATCGCCGCCCGCGACCACGGTTGAAAGACGGGGAAAAACCACCTGCTGCAGCATGGCGCCATGGGTGTCCCAGAGGCTGACGAATTCACGCATTCCATCGCCGCGCCGGTCCCAGGCGGGTTGGGTGGCGTTGCCGACGTCGGCGAACAGTTCCCGGCCCGCTTCCTGATCACGTTCGATGATGGCGGCGATCATGCTCCCGGCCCCCGGTTGCGGCGTCCGCAGCCAAGAACCCCCGCGCCGGCCCGCTGTTCCGTGCCCCAGCCCTCTTTTCCACGGCACAGCCGGAACCGTCCGCAAATTCCCGGCAATTCGTCTTAACGCCCGGCAATTCGTCTTAACGATTGAAACAGATTATCCTATGACACTGGGCGTGCGCTGGGGAAACGACGCCCGCTCCTGGCGGGACTGGGCAGACATCGGATTGGGTCATGACGCCACATGAGTTGGTTGCCGTGCTGGAAAAGCACGAGCGCTGGCTGAAGAACAAATCGGGCGGAAACCGCGCCAACCTCACCATGGCCAACCTGGAGGGGGCGAACCTCGCCGGGGTGAACCTGACGCAAGGGAAGTTGTCCGGCGCCAATCTGGCGCATTGCGACTTGTCGAACGCGAATCTCAGCCACGCCGACCTGTTCGCCGCCCATATGACCAAGGCCGACCTGACCGGCTGCAACCTCTATCGCGCCGACCTCCGCGGTGCCCACATGCGCGGCGCCAAGATGAAGCGCGCCATCCTGAAGGAGGCGGACCTGCGCGGCGGCGCCCTGCTGTACGGTGGCAACGGCAAGGGTGGGGGCAAGGGACTCGACTTCGTGCGGGCCGACCTGACCGGCAGCGACTTCGACGACGCGATGATGGCGAACGCGAACCTGTCGGGCGCCGATCTGACCGACGTGTCGATGAACGGGGCGGATTGCGAAGGGGCGCTGATGACCGGCGCCACACTGATGCGCTCCAGCATGAAGAACTGCAATCTCGCGCGGGCCGACCTGCGGGGCAGCAACCTGTCCGGCGTGAACCTGCAGGGCGCGGTGCTGCGCGACTGCAACCTGACCGGCGCCGTGCTGGCCGGCGCCAACCTGCGCAACGCCGACCTTCAGGGCGCGAAGATGGAGGGCGCCGACCTCGCGGGGGCGGACACCACAGGGGCCAACCTCGCCCGCTCGGCCGAGAATTTCTCGATCCAGATCCAGGAATCGCTGCACAACCACTACACCTGGATCAACACCAACGGCGCCATGGGCTCGCGCGCCGACCTCAGCGGCGCGGACCTGTCGCACATCGACCTGCACGGCGTGAACCTGTCCGGCGCCAACCTGAAGGGCGTCAACCTGACCGGCGCGAAGATGCGCGATTCGCTGCTGATCATGTGCGACATTTCCGGCGCCGACCTCTCCAACAGCGACTTCACCGGCGCCATCCTGGACGGCGCGACGCTGCGCGGCACCAACCTGTCGGGCGCCCGATTCGACGGTGCCGGAATCGGTTGGGTGGACATCAAGGGACCGGACGGCAAGCCGACAGGCCGGCTGTGGGCGGCCAACCTGACGGGTTGCAATTTCTCCGGCGCGTCGCTGGTGCGCGCCAACCTGCGCGGGGCCAACCTCGCCAACTGCGACTTCTCCGCGGCCGACCTGACCGGGGCGATCCTGAGCGACGCGAACATCCGCGACGCCCGCTTCACCGGCGCGAACCTCGCGGGCGCCAGCCTTCCGCCGCCGCCGGACCTGGACGACTGATGCGCGGCAACATCCGCAACACCATCGGCGGCAACATCCCAAGGGCGCGTCAGGTGGGTTCCTCCTCAGGCTCCATCATGGCGATGGCGCTGAGGTTGGCGGACACACGGCGCAGCACGGTGACGGCGGTTGCGATGTCGCCCGGGGGAATGCCTTTGGTGGCGAGTTCGGCGATTTCGTCGGCGCAGGGAAGGATGTTCGCACGCAACGCGCGGCCCTTGGGCGTCAAGAAGATGTTCACCTTGCGCCGGTCATGAGGGTTCCGGACGCGCTGCACCAGCTCGCACCGTTCCAGATTGTTCAACGCGGTGACGGTGGTCGGCTCCATCATGCCCACGCGCTGGCTCAACTCCCGCTGGGTCAGCCCGTCCTCCTCCCACAGCGCGCGCATGAAGTACCATTGCCCCATGCTGACGCCGCGGTTGGCGATCCGGTTCTGAAGCGCCCGCGAAAAGGCCCGATGCACCTCCCGCGCGGCGTCGGACAAGTCGCCATCCGTCTTCAGCGCGATGTCGGAATCGCCGTCATCGCCGAAGACGAACCTCGCGTCCTGTCTCTTGAAACGCCCGTCCATAAAGACAATCTCTCAGCAGCCGGACGGCCTGGGGGCGCACGCGTCCCTGGCCAATCCGAACATGGATAATCAACTTCTCCGATCATAGCTTTTCGTGGAAAAATCGCAAAGGAAATGCGCACGTATATTTTACGGGCATGCAATGATATGTCGGTCCCTTTGAAGCCGAAAGGTCTATGACGCAAACAAAAAACGGCGGCGGCACCTTGCGCCGGGACCCGACACGGTTTGGCACCGGCCCGAGCGCGCGCGCCGATGACTTCATACCGCAGTATGTCCGTGGCCAAGCCGCGCATTTCCGGCGGCCATGTCTTGCCTACTGTTCGGAACCGATGACCAAATCCTTGAACGATTTGTGAAAAATCCTCGTCCGCGCGGAAGAACGGTTGCGTCGGCCGTCTTTCGAGGTCACACGTTTCGCCGCCTGCCCCCAGCACACGAGACCACAGGAGTATCGCCGCCATGCGCCCCACCACCGGACGCACCGTCACCGTTGCCGCCACCCAGATGGCCTGCAGTTGGGACCGCGAGGCCAACGTGAACGGCGTCGAGCGCCTCGTGCGCGCGGCGGCGGAGCGCGGCGCCCAAATCATCCTTCCGCAGGAACTGTTCGAGACGCCCTATTTCTGCAAGGACCAGAAGCAGGAGCTGTTCGCGCTGGCCCACCCGGTGGAGGACCATCCGGTCATCGCGCGGATGAGCGCGCTGGCACGTGAACTGTCGGTCGTGATTCCCGTCAGCTTCTTCGAGCGGGCGCGCAACGCCTACTACAACTCCCTGGCCGTGATCGACGCGGACGGAACGGTGCTGGGCGTCTACCGCAAGTCCCACATTCCCGACGGTCCCGGCTATCAGGAGAAGTTCTACTTCAGCCCCGGCGACACCGGATTCCAGGTCTACAAGACGCGCTACGCCACCATCGGCTGCGCGATCTGCTGGGACCAGTGGTTCCCGGAAACCGCCCGCGCCATGGCGCTGAAGGGGGCGGAAATCCTGTTCTACCCGACCGCCATCGGGTCGGAGCCGCAGGACTCGACCCTGGACAGCCAGGGCCATTGGACCCGCGTCATGCAGGGCCATGCCGGCGCCAACCTGATGCCGCTCGTCGCCTCCAACCGCGTCGGGCGGGAACAGGGGGAGACCTGCGCCATCACCTTCTACGGCTCCTCCTTCATCGCGGGGCCGGCGGGTGAACTGGTGGAGCAGGCCGACCGGGAAAGCGAGACGGTGCTGACCGCCTCCTTCGACCTGGACCGGATCGCGGCCCAGCGCGCCTCCTGGGGCGTGTTCCGCGACCGTCGGCCCGAGCTGTATGGGCCGCTGCTCACCCTCGACGGCGAAACTCCGGTCCGCCGCTGAGGGTCGGGCGCTGATCGTCACACCGTGATGCTGGCCCGGACGGCCTGCCGTCCGAGGCCCAGCGCCGCTCCATAAGCCGCCGCCCCGCGCGCCGCCAGCGCCGGGGCGGCGGTTCTGCTTTCGCTTCCGTTTCCGGCGTCGGCCTGACCGCCCTGCGACGTCCTGTTGCCCGGCGAATCCCCCTGCCCCGCCCCCTGCCCCGCCCCCTGCCCCGCCCCCTGCCCCGACGTCTTGCGCCGCAATTCCTGCTGCGCCTGCATCTTGGCGGCATCGGCCTGCTGGGCGACGCGCAGATCTTGGGACGACGGGTCCGAAGGAGCCAGAGCGGCCGCCTTGACCGTCTCCATCTTCCGGATGGTGGCCTGCGGGTCGCGCTCCGGGCTGGTGTCCACGGGCACCTCGCCCGCGGTGGCGTAGTTCTTCCCGTCGGGTCCACGCGTGAAGGTGAAGGAGGCCCCGCCGGCGTAAGGACCGCCGGTCGCCTGATGCGCCGCCTCGTGCTGGCGAACGCTGGTGTCGATGCGCTGGAGTTCCTGGACGCTCTGCTGCTGGCCGGAGGATTGCGTCGTCCCGGATGCCCGCCCGTCGGCTTGCGAGCCTTCCGCCCCCTGGGCACGGCCAAGCCGGCCGGCGCGCACCGGCGTCAGCCCGAACAAAGCGCTTGATGACACACCCGAAATCATGGCCCGCGAGTCCTGCGCGCTCCACGGCGATGACGATAGAATACCCCGTCCGCACCACCCGGACCAGCCGCATTTTCCCGGATGGCCGCGCGCAGCGTGAGGATTGCCTTTTGGGTAAATGCACGCAATAGTGTGTAGTGCCGGCCGTGGGCCTCCTGCCCGTGGTGCTGCGCCGAGTCTTGACATTCTATGTTTGCTGCTGCGTGCAGGATATTCGCCCGGTTGGTGCCGCTGGCGGCGCTGGTCCTATGGGTGTACGCCGCGTCGGCCGCCGAGCCGGCGCGCACGGCCCCGCACGCCCAAAATCCGCCGGTTTCGGATCGCGAAGGCGCCGCCCCAGTCCCTTCGCCCATCGAAGAGGCTTATTCCACCCGCGCCGGCACGCCCCTGCGGCAATTCGGCTACGACCAGTTCGGCGCGGGAACCGCCGCCCGCAGCGGCGCGGGAGCCGTGCAGGCGGACTACACGCTCGGGCCGGGGGACGAGCTGCTGGTGACGCTCCGCGGACTGAAGTCGTCCAGCAAGCGCTACAGCATCGACAACGCCGGCCTGCTCACGGTGGACGAGGTGCGGCCGGTCGCCGCCCAGGGGCTGACGCTGGCCGACCTGCGCGCCGAACTGACCAACGCGGTGGCGGCGACCCACCCCAACACCGACGTGTTCGTTTCGGTGACGGAGGTGCGGCGGATCGGCGTTCTGGTCACCGGCGCCGTGGCCCGTCCCGGCCGGCACGAGGTGAACGCCTTCGCCACACTGCTCGATGCCCTGTCCGCCGCCGGGGGTGTGACGCCGTCGGGATCGCTGCGCCGGATCCGCCTGTTCCGCGCCGGAGCGGCCGAAGATCCGCGACCCGTGGATCTCTACGACCTGTTCGTCACCGGGGTCGGTGCCGGCGCCGGGCTGCGCCTGCGCGACGGCGACCGTCTCTTCGTGCCTCCCCTCGGGCCGACGGTGGCGATTTCCGGTCCCGTAAACCGTCCCGGTATCTATGAGCTGCCGCCCGACCGCTCCGCGCTGTCCATCACCGAAGCGAAGGAACTGGCCGGCGGCGTGCTGCGTCCCGGCGCGCACCGCGCGCTGCGCTTCGCCATCGGCCCCAACGGCGAGGAAGTGACGGAGGAGCTGACCACGCCGACCTCCCCGCCGCTGACCGACGGCGACCTGCTGCTGCTCGCCCCCATGCGGGAGGACCGGCGGGGCGAGGTCCGGCTGGAGGGCCATGTGCTGCGCCCAGGCCCGCGCGCGCTCGCCAAGGCGCCCACCCTCGACGCGCTGGTCGCCAAGGCGGACCTGCGGCCGGACCCGTACCTTGCCTTTGCCATTCTCGGCACCACCGACCCGGCGACCCGCGCGCGCAAGCTCGTGGCGGTCGATCTGGCCGCCGTCCTGAAGGGGCGCGACCGGCGCCCGCTCTCCGAGGGCGACACGCTCACCGTGCTGGGCGCCGGGGACGTGGACTTTCTGACGTCGGAACCGGTGCTCAACCTGCTGCGCGACGTTCGAAGCCTGCCGTCCGACGCCTGCCAGGGCCTGGTCGTGCTGGCCCGCGCGCTGGCCGCGCAGCCGGACGGGCTGTTGGCACGGGGGCCGCAGGCGCGGGCGGCGGCCGAACTGACCGGCTCGCGCTCGCCCTGCCCACCGGTGTTCGACGCGATGCCGGACCTGCTGGTCTTCGCGCTGGAACATTCGGCCCTTCTGCTGGGCGGAGTCCCGCGCCCAGGATTCTACCCCTCGGCCGAGCGAAGGGTGTCCAGCGCCCTGGCCCGTGCCGCCGGAGGTCCGGAGCTTCCGGCCTATGGCGGTGCATCCGGCGGCACCCCGGCCGGTGCCGGAACCATCCTGGAACCGGACGAGCCGGTCTACGAACTGCTGGGTCACGTCCGGCGGCCCGGCGTGCGGCCCTTGAGCGGTGGCGCGACCCTGCGCGACGCGCTGGGCGGCGGCAACGCGCTGAAGCGGGACGTTTATCCGCTGCTGGGCGTGATCGAGCGGACCGACCGCAGGACGCTCGCCCGCGCGCTGATCCCCTTTTCCCCGCAGGAGGTGTCCGCCGGACGCGCCAACCGCGTGCTGGCCGACGGCGACCGTATCCACCTGTTCTCCGCCGCGCGCGTGCGCGCCCTCGTCGGAGAAACCAAGCCGCCGGCCGAAGAGGAGGCGACCCCCATCCCTCCCGCCATCGCCGCCCTGCTGAACGAGCGCATCGTCCAGGTTCGCGGCGCGGTGCGGGAGCCCGGCCCCTATCCAGTGGCCGACTCGGCCTCGCTGGACGCGCTGATCGCCGCGGCCGGCGGCCTGTCCACCACCGCCGACCCGCGCACCGTAGAGGTGACGGCCGCGACCGGGACGCGACGGCGCGTGGATCTCGCCGAAGCCGGCGCGGGGCGGCAGACGGCCGGCCCCGGCGATGCCATCCGCGTCAACCCGGTCGCCCAAGCCATGGAGTCCAAGGCCGTCACCATCACCGGGGCCGTGCGGCGGCCGGGCAGCTACGACGTCGCGCGCGGCGAGACGCTGTCGTCGTTGATCGACCGGGCCGGCGGCCTGACCGACGAGGCCTATCCCTACGGGACGGCCTTCCTGCGCGAGAGCGAACGGCAGCGGGAGCGGGCCCATTTCGCCCAGGAAGCCCGCGCGCTGGAGCAATGGATGGTCCAGGAGGTGGAAAAGGGCGAGGCCGCGCGGTCGGACGTGATCGGCCAAGCGCGCCAGCTCGCCACGCAACTGCGCGGCGTGGATCCTCTGGGCCGCATCGTGGTGGAGGCCGACCCGGCGGTCCTGCGCAGGAAGCCCGAACTGGACATCCTGCTGGAGCCGGAGGACCGAATCATCGTCCCGAAGCGCCCGCTGACCGTCGCCATCGCCGGCGAGGTGCAGCACCCCACCGCCGCGCAGTTCGTCAGCGGCAAGGCGGCGGACGACTATCTGCGGGAGGCCGGCGGGCCGACCCGCAACGCCGACACCGACCGCGCCTTCATCGTCATGCCGGACGGACGCGCGCAGCCGCTCAGCCTGTCGTCCTGGAACCACACGGTGCAGGCGATCCCGCCGGGATCGATCCTGGTCGTGCCGCGCGACCCGAAGCCCTTCGACATCATGGAATTCACCAAGAACATCGGCGGCATCCTCAGCCAGCTCGCCATCACCGCCGCGTCGGTTTCGGTGATTTCGCGATGACCTCGCGACTGGCCATCCTGACGGTCGTCCGCAACGACCTGCCCGGACTGCTCGCCACGCGCGCCAGCCTGCGCGCGCAGCGGGACCGACGTTTCGACTGGATCGTCGTGGATGGCGCCTCCACGGACGGCACGGCGGAGTGGATGGCCCAGAACGCTGGAGAGAACGCTGGGGAGTTCACTTGGTGGCGGTCGGCGCCGGACCGGGGGACCTACGACGCGATGAACCTCGCGCTGGAGGCCGCGACCGCCAGCCATGTCCTGTTCCTCAACGCCGGGGACACGCTGGCCGACCCCATGGTGACGGCACGGATCGCGGAGGCGGTTGCGGAGGCACCCGATGCGGCGCTGCTCTACGGCGATGCGCTGGAGCGTCTTTCTGACGGGCAAATCGTGGCGAAGCCCGCGCGTTCCCATCGCCGGGCGATCCTTGGCATGTTCACGCACCACCAAGCCATGGTCTACCGGCGCGGCGCCGTCGCGGGCCTTCGGTTCGACCGGCGATTCACCCTGGCCGCCGACTACGCCTTCACGCTGGACACGTTGCGCCGCGGGGTTGCCGTGCCGATTCCATTTCCCATCTGCGTCTTCGCCCCCGGCGGACAATCGCAGCGCGAAGCGGCGCGCGGACGGTGGGAGCAAGCGATCATCCGCCGCGAGCGGTTGGGCTGCGGCGTCCTGACCAACGCAATATTGCAGGGCCTGCAATGGCTGGCGATTACCCTGCGCCGGCGCATTCCCACCCTGTATACGAAACTTCGTTTCCAGACCAAAGACACATCGTTTCTTTCATCATCTCTCAGCCCTGGACAGCGCATCTAGCTGTTGATACGCACGAATAGTTGCATAGAATTTACTTTCTGAACTAACCATTTTCCCCTGGTGGTGCTCGCCGCCTCCATACTGAGGGCCCATTATGAGTTCGACGAAAACCAAGCTCGCACCCGCCCACACCCTCTCCCGCCGGGGCGAGGGTCCCAATCCCATCGACATCCATGTCGGGGCGCGGCTGCGACTGCGACGCACTCTGCTTGGGTTGAGCCAGGAGAAGCTGGGCGAGGCGGTCGGGATCACCTTCCAGCAACTGCAGAAGTACGAGCGCGGCTCCAACCGCATCAGCGCCAGCCGCCTCTTCAACCTGTCGCAGGTGCTGGGAGTGCCGGTCAGCTATTTCTTCGACGACATGCCCACGCCGGAGCAGATCGCCACCCCCTCCGCCGACCTGCCGCCGTCGGAGACGGAAGAGTTCGAGTCCATGGCCCGGCGGGAGACGCTGGAGCTGGTGCGCGCCTACTACCGCATCGACGATGCGTCGGTGCGCAAGCGGACCTTCGACCTGCTCAAGGCGCTGGGCGGCGACAAGTCGTCCGACGAGGCCGAGTAATTCCCTACTGATCGCGGACGCGGGGCGCGACCCTCCGCCCCGCGTCCGCGATCTTCAGGCTCACCTGCCAATAGTAGAAGGCGCGCGCCAGGGCATGGTGGAAGCCGGCGGCGCCGTCGAGAAAGCCGAGCTTCAGCACATAGCCGTGCAGGAACACCGCCAGCGGCCGGGCCGGTACGCGGTGCAGCGCACGCTTCAGCCAGCGACGCAAGCCTGTTTCCCGGTCGATCAGCGCCGCCATCCGGCCATCGGCGCGCAGGGCGGCTTCCCAGTCGGAATAGCGGTTGTGCCGCTCGAACCAGGCCGCGATCGGCTTTTCGTCGGCATGGTCCAGGACATGCCGCAAGCGCCCGATGGAACCCGCGACCGTGGGCTGGTAATGCCCCTCCACCTCCCACATCGCCGATACATCCAGATCCGGCACAGGCGGAAAATGCGCCCGCCGCCGGTCGATCAGGGCAAGCTTCCGATTGCGCGCGCCGAAGCGCAGGCGGCGGCCGAGAAACACCGGACGCGCGTCGATGAAATAGCCGGCGTGCCTTGGGCCATCGGCCATCAGGCGTGCGATCTCCTCCACCAGTTCCACGCTCAACCGCTCGTCGGCATCGACGAACAGCACCCAATCCTGGCGGAAAGGAAGCTGCTCGAGGCACCATTGCTTCTTCTTCGGGTAGCGCCCGTCCCAGCGGAAATCCACGACGGTGGCACCGAACACCCCGGCAATGGCCGGGGTGCCGTCCGTGCTGGCGCTGTCCACCACGAAACACTCGGCGAAGTGGGACAGGGCGGGCAGGCAGTGGGGCAGATTGGCCACCTCGTTGCGGGTCATCACCACGACGGAAACCGGGATCATGCCCCGCCGTCCCACGCCCGCCAGAGTCCCCGCAGGGACAGGAAGAAGGCCCCGGCGACCAGCCCCAGCAATCCGGCCATGGGCACCACCTGAACCGGGTTCGGCCAGTCGGGCCGGCTCGCGGCGGCGGGCGGCTCGATGGCGTCGGCGGCGAGCGGCAGGTCCACCTCGATCATCATGGCGACCCGCTCCTGCTCCGACAAAAGATCGGCCAGCGCCAGGCGATGCTCCGCCACGGTGATGCCGGCCAGACGCGCCTTGATGTGGGCGATCTGGGCGGCGCTGCGCCGCGCGGCCTCCGCCCGCAGGTGGGCGTCGGTGGCAGTGGCCACGGCGTTCAGCAGGCGCAGGGCGACGGCCCGGTCCGGGTCGCGCAGGCTGATCCGGCGCATGGGACCGGTCCGCACCGTCTCCACCACGAGCCGGTCGAGCAGCGCGCGCGAGACGCGTTCCGCGTCCGGCTGCACCCAATCCTCCCGCCCGACCGTCGCCAGGAACAGGCGCTTCAGCCAGGGCAGCAGCCCGGACGGAGACCGCCACCGCCCAGCCTCGGCGTCCCAGCGGTCAGGGAACAGGATCCGCACCAGATCCGCGTCGGCCATCAGCCGTTCGGCCACGGGAATGGAGGCGAACAGTTCCAGATAGCGCGCGAAGTCCGACAGCGTCTCGTCGCCCGGTCCCGGCTCGGCCGCCGACAGGGCGGTGTTGTGGCCCAGCAGGACCGGCAGGCGCGCCCCCATCGCCGCCGCGCCGAGCCGCGCGGTCGGCCCCACCACCATGCTCGCGGTGTGATAGGCCGGGGCCACGCGAACGGCCGACACGCCCAGCAGAAGGCCCACGACGACGCAGCCCAGCAGGATCCGCCACCCCTCGCGAATCGTGCGGATGAAGTCGCGCAGTTGCCGCGCCGCGACCGGCCGGGAGACGCCGCCGAGCGGGACGTCCAGCCCCAAAGACCCATCAGGCATGCGGAATCCTCCGCCCCGGCGCCAGCAGGACTGACGCTGGCCGGCGCACGGTGGCGGCCAGCGCGGCGAAGCGACGGGCGGCGGCATCGGCGTTCCAGGCCGTTGCGGCGGCTTGCGCGCGGCTACCCTCCTCCGCGCAGCGGGCCGGGTCGCCGGCGTAGCCTCGGATCGCCGCGGCAAGACCCGGAGCGTCGCGCGGGTCGAGCACCCGTCCGCAGCCGGTCACCAGCGCCGCCGCGTCGCTTCCCGCCGGCCCCAGGAACAGGCACGGCCGCCCGGCGGCAAGCGCCCCGGCCACCTTGCTGGGGACGAGCAGCCCCTCCGCGCGCGGATCCATGGTGGCGAGGTGAAGGTCGGCCGCGGACAGGCTTTCGCCCAGGCGGTTCGCCGGCTGGAAGGGAACGAAGCGGACGTTGGGCAGGCCGCGCGCCCGCACCGCCTCCACCAGTGTCGGAAGGCCCCGCCCCTCGCCGATCACCAGGAAAGCGATGTCGGGGTCGGTGCGCGCCAGTTCCCCCGCCGCGCCGAGGATCGCGTCCATGGGGTGCGCCAGCCCCAGGTTTCCCGAATAGGCGACCGTGAAGCGGTCACCCAGCCCATGCTCCGCCCGGAACGCGTTGGCCTCGCGTGGAACCGGGCGGATGCGGGGATCGGCCCAGTTGGGCAGGACGGTGACCCGCTCCGCCGGGACGCCGGACGCGATCATCCGCCGCGCCATGCAGTGGCCGATGGCAACCACCGCGTCGTAGCGGCGCAGAGCCTGCACGGCCGCGCGCTCCACCCAGCGGGTCCATGGAGTTGGCAGTCGCACCCCCAGCACCGGAAGCAGGGCGGGATACAGGTCGTGGCTCCAGTGGATCGACGCGGCCCGATGCCATGCCGCCAGCATCGGCCCCAACAATCCCAACAGCGGCGGATCGGTCATGGTCACCACCACATCCGGCCGCGGCACGCGCATCGCCCGCAGCGTCAGGCGGCGCAGGGCGGCCATATAGTCGAGAACGGGCGGTGCGCCGTGGCTTCGGACCTCGCCACCCGTGCGGAGCACCGTAACTCCGGGCAACGGCTCGCTTGGGCCGGTACCGTCGGCCACCACGGTGACGCGCCACCCCAGGACGGCCATCCGCCGCGCCAGATCGCCGACGCAACGCCCGGTCGCCCCACGATCCGCAGGAAACACGCGGTTGACGAAAAGGATCGATGGATCGCTCACACAGGAACATCCAATTTCGGACAAAAGCACGCGTAAGTATGCACCTCGCTCACGATGGCGACAACGGCTTCCTGGGCTCGGCGAGCAGCACCATCAGGGTCAGGAGCAGCCCCGTGTCCAGATACTTGAAGCTGGTGTGCACGCCGAGCGCCATGACCAGCGGCGGCAGCACCGCCCAGCCGAGCGGCGGGTCCTGCCGCAGCGCCGCCATCGCCCTCGGTGCCAGGGCCGCGAGGTAGGCAGCCAGCGCCAGCAGCCCCAAGGCGCCCGCCTTCGCCAACGCGTAGGTCGGCAAGGTGTGGGTGTAGGACACCCGCCAGCCGCCCACGGCCGGGTTGGCGATCAGCGCGCCCCAGCCCTGGCCGAACAGAAAGGTCGCGGGCGTCGCCACCGCTTGGTCGAGTACCGCCGCGGCCTCCTCCCAGCGGGTGTTGGCCCCGGTCAGGCGCGTCTTCTCGGCCACCCGCAGCAGCGCGCCGACCAGCGGCTGGGAAACGCCGGCCGCGACCGCACCCGCCGCCAGCAGCCCGGCCCCGACCGCCCACGGCGCCCGCCTTCCCCACCACAGTCCGACGGCGAGAAAGGCCAGCGCGGCGAGCCCCAAGGCCATCCGGTGCACGGCCCCGGCGAGCGCCGCCAGGCACAGCGCACCCGCGCACAGGCAGCTCAGCCCGACCGCCCAGCGCAGCACGCCGCCCCGCAGCAGCAGCCCGAATCCGGTCAGCGGCAGGGCTATGGCGGCGAACAGAACCGACGGCGCGTTCAGCAGATAGGCGCCGCCGTCCGACATGGCCCGCGCGCCGACCGCGCCGAACCCCCAGTCCGCCTGCTTCCACCAGCGCAACGCGAAGCCTACGCCGGCCAGCATCATGCCCCAGGACAGCCACCGCACCGCGCGCCGTGGGTCCGCGCGCAGCACGGGCACGAGCAGAACCGGCAGGAACAGGTAGAGCAGCGGCACCACGTCGCGCAGCATATCGCCCGGCGCCCAGCCGACCCACACGCCCCGCATCGCCGGCACCCACAACAGCCATCCCAACGCCAGGATGGTGGCGGGCTCCCAGGCGTCGGCGCTTGGGTCACGCAAGGCATGGCCGGTGACGACGAACAGCGGGCGCAGCACGCCGACGGCCAGGACCAAAAGCGCGCCGATGGCGGCCTCCACCCAGCGCAGGGCCGGCGGGGCCGGGGCGCTCAGCAGGCCGTAGAGCGCGAGGGCCAGGAACAGCCCGTGCACACGCACCGCTCCCGCCACGTCCCCCTGCCTCTCTCACACAGTCGTATGGGCGCACCATCCCACGCACGCGGAGCGAGCGGAAGAGGATTTGAGAGACAACCGGTCAGGCGAAGCGCAGCTCCGCGCGGTCGAGCTGGTAGTACAAACCCTCCTGCGGGCGCAGGCGGAGTGTGCCGGTGAGGGTCAGCGGTTCCGTCGTTTCCCGTACGGGAATGTGGCTGCGGACGTGCAGCATGCTGGAGGGATCCGGTCGCTGGCAGGCCGGGCAGCCGACGGGGTTGGCGGCCAGGATAAAGCGGGTGTGCGACGACGCGTCGCTCAGCGGCACCATGAAGCCGCGCACCGTCACCGGCTTGCCGTCCAGCGCCTTTACCCGAGTCGGGAAGGCCGGATCGGCGGCCGGCCCATCCAGGCGGACCTGGACCAGATCGCGCCACAGGGCGGTGGTGTCGTCCAGCGGCAGGTGGAACGGCCCGACGGGGTGGGTCGGTTCCTTGGCCTTGGTGGCCCAAATGGCCCAGCCGGCGACCGGCGCGAGCGCCAGCGGCAAAAGCACCTGTCGGCGCGAGGCGATGTCCATCCTATCCTCCCGATGCCGGTCCATTCGTCCGGCGTTCATGCTTTTGGGGCCGATTGTTCCGAAGGAAGCGGGCGCGGTCAACCGGTCCATCGCCCGATCCACCGTAAGGCCCCCTTCCATTCCGTCTTGGGATACCCACAAGCCGCCCTATAGGATCGGGCACCGGCGCGGCTTATACTTTTTAAGGACATCCATCACCGGGAACCTCCGCGGCATGCCATCGAAGCCGGCGCACCTCCGACTCACCGAAGACCAGACCACGGAACTGGCGGACATGTTCCGCCTGATGAGCGACCCCAGCCGGTTGCGCATCATCCTCGCCTGCCTTGAAACGCCGACGTCGGTCGGCGACATGGCGACGGCGCTCAGCCTCTCCCCCTCTCTCGTCAGCCACCATCTGCGGCTTCTGCGCGCCGGGCGCCTGATCCAGGCGGAGCGGCGGGGCAACCGCGTCTTCTACCTGATCACGGACGAGCACATCCGCCGCGTCCTGTCCGACATGGTGGATCATGTCGCGGAGAACGAGGATGAGTTGGAACCGTGACGCCCACAGGTCCGCAAGCATTACAATAATTACATAATAGGATTTGACGCTTGGGAGGGGACGGACCATAGTCGCCCGCATGTTGCGGCGCACCAGAATCGCCGCCGACGCGAGGGTCAAGGCAGGGTCAAGGCATGGAGACGTTCCGCTTCCAGCCGGGGGAAACCCCCGTTCTGCTCAGCATTCCGCACGTCGGCACGGCGATCCCGCCGGACATCGCGGCAACGATGACCGACGCGGCGCTGACGGTTCCGGACACGGACTGGCACCTGGACCGGCTCTACCATTTCGCGCCGGCGCTGGGCATCGGCTTCCTGAAGGCCACCTGCTCGCGCTATGTGATCGACCTGAACCGCGATCCGTCGGGCGATGTCCTTTACCCCGGCGCCGACAACACCGAACTGTGCCCGCTGACCACCTTCGACCACCAACCGATCTACAAGCCCGGCCAGGAGCCGGACGCGGCGGAGGTGGAGCGGCGCGTCGGCGCCTTCTGGCGCCCCTATCACGAACAGCTCCACAGCGAGTTGCAGGCTTTGAAAGAGCGGTTCGGCATCGCCATCCTGTTCGAGGCGCACTCCATCCGCTCGCGGGAGCCGCGCTTTTTCGAGGGGCAGCTGACGGACTTCAACCTCGGCACCGCCGACGGCGCGACCGCCTCCCCGGCCCTGGTCGGACGGCTGATGAACGTTCTGACGGCGCGGGAGAACTATTCGGCGGTGCTGAACGGGCGCTTCAAGGGCGGCTACATCACCCGCCGTTACGGCACCCCGGCCGAGAACATCCACGCCATCCAGCTGGAAATGACCCAGCACACCTACATGGAGGAGGATGCGCCCTTCCGGTTCCGCAACGATCTGGCCGCCCAGGTTCGCCCGTCGTTGGAACGGCTGATGAGCGCGATCGTCGAATGGGGATGGGAAAAGGCGTCCGTGCGGCGCCGGACGGCCTACATCTGAGCGGCGGCCCTCTGACCGGCAGTCATCTGGGCTTGGCCGTCGTGAACGCTACATCCACACGCCCCGGACATAGGGCGTGAGCAGCGTGTCCTGCATGATGATGTGGTTGACCAGCCATTTCGCCGTGAAGTTGTAGAGAAGCTCGGCGTTGTGGTGGCTGGGTTCCTTGGTGAAGGCGTTCGACAGCTCGCTCAGGATCCGCACCGCCTCGTGGTGCTGGCGCACGTGGTCGTCGTACTTCGGGTAGTGGACGACCTGCATGATCTTTTCTTCGCGGCTGAAGTGCTGCTGCGTGTACTCCAGCAGCTTCATCAGAATCTTGGCGACGCGCACCGGCGCGAAGACGCGCGCGTTCAACGCGGCATCGAGTTCGTTCAGGTACTCAATCAGGTGCCGGTGATCCTCGTCGATGGACGGCTGGCCGACGCTGAGTTGCCGTCTCCAGGAGATAACACCCATGAACCCTCCGGATCCTCTCCCCACGGCCGCCCGGTTCCGCTGATCGGGACCCCGCGCGACGCTTTCGTGACCGGAGACACCGACCGTCCCCGATGGCACCCGAGATGGCGCCCGACAATGACGCGCAAGCCCCGACGAGCCGGACAAGCGCCGGGCGTCTGTGTACCGGATTATGGGTGTCTTTTCACCGGCGACGAACACATACAATCGTCACATGGCAATTTGCCGCACCGATGACGCAGACGGACGAAAGGCGGGCGAGAACTTTCGGCCCTCCCCGCCTCTCTTGCCCTATTCAGGGATGGGGCGATTGTCCGCCCCATCGATTACCCGATCAACCGACGATCGAGTAGCCGCAGTCCACATAGGTGGTGTCGCCGGTGATGCCCTTGGCGCCGTCCGTGGCGAGGAAGGCGGTGGTGTAGCCGACCTCCTCGATGGTCACCAGGCGATGCTCCGGCGCGCGTTCGGCCGCCTTGGCCATCAGCTCGTCGAAGTGGGCGATGCCCGACGCCGCGCGGGTCTTGATCGGACCCGGGGAGATGGCGTGCACGCGGATGCCCTTCGGACCCAGCTCGGCCGCCAGATAGCGGACGCAGCTTTCCAGCGCGGCCTTCACCGGACCCATGACGCCGTAGTTGTCGATCACGCGGTTGGCGCCGAAGTAGGACATGGTGAACAGCGAGCCGCCGTCCTTCATCAGCGGCTCCGCATAGCGGGCCATGCGCAGGAAGGAGTGGCAGGAGACGTCCATCGCCATCTGGAAGCCCTCGCGCGAGCTGTCGACGACGCGGCCGTGCAGGTCTTCCTTCGGCGCGAAGGCGATGGAGTGCAGCGCGAAATCCAGCTTGCCCCACTTTTGCTCGATCTTCTCGAACATCGCCTTCAGCTGGCCTTCGCCGGTGACGTCCACCGGTTCGAAGATTTCGCATTCGAGCTGCTTGGCCAGCGGCTCGACGTGCGGCTTCGCCTTTTCGTTCAGGTAGCTGATCGCGAGATCCGCGCCCATCGCGCGGAAGGCGCGGGCGCAGCCCCAAGCGATCGACTGATCGTTGGCGATGCCGAGCACGAGGCCCTTCTTGCCTTCAAGAGTGGCGGCGGCAGGAATGATCGTGGTCATGGCAGACTTTTCCCGGGTTGCGATGTGGCGGGACAGCGGAGCGTACGAAGTGGAACACTCGTTTTGTGCAACGCACCATAGTCCAGTCGAAGGTCATAGGCAACCGGTTAAAGTGGCAATAAATCCGACATTCTCCCTTTGTTTTTCTGTAACAGCCCCGTCATACGCCGAACGTGAGTAAAAGCGCCGCACCCCCACTACCTCTTTATTGTGGGTCGGCTCGCGTGTCATGCGGATGCGGAAAGGCCCCTCCCGCCGGGGACGGGCCTTTCACGGGTCGCACGGCCGATCAGGTCACGCCCGGCGTGAAGGACGGCGGGTCGCTGGCCGGGAAGGATTCCTTGGAGGCCTCGTCCACGACCTCCTCGTCGCAGGCCTCCGAATAGATGTCGCCCGGATGGCGGGAGAAGCGGTCCCGACCACGCTCGACGTCCTGCGCGGGGATGGCGCGGTCGTCGTGGCCCCAGCGCTCCTGCATCATCGCCTTGGCCGGGCAATAGCCGGTGAGTCCCCGCGCGACCAGCGCGCCGCCGGCCAGCGCCATCGCCGCACCGGCCACCGTCGGCCGGCGCAGGCCCATCACCGCCAGCATGCCGCCGCCGATCAGCGACGCCAGCCGCTCCGTATGGCCGACGTTGACCATCCGTTCGAAATCGTCGGTCCTGGACAGGCTCCGCCCGCCGGATCCGTGGTGGCTCATGATCGCCATGGTTCGTCTCCTCGATCCCCTCTGGTGTTTCACTGCGGCGGCGCGCCGCCGGGGGACGGCGGGTTGGAGCCGCCCTGGGCAGGCCCTGTTTGTGTCCCGCCGGTCGAGCCGGCGCTGGGTTCGGGCGGCGGCCCGGCCTTCTGCGCCGTGGTGTCGGCCAGCGTGCGGGCCTGGGCCAACTCGCGCTTCAGCCGGTCCACCTCCTGCGACAGGCGCTGCACCTCCTGCTGCACCTGCGGCGACCCGCCCGCCGTGGCCGGAAGCCCCGCCGCGGCCAGCGCCGCCGAATCGCGGATCCAGTAGGGCTGGACGCCGTAGTAGGTGTGCAGCGCCAACGCCCACTGCCGGTCCGACATGTCCGGCCGGTTGGACCGGGTGAACTGCGGCGCGGCGGTCAGCCGGTCCTTCGGGACGTTCAGCGCATAGCCGTTCCCGTCCTGCGTCGGCTGAACCAATGCCCAGGGCACGGGGAAGTTCCGCTCGCCGATGCCGAGGAAGCCGCCAAGCTCGACCACCGCATAGGCGACGCGCCCGGTGTCCGGATCGACGACCAGTTCGGAGATGCTGCCCATCTCGTCACCGTTCGGGGCGTGCAGCCTGGCCTTCGCCAAGTCGTCGGCGGCCACCACGCGTGGCTTTTCGATGGCGCGGACCAGCGCGTCGGCCTCACCCAGGATCAACTGGCAGGCGGGGTCGTTGCCGCCCTGGCCGGCACGCTCGGCCGTCTGGCGCAACGCGCGGAGTTGGCCGATTTCCTGCGGCGTGGCCGCGGCGGGCGACTGGGCGCCGGCCGCCTCGAAAGCGGCGATGCGCTGGCCGAGGCGGTCGATGCCCGCCGGGCAGCCCTGGGCGGGAGTTCCCTGGGCGGGATTTCCTTGCGCCAGCGCGGGCAGCGGCCCGAGCGCCCCCACGAGCATGGTGGCGCTGAGGAGCAGGCGTCTCATCGTCGGTCCCTCCGGCTCGGTTCGTTCGCGTGCTGGACATCAGCGAAAGAACAGCACGGCCAAGACGGAGGTTCCGCGACGATCTCAACCCGAAGTGAGCAAAGGGCGTTCAGCCCGGCAGCGGAAGGCCGCCCCGCTGGACGATGAAGCTCTGCACCGCGTCCAGCCCCTCACCCGTCTTGATGTTGGTGAAGACGAAGGGACGATCGCCGCGCATTTTGCGGGCGTCGCGGTCCATCACTTCAAGGCTGGCGCCGACCATCGGGGCGAGGTCGATCTTGTTGATCACCAGCAGGTCCGACCGGGTGATGCCCGGCCCGCCCTTGCGCGGGATCTTGTCGCCGGCCGACACGTCGATGACGTAGATGGTCAGGTCGGCCAGTTCCGGCGAGAAGGTGGCCGCGAGGTTGTCGCCGCCCGACTCGATGAAAATCAGGTCGAGGTGCGGGAACTTGCGATTCATCTCGTCGACGGCGGCGAGGTTGATCGAGGCGTCCTCGCGAATCGCCGTGTGCGGGCAGCCGCCGGTCTCCACGCCCATGATCCGTTCCGGCTTCAGCGCGCCGGAGCGGGTGAGGAATTCGGCGTCTTCCTTGGTGTAGATGTCGTTGGTGATCGCCGCGACTTCCCAATCGTCGCGCATGCGCTTGCACAGCGCGTCGGTCAGCGCGGTCTTGCCGGAACCGACCGGCCCGCCGATGCCCACGCGCAAGGGTCCACCGTGGCTCTTGGTAATCGCTGCGCTCATGAGCGGAACAGCCTCGTGTATTGGGTTTCGTGGATCATGGAGGTCCAGTCGACGGCCATGGCGCGGCTGCCCAGATCGTCGAGCGGAGCGGCCAGCGCCGCCTCCGCCGCATGGTGCACCACGGAATCGAGCGCCGCCAGAGCCTTCTGCCCGTCCGTCTGGCCCAGCGGGACCAGCCGCACTCCGGCGGAGACGAGGTTCGCCGCGAAGGCGTGCAGGTAGGCGGCCAGCGCCGGCCCCTCCGGCACGCCGATCAGCGCGGCGGCGAGCGCCACGGCCACGGCGTAGGCAACGGGGCGGCCGGTGTCGGCGACGACGCGGTCCCACCGCTCCAGCCCGTCGAGCGGCCACGCCGCGCGCACGGCAAGGAGAAATGCCTGCCCCTGCGCGCGGCTTTCCAACGCGGTTTCGGATGAGGCTCGCATCGCGTCCGCCCGCTCCACCGCCCAGGCGAAGGACGCCTCGTCACCGGCCAGCACGGCGCGATGGGCGGCGGCGAACAGCATGCCGTCCGTGCGCCCGGCGCCATGACGCAGGATGCCGTCGAGCCAGATCGTCAGCGTGGCACGGTCGCGGACGAGGCCCTGCTCAACGGCCGCTTCGATGCCGTGGCTGTAGGAGAAGCCGCCCACGGGGAAGGACGGGGAGAGCCAGGCGAGGAGTTTGGTGAGGTGGGTGGTGGAGACACTGTGCCCCCTCCCTAACCCTCCCCCGCCTTCGGCGGTGGAGGGAACTCCGCCGCTCCGCGCCAGATCCCCTCTCCCGCGAAGCGGGGGAGGGTTAGGGAGGGGGCCAGCGCCCTCACTCATGCGAGTGCCCATGGGAATGGGAATGGGAATGACCATGCCCGTGCCCCGAATACGCCCCGCCCTCCGGCGCGAAGGGCGCACGGATGGCGTCCACGCTCGCGCCAAGCCCGCGCAGCATGTCCTCGATCACATGATCCCGGCGCAGGCGGATCGTCTCGCCAATGATCTGCACCGGCAGATGCCGGTTCCCAAGATGCCACGCGATGCGGGCGAAAGCCTCGGTCCCGCCGCCGCAGCGCACTTCCATCAGGTCCTCGTCCGCCGCGACGACGCGCAGGAAAGAGCCGTCCTCCAGTTCCAGCCCGTCGCCGTCGTCCAGCGCCACGGCGCGCGGCAGGTCGAGCAGGAAATCGGCCCCCGCATCGTCGGCCATCACCATGCGCCGCCGGTGGCGGTCGTCGAAAGCCAGCGTCACGGTGCCGGCCTGCCGCTCGGTGGGCCAGTGGCCGCGGGCGTGCACTCGGGTGGCGCGGCGGAGCGGGTCGGTCATGGGGAAAGCCGTTCGAAGGGGGTGGGCCGGCCGAAGAACCGCCCCGCGAGCGCGCCGACCGGTTCCGCCGCCCCCGTGGTGAAGAATCGTGGCGCCGCCGGGTGCCCGTTCACGGCGGGCGCGTATTCCGGATGGCGCTCCAGGTAATTGTCCAGCGACTTGGCGACCAGCGAGGGCTGGCACAGCACCTCGACGCCGGGCGGCAGGGTGTGCGCGAACAGGTGCGACACCAGCGGGTAATGGGTGCAGCCCAGAACCACCGCGTCCAGCGGCTGCCCGCCCAACTGCTCCAGCAGGCAGGCCACATAGCCGCGCACCGCCGGCGCCAGTTCGGCGTCGTCCGCCCCCCGTTCGATCAGCGGCACCAAGTCCGGGCAGGCCTGCTGCACAACCCGCACGTCGGGGGCGCGCTTGCCGATTTCCCGCGGGAAGGAGCCGGAGGCCACCGTGGCCGGCGTGGCGAATACGCCCACCGTCCGCGGCTCCGGCCGCCAGTCGACGGAGGGGCCTTCCTGCATCCAGGGAACGCGCGTGATCGCCTCGACCATCGGCACCAGCACGCCCAGCACGTTCCGCCCGGGATAGGCGTGCGGCAGCCAAGTCTGCTGCATGCGGCGCAACGCCACCGCCGCCGCCGTGTTGCAGGCCAGCACGACCAGCCCACAACCTTGCGCAAACAGACGCTCCACCCCCTGGACGGTCAGGCGGTAGATGTCCTCCTCGCTGCGCGGTCCATAGGGGGCGGCGGCGTGGTCGCCCAGATAGACGAAGGGCCGGTTGGGAGCGGCGTTGACCAGCGCGCGCAGCACCGTCAGGCCGCCATGGCCGGAATCGAAGACACCGATCACGAAATCAGGACCTCAAAACAGGAAATACCGCTGCGCCATGGGCAGCACGTCCGCCGGCTCGCAGGTCAGGAGTTGGCCGTCGGCGCGCACTTCGTAGGTTTCCGGATCGACCTCGATGTTTGGTGTGGAATCGTTGTGAATCATCTGCTTTTTGCCGATGGCGCGCACGCCGGTCACGGCCACTAGCTCCCGGTTCAGGCCGAGACTGCCGGCCAGATCGCGCTCCAGCGCCGCCTTGCTCACGAAGGTGACAGAACTGGCCTGCATCGACCGGCCGAGGGCGCCGAACATCGGGCGGTAGTGCACCGGCTGCGGCGTGGGGATGGAGGCGTTGGGATCGCCCATCAGCGCCGCCGCGATGGTGCCGGACTTCAACACCATGTCCGGCTTCACGCCGAAGAAGGCCGGTGACCAGACGACCAGATCGGCCAGCTTGCCAACCTCGATCGAACCGACCACATGCGCGATGCCGTGCGAGAGCGCCGGGTTGATCGTGTATTTGGCGATGTAGCGCTTGACGCGGAAGTTGTCGTTCTCGCCCGTTTCCTCCGGCAGACGGCCGCGCTGCACCTTCATCTTGTGCGCGGTCTGCCACGTGCGGATGACCACTTCGCCCACCCGGCCCATGGCCTGGCTGTCCGAACTCAGCATCGAGAAGACGCCGAGGTCGTGCAGGATGTCCTCCGCCGCGATGGTCTCGCGCCGGATCCGGCTTTCGGCGAAGGCCACGTCCTCCGGGATGCGCGGGCTGAGGTGATGGCAGACCATGAGCATGTCGAGATGCTCGTCCACCGTGTTCACCGTGAAGGGCCGCGTCGGGTTCGTCGAGGACGGCAGCACGTTCGGCAGCCCGGCCACCTTGATGATGTCCGGCGCGTGGCCGCCGCCCGCCCCTTCGGTGTGGAAGGCGTGGATGTTGCGGCCCTTAAAGGCGGCGACGGTGTTCTCCACGAAGCCCGACTCGTTCAGCGAGTCGGTGTGGATCGCCACCTGGATGTCCATCTCCTCCGCCACGGTCAGGCAGGTGTCGATGGCGGCGGGGGTGGTGCCCCAGTCCTCGTGCAGCTTCAGGCCGCAGGCCCCGGCGGCGATCTGCTCCACCAGCGCGTCCGGGCGGCTGGCGTTGCCCTTGCCGAAGAAGCCCAGGTTGATCGGCAGCCCCTCCGCCGCCTGGAGCATCCGCGCCATGTGCCACGGCCCCGGCGTGCAGGTGGTGGCCGAGGTTCCGGCCGCCGGCCCGGTGCCGCCGCCGAGCATGGTGGTGACGCCGCTGTACAGCGCCTCCTCCACCTGCTGCGGGCAGATGAAGTGGATGTGGCTGTCGACGCCGCCGGCGGTGACGATCTTGCCCTCGCCCGCGATCACCTCCGTCCCCGGCCCGACGACGATGGTCACGCCCGGCTGAACGTCCGGGTTGCCGGCCTTGCCGATGGCGGCGATGCGCCCGCCGGTGATGCCGATGTCGGCCTTGACGATGCCCCAGTGGTCGATGATCAGCGCGTTGGTGATGACCGTGTCCACGGCCCCGCCCTGGCGGGAGACCTGGGCCTGCCCCATGCCGTCGCGGATCACCTTGCCGCCGCCGAACTTCACCTCCTCACCGTAGGTGGTGTGGTCGCGCTCCACCTCCACGATCAGATCGGTGTCGGCCAGCCGCACGCGGTCGCCGACGGTGGGGCCGTAGAGGGCCGCGTATTCGGCCCGGTCAATGCGATGCGCCATGCTGCTGTCCCCTCCGCTCGGCGCCCGTTACAGGCTGCCGTTGACCTTGCCGTTGAAGCCGATGACCACGCGGTTGCCGGCGTAGGCGACCAGCCGCACGCGGCGCGTCTGGCCGGGCTCGAACCGCACGGCGGTGCCGGCGGGGATGTCGAGGCGGAAGCCGCGCGCTTTGTCGCGGTCGAACTTCAGCGCCTCGTTGGTCTCGAAGAAATGGTAGTGGGAGCCGACCTGGATCGGCCGGTCGCCGGCGTTGGCAACGTCCAGTTCCACCGTGTCGCGACCAGCGTTCAGCTCGATCTCGCCCGCCGCAGGGATGATTTCACCGGGTTTCATGGGAGCCCCTTCTCAGCGGATCGGCTGGTGGACGGTGACGAGCTTCGTCCCGTCGGGGAAGGTGGCCTCCACCTGGATCTCGTGGATCATCTCGGGAACGCCGTCCATCACCTGTTCGCGGGTCAGCACCGTGGCACCATCGCGCATCAATTCGGCCACCGTGCGGCCGTCGCGCGCGCCCTCGACCACAAAATCGGTGATGAGCGCCACCGCCTCCGGGTGGTTCAGCTTCACGCCACGTTCCAGCCGGCGGCGCGCCACGACGGCGGCCATGGCGACGAGAAGCTTGTCCTTCTCGCGCGGTGTCAGGTTCATGGGGCTGTCTCTCCGCCTACCCAGTTCTTGAGGCGGATTATGCCACGTTGTTGCGGCGCGCCAAGCGTCCTTCGATGTGGTGGACGGCGTTTACTGCGGATCAGACTTCCCACAAACGCGGCAGCCGGGTGGGCAGTCCGGCGGCGTTCGCGCGGAGATGCGACCACAGCGCGGCGTAGGCCCGGCGCACGGCCAGCGCGTCGCCGCCGAGGATGCGGACGACCAGCAGGCCATCAAAGGCCGTGGCCCCGACCCGAACGCCCGCCAACCCCTCCGCCGCCTCCCGCAAACTGGCAAGATACGCGCCCGCATCGGGGGAAGCGTGCAGCAGCGTGGCACAGGCTCCAGCCCCGGCGAAACAGGCTGGGTGCGCCAGACTCTTTGCAATGTCGCCGTCCAGATGCAAGGCGTCGGACCAGACAAGGCGCCCGTCGCGCACCACCTCCCAGGCATCGCGGACGAGGCCGTAGCTGACCGTCTCCCCAAAGGCGGCGCGGCCGAAGACCAGCATTTCTCCGGCGATCAGGCGGGCGTCGCCCTCCAGTTCCAGCCGGGTGAGGCGGCGCAGGCGCGAGCCTTCGAAGACGATGGCCTCCTGCGGCATCCATTCCAGCCAGCCGCCGGCCAAGACGCTGACGCGCGTGTCGATGCGGCAGTCGGCGCCGGTGGAGCGGTAGACCTTCTCCGCCGCCTGGGTCGTGACCAGCGCCTTCGCACCTGCGCCCGCCGACAGGGAGATGTCCAGCCGGTCGCCACCGACCATGCCGCCGGAGGTGGTGACCAGCACCGCCACCGGCAGGTCACCCGGTCGGGGGTCCGGCAGCAGCACCCGCAAGGGGTCGTGGTGGTAGAGCGTGGCGAGGCGCGTGGCGCCGCGGCGATGTTCGAACCGGACGGTCGCGGCGCCGTGGACGGCAACCTTCTTCAACACGGCCTCAACCACGGGCAGCCATCCTCGCCTTCACGTCTTCCACCGCCAGCAGCACCCGCTCCGGCGTCGCGGGCGCGTCGAGATGCACCGGCAGTTTGTGCCCGCCGACCGCAGCCACCGCGTCCTTCAGCGCCAGCCACGCGGAGATGCCCAGCATCAGTGGCGGCTCCCCGATGGCCTTGGAGCGGAACACCGTGTCCTCCCGGTTCGGGCGGGCGGTGTAAAGGGTCACGCGGAAATCCTCCGGCAGGGAACGCGAGGTCGGGATCTTGTAGGTGCTGGGCGCGTGGGTGCGCAGGCGCCCCTGTGGGTCCCACCACAGTTCCTCGCAGGTCACCCAGCCCAGCCCCTGGACGAAGGCGCCCTCCACCTGTCCCAGGTCGATGGCCGGGTTGATGGTGCCGGAGCAGTCGTGCAGCACGTCGGCGCGCGGGAATTTGTACTCCCCGGTCAGCGTGTCGATCAGCGCTTCGGTCACAGCCACGCCGCAGGAGAAGTAGAAGAAGGGCCGCCCTTCGCATTTCTCCCGGTCCCACCAGATCTTCGGCGTCGCGTAATGGCCGGTGGAGGACAGCGACACCCGGTTCAGGTAGGCGAGCTTCGCCACCTCCGCGAAGCTCAGGGCGTGGTTGCCGGCGAAGACGGCGTTGTCGCGGAACTCCACCTTGTCCGGCGTGGTGTGGCAGTGCTGGGCCAGGAAGTCGATCAGCCGGCCCTTGATGGTCCGCACCGCGATCCGCACCGCCTGCCCGTTCAGGTCCGTACCGGCCGAGGCCGCCGTGGGCGGGGCGTTCGGCACCTTGTCGGTGGCGCTGGCCGTGACCTTCACCCGATCCACGTCGATCTGGAATTCCTGGGCGGCGATCTGGGCCATCTTGGTGTGGATGCCCTGCCCCATCTCCGTCCCGCCGTGGTTCACCTGGACGGAGCCGTCGGTGTAGACATGCACCAGCGCCGCCGCCTGGTTCAGGTGCTTGACGGTGAAGGAGATGCCGAACTTCACCGGCGTCAGGGCGAGGCCCTTCTTCAGCACCGCGTTGCGCGCGTTGAAGGCGTCGATCTCCTCCCGACGGCGGCGGTAGTCGCTGTCCCGCTCGATCTGGTCGAACAGGTCTGCCAGGATCTCCGGCTCCTCGACGGGCATGCCGTAGGGGGTCACGTCCCGCCCCGATCCGCCGTAGAGATTCAACCGGCGCACGTCCAGCGGGTCCTTGCCCAGCGCGCGCGCAATCTCATCGATGACGTTCTCAATGGCGATGACGCCCTGCGGCCCGCCGAAGCCCCGGAAAGCGGTGTTGGACACCGTGTGCGTCTTGCAGCGGTGCCCGGTCACCCGTGCGGCCGGCAGGTAATAGGCGTTGTCGGCGTGGAACATGGCGCGGTCCACGACGCCGTTGGACAGGTCCAGCGACATGCCGCAGCGGCCCGCCAGATCCATCTCCAGCCCCTGGATGCGCCCGTCCTCGTCGAAGCCCACGTCGTACTGAACGAAGAAGTCGTGGCGCTTGCCGGTCATCGCCATGTCGTCGTCGCGGTCCATGCGGAACTTCACCGGACGCTTGGTGGCGTTCGCCAGCAGGGCGGCGATGCAGGCGATCTGCGCCGGCTGGCTTTCCTTCCCGCCAAAGCCGCCGCCCATGCGCCGGCATTCCACGGCGATGCCGTGCATCGGCCGGCCGAGCACCTTGGAAATCGCGTGCTGCACCTCCGCCGGATGCTGGGTGGAGGAGTGAACGAGCAGGTCACCGTCCTCCTTCGGGATGGCGTAGGCGATGTTGCTTTCCAGGTAGAAGTGATCCTGCCCGCCGACCTCCAGCGTGCCGGTCAGCCGCCGGGGCGCGCCCGCGACCGAGGCGGACGGATCGCCGCGCCGGAAGGTCAGGCTGGGGGAGACGAAGGACTCCTTTTCCAGCGCTTCCCGCGCGGTCAGGATGGGCGGCAGGTCCTCGTAGAAGACCTCCACCATCCGGGCCGCCGCGCGGGCCTGGGCCAGCGTCTCCGCCGCAATCGCCACGACCGCCTGCCCGGCATACTCCACCAAATCGGGTGCAAGCACCGGGTCGCCGGGCTGGATGGAGCCGATGTCGCCCTCCCCCGGAATGTCGTCGAAGGTGAGGACGGCGTGCACGCCCGGCGCCTGCTTCGCCCGCGTCAGGTCCATGCCGAGGATGCGCGCGTGCGCCTTCGCCGACAGGTGGACCGCGACCTGGAGCGTGCCTGGCAGTTCGGGGATGTCGTCGGTATAGGCGGCGGTGCCGGTGACGTGCTTGCGCGCACTCTCGTGCTCGATGCCGAGATGGACGCCTCCCTTGATCGGTCGGATGCTGCCGTCAGGGCCAACGATGTTATCCATGCGCAGCCTCCAGCGAGGGCGCTTCGGCCCCGGTCGTGTGCAGGTGGAAGCGCACCAGCAGGTTCTTCGCGACCAGCGCCCGGTAACGGTCGCTGGCCCGCATGTCGGTGATCGGCTGGAAGTCCCGGTCCAGCGCCGGCAGGGCCGCCGCCACCTCCTCCGCCGTCCAGGACCGCCCGGCCATGGCGGACTCCAGCGCCGTCGCGCGGGCGGGCGTGGCCGCCATGCCGCCAAATCCGGTGCGAAGCTCCGCCACCCGGCCGGCCTCGTTCAGCGTCAGCAGGAAGGCCGCGCAGACGGCCGCGATGTCCTGATCGCGTCGCTTGGACACCTTCCAGGTCGCGAAGCGCTGGCCGGGCTTGGGGAGCGGGATGCGGATGCGTTCCACGAACTCCCCATGCTTCAGGTCGCTCTTGCGGTAGCCGTGGTAGAAACGGTCGAGCGGCAGGTCGCGGCGGTCGCCGCCCCGGTTCAGCATCAGGGAGGCACCGAGCGCCAGCAGCGCCGGCATGCTGTCCCCGATGGGGGAGCCGTTGGCGACGTTGCCGCCCAGCGTGCCGGAATTGCGCACCTGTGCCGCACCGATGCGCCCGACCAGCTCCGCCAGTTCCGGAAGCCGCCGCTGGAGCACGGGCAGCAACTCGCTGTAGGTCACGGCGGCGCCGACCTCCAGCGCGTCGGCGCTCTCCTCGATGCGGTGCAGCTCCGCCACCTCGGACAGGAGGATCAGGTTGGGCAACGCGCGGCCCTGCTTGGTCACCCACAGGCCGACATCGGTGGCCCCCGCGACCAGCGTGGCGTCGGGGTGGGCGGCGGTCAGCTTCGCCAGCTCGTCCACGGTCCTGGGGACGTGGCAGCTTCCCGCCGTGCCGGCCAGGGCCAAGCTCCCTTCGCGCTGAATCGATTCCAGCAGGGCGACGATTCCCGCCTCCGCACGGTCGAAGCGGTCCTCGCCACCGTCGGCGGTCATGGCCCGCGCGGCGTCCATGATGGGGCGGTAGCCGGTGCAGCGGCACAGGTTCCCGGCCAGCGCGTCGTGGATCGCGCCATCCTCAGCTTTGCGGTCGGTGTGATAGAGCGCGAACAGCGCCATGACGAAGCCCGGCGTGCAGAAGCCGCACTGCGAGGCGTGGTTCGTCACCATGGCCTTCTGCACCGGGTGCAGGTCGCCGTCTTCGGAGGCCAGATCCTCGACGGTCAGCAGCAGCTTCCCGTCGACCATCGGCAGGAACAGGATGCAGGCGTTCACCGCCCGGTAGCGGATTTTCCCTTCGGAGGTCACGTCGCCCAGAACCACGGTGCAGGCGCCGCAGTCACCCTCCGCGCAGCCTTCCTTCGTGCCGGGACGGCCGTGGGCGCGCAGCCATTGCAGCACGGTGGTGGTCGGATCGACGTCGCGAACCTCCACCACCCGGCCGCCGAGAACGAAACGCACAGAGCCGGTCATTGTCCCTCCCGCCGGACCTTTCCGGCCATAGTGCCGGAAAGTCTCGGAAGGCCGCAATGCCGGCCAAGCCTCTTACCCACAAAGAAAGTTTTAGAATCCGGCCTTGGACTCTCGCGATCGGGCGAAGCCCAGCCTCAGGCCCAGGCTCAGGCGTCGTCGGGGAAGCAGCCGCTGCGGGCCGCGACCACGGCCACCTGCGTGCGGTTGCGCACGCCCAGCTTCTGCATGATGGCCCGGACATGGACCTTCACCGTCCCTTCCAGAACGCCCAGTTCGCGGGCGATCTCCTTGTTGGAGTGGCCGGCGAGCAGAAGCTGGAACACGTCGCGCTGGCGGTCGGTCAGGCGGTCGAGGATCTGCCCGCTGGGCCGCGACGTCTCCGCCGCCACGTTGCCGGACAGCACCGCGCGGGGCAGCGGCAGGAAGGTCTCTCCCGTCAGGGCCAGCGAGATCGCGTGTTCCAGCACGGCGGTGGAGCTGGTCTTCAGGATGTAGCCCCGCGCGCCCAGCCGCACGCTGTCCACGATGTCCGCCACCTCGTCGGATCCGGAGATGACCAGCAGCGGCTTGCTGCCCAGCACCTCCACCATGCGGCGCACGCCGTCACGCCCGCTGCGGTCCCCAAGGTTGAGGTCGAACAGCACCAGGGTCAGATCGGGCGTGCCGTCGACGATGGCCATCGCCTCTTCCAGCGAGCCGGCCTCCAGCACCTGCGCGTCGGGGTGGATCTCCCCCACCGACAGCGCAAAGCCATGCCGCACAAGAGGGTGGTCGTCCACCACCAGAAACTTCTGGGCCTTGTTCGACAGGGAACGCTCTTTGCCGCGCGTTTGCAGCTGAACTTCCATCGTTTGACTACCTCATCATGCCGTCGGCGGCCAAAGGAACCGAGGTAAACGGTTCAGCTTCAGCTCGACTTCCTTGTCCGGCGGAAAGGTATGTTCCTCACCCGATAGGACATATAAGAGGCAAAGTAGCGCGCATCCGCACTTAGATCGAACCATATATAGTCGGCTTCACCCAAGCGTCTTGCGCCACTCCCTGTCCACCCGTATAAATCATCAGGACAACCAGCGTAAAGCCCGCTTTTTCAAAACAATAAAGCGGACATTTATCCTTTTTCTCAGACGAAAAAGAAAAACGACTGATGCTGTGCACTGCTCGTCACGGTGGCGTCGCGGAGGAGCTTCGATGAAAACCTGGAACGTCATGCTCGTCGACCACGATCGGCTGTTTTCCGCAGCGCTTGGAACGCTCATAAGTAGCGGCCCGTTCCGCGTCTGCCATCATGCGGCCAATGTGGACGACGCTCACGCCGCCATCGAACAGGGGGTGGAACCCGACCTGATCGTGGTGGCGCTCGGCGAAGGCGGGGTGGAGGATGTCGGCGGGGTCAAGCACCTGCGCAGCGCCACCGGCGCGCGCATCGTGGTCCTGGCCGACGCGATCGCCGACCGTACCCTGTCGCTGTCGCTGAAGGCGGGCGCCGACGCCTATCTGAACAAGTCCATGTCGAGCGAGTCGCTGCTGCGCGCTCTGCAACTGGTCATGCTGGGCGAGGTGGTTTATCCGACGCACGTCGCGAGCCTGCTGATCGCCAACGTCAACGAGCGCCCCACCCAGGAACGCCCCCACCCGGTCAACAACGAGCTGTCGAAGCGCGAGGTTCAGATCCTCCGCTGCCTGCTCGCCGGCCAGTCCAACAAGGCCATCGCGCGCAATCTGCACATCACCGAATCGACGGTGAAGATGCACTTCAAGAACGTGATGCGGAAGATCAACGCCCAGAACCGCACCCAGGCGGCCGTCTGGGCCATTCAGAACGGCCTGTCGCCGCTGGTGTCGGCGTAAGGCCCTTTCCCCTCCCCCGCCCAGCGGGGGAGGGTCAGGGTGGGGGCAAACGCGCGCCCCTACTCCGCCGCGTGCCGGTGGCCGCGGTGCTGCCCTTCGGCAAATTCCTCGATCATCTTCCGGCAGAAGTCCGGCAGGTCGTCCGGCTTGCGCGACGTGACCAGGCCGCGGTCCGTCACCACGGCGCTGTCCTCCCAATTCGCCCCGGCGTTGCCGAGGTCCGTCTTCAGCGACGGCCAGGAGGTCATGCGCTTGCCGCGCACGCCGCCCGCGTCGATCAGCGTCCAGGGGCCATGGCAGATCGCCGCGATGGGCTTGCCGGACTGGACGAAGCTGCGGACGAAGTCGATGGCCTTGGGCTCCAGCCGCAGGGCGTCGGGGTTGATCACGCCGCCGGGCAGGACCAGCGCGTCGAATCCGTTCGGATCGGCCTGGTCGAGCGTGGTGTCCACGTCCACCCGGTCGCCCTTGTCGTGGTGGTTCCAGCCCTGGATCTGCCCGCCCTTGGGCGCGACGATGTGAACGGTGGCGCCCTCGTTGCGGAGCGCCTTCACCGGCTCCGTCAGTTCGACCTGCTCGAAGCCGTCGGTGGCGAGAACCGCCACGGTCTTGTTTGCGAGCGTCTGCGCCATGCTTCCACCTCCTCGGTTGGCATCTCAGCACAGCAACCGGCTTACCTCCGGGGAGTTCCCCGGGGCAGGGCTGCCATGCATACTGGCGGGCCATCAAAGGGGGACCTGCCATGTGGATGCTCGACGCCGACCGACGCACGCTCTGGGACGACGGGAAGCGGCGCTTCGATCCCGCGCGCCGTGCCTGGACTGAGGCCGAGGCGCCCGCCGGGCTCACGTCCATCGATGACGCCGAGGCGGTGCTCTGGCTCCAGCGCGAGAGCGGTTCGCCCTGCCGGCCGCCCGTCGGGGTGATCGGCCCGCGCGAGCCCTCCCCCCTCCAACGCCAGCTTGCCGAGCGCATCGGCGCGGAGCTGGCGACGCTCGGCCTCACCGTCCTGTGCGGTGGCCGGGCCGGCGTGATGGAGGCGGTGTGCAAGGGCGTGGCGGCGAAGGGCGGGGTCAGCGTCGGCTTGCTGCCGGGCGACGACTGGGACAGCGGCAACGCCTACGTCACGATCCCCGTCGCCACCGGCATCGGCGTCGCCCGCAACGCCATCATCGCCCGCGCCGCGCTGTGCCTGATCGCCATCGGCGGCGGCAACGGCACCCTGTCGGAGATCGCCTACGGCCTCCAGTTCGGCCGGCCGGTCTTCGCCCTGGCGGGGGCGCCTCAGGTCAACGGAACGGTGGAACTGGAGGGATGGAACGACCTGCTGCCCCGGCTTGCCCGCGTGGTGCTGGCCACCTGACGTCAGCCGTGCATACGCGACAGCGCGTCGGCGAGGCGGATCGGCTCCGGCAACCGCCAGCGCGGGGCGAAGCGCAGGACGAGCTGGATGCAGGTTTCCAGGCTGACGCGGTGGCCGGGCGAGACGAACAGCGGGTTGGTCCCGTCGCGGGTGCGCAGCGCCGCCCCGACAACCTCCCGCCGGTGCCAGAGCAGGGAGTGGGAGCCGCGCTCGTTCCCCAAATCCTCATAGCGGCCGATTAGGCGCGACTTGGCGACGCCGATGGTCGGCAGCCCGGTCAGAACACCGACGTGGCAGGCCAGCCCGAAGCGGCGCGGGTGGGCGGTGCCCTGCCCGTCGATGACCAGCAGGTCCGGCGGCTGCGGCAACAGCCCGATGGCCTCGACCATGGCCGGAGCCTCGCGGAAGGACAGAAGGCCGGGAACATAGGGAAAGCGGGTGGGACGGCTGAGCAGGACGCTGCGCGTCAGCTCCAGGCTGTCCGCGTCCATCTCCGCGGCGGCGGCCCAGGTCAGTCCACGATTTTCGCTGAAATGTGCATCCACCGCCGCGATGCGGCGCAAAGGCCCGAAGTCGTCGTGCGTCACCACCAGCCGGCGCAGCCGCTCCTGCATGGCGCGGGCGTCGGCCTCGGTGGTGGGCCAGGGTTCTGAAACAATGCCGTCCATGCCAGCGAGAACAGCCGGCATGGACGGATATTTCACACGTCAAGCAGTTGGGCGGGCAACGCCGCCGACGGCGGGACGACCCTGGGCGACCGCCACCGGGCGGCCGTAGCGCTCAACGGTCAGCCCGTCCATGTCGATCTCGGTCTGGCGCCCACCGACCACGTCGGCGACCACCCGGCCCGAGCCGGCGGCCATGGTCCAGCCCAGCGTGCCGTGGCCGGTGTTCAGGAACAGGTTGCGCACCGGGGTCTGACCGACGATGGGCGTGCCGTCCGGGGTGTTGGGGCGCAGGCCGGTCCAGAACTCCGCCTTTTCCAGGTCGCCACCGGTCGGGAACAGGTCGCTGACCACATGGTCCAGCGGCCCGCGCCGGCCCGGACGCAGCGTCAGGTCGAAGCCGGCCAGCTCCGCCGTGCCGCCGACGCGGATGCGGTCGCCGAGGCGGGTGATGGCAATCTTGTGCGTCTCGTCCATCACGGTCGATTCCGGCGCGCCAGCCGCGTTGACGATCGGCAGCGTCAGCGAGTAGCCCTTCACCGGATAGACCGGCAGGTCCAGCCCGAACGGCTTCACCAGCATCGGCGAATAGCTGCCCAGCGCCACCACATAGGCATCCGCCGTCAGCGTGCCCGTGTCGGTGACCACGCCGGTGACGCGGCGCCCGTCGCCCTCCAGCCGCTTGATACCGACGCCGTAGCGGAACTCCACACCCATCTCGGCGGCGAGCGCGGCCAGCGCGTTGGTGAAGCGGAAGCAGTCGCCGGTCTCATCGCCGGGCAGCAGCAGGCCGCCGACGATCTTCTCCTTGACCAGCCGCAGGGCCGGCTCAGCCTCCACGCAGCCGTCCACGTCCAGCAGGCTGTAGGGCACCTGGAAGCGGTCGAGCACCGCCATGTCGGTGGCCGCGGCATCCACCTGCTTCTGCGTGCGGAAGACCTGAAGCGTGCCCTTGGCCCGCTCGTCGTAGCGGATGCCGGTCTCGTCGCGCAGCGCCTTCAGGCAGTCGCGGCTGTATTCGGCCAACCGCACCATGCGGCCCTTGTTGATTTCGTAGCTGCGCTCGTTGGCGTTGGCGAGCAGCTTCAGGCACCAGGACCACATTGCCGGGTCCAGCTTCGGCCGGATGACCAGCGGGGAATGCTTCATCAGCATCCACTTGATCGCCTTGCCCATCAGGCCCGGCGCCGCCCACGGCGCGGAATAGCCCGGCGACACCTCGCCCGCGTTGGCGTAGCTGGTCTCCAGCGCGGGGCCGGCTTGACGGTCCACCACCGTCACCTCATGCCCGGCCTTCGCCAGATAGTAGGCCGTGGAAACGCCGATGACGCCGCTGCCGAGGACGATGACCCGCATGGAAAGGCTCCCGAAATCCCTGTTTCGTTTGCCTCCTTATGAGCAAGCCGAATGCCAACTGCCGAACATGGCGGATTTGCTGGGGTTTCACCGATGTCACTGACCACTGACCGTACACAACCGTTTACAGTCAGCGGGGCTTCAGAGGTTTAAGACCGACATCATCCATTTTTGACAATGCGTTAGCTCATCCGTACGCGAAACGTTACGCCGTATGTTTTTGTTTACACCGTACCTTTCCATGCTACGCTGCCACGAACCTTACCGGCTGCTCCCATGCGCATCGACGTCCAATTCGCCGACCGGGTCGGCATCGCCCACGAGATCCTGGCCGTGCTCGCCAAGCGGCGGCTGAACGTCGTCGCGGTGGAGGTGGACCCGCCGCACATCCACATCGACGCGCCGGAGCTGGACACCCAGTCCCTCAACCAGTTGGACATCGCGCTGCGCGGTGTGCAGGGCGTCCAGTCGGTCATCCCCATCGACATCCTGCCGGGCACGCGCCGGCGTCTGCACCTGGACGCGCTGCTGGCCGCCCTACCCGATCCGGTGCTGGCGGTTGACCGCGCCGGGCGCATCGTGGTGGCGAACGCCGCGGCGGCGGCGGTTGCCGGTGACACGGAGAGGGCACTGACGGGCGCCGACTTCGGCCGGCTGTTCGGGGATCCGGAGCTGACCGACGCGCTTGTCGACAGCGGCTTCCGCCTGCCGGGGCAAGAGGTGATGCTGAACGGCCAGCCCTTCCTTCTCGACGCCACACCCATCGTGGAGGACGGCCGCCCGGCCGGCGGCGTGGTCACCCTGTTCGCGCCGAGCCGCCTGGGCGAGCGCCTGAACGCCTTGCAGAATTTCGACGAGGGCGGCTTCGACCGCATTCTGGGCGACTCCCCACCCGTCCGCGCGCTGAAGGCCCGCGCCGCGCGCGTGGCGGCGGTGGAGGCGCCGCTGCTGATCCTGGGTGAGACCGGCACCGGCAAGGAGCTGATCGCCCACGCCTGCCACCGCGCCAGCCCGCGCCGCGACAAGCCCTTCCTGGCGCTGAACTGCGCCGCCGTGCCGGAGAACCTGGCGGAGAGCGAGCTGTTCGGCTATGCCCCCGGCGCCTTCACCGGGGCGCAACGCGGCGGCAAGCCGGGCCTGCTGGAACTGGCGCACGGCGGCACGGTCTTCCTGGACGAGATCGGGGAGATGTCGCCCTACCTTCAGGCGAAGCTGCTGCGCTTCCTGAACGACGGACGCTTCCGCCGCGTCGGCGGCGACCGGGAGCAGACGGTGGACGTGCGCGTGGTCAGCGCGACCCACCGCGACCTCGACGCCATGGTGGCGGAGCACACGTTCCGCGAGGATCTGTACTACCGCCTGAACGTCCTGTCGCTCCAGGTCCCGCCGCTGCGGGAGCGGGGCGAGGACATCCTTCTGCTGGCCCGGCACTTCATCGCCCGCGCCTGCGCCCAGGCCCGCCGCCCGCCCTGCCGGCTGACGGTGGCGGCCAGCGCCGCCCTGCTCGCCAACTCCTGGCCGGGCAACGTCCGCCAGCTGGAGAACGTCATCTTCCGCGCCGTGACCATGAGCGACGGCGCCTATCTCGACGCCGCCGACCTGGAGCTGGCCGGTGCCCGCATGGAAACCGACGCCGCCTCCGACAGCACGGAGGCCGCAAGCTGGGAGGACGCGCTGGAAGGATTCGAGCGCACGCTGCTGCGCCGGCTCTACCCGCGTTTCCCGTCCAGCCGGAAGCTGGCCGCGCGCCTGCGCACCTCGCACACGATGGTCGCGAACAAGCTGCGCAAGTACAGGATCCCGGACGGGAAGTCCTAAAGGCGGGATCGTTCGGCTTTGCTGTAGTTGCTGAAGTGCCCCTCCTTCGCGGCGGCGGTGCGGGCGTTCTTCAGGATGGAGCCCGACTTGCCCTCCGGCGCGATGCGGGAGACCAGCTTGTCCAGCTCCCCGCTTCCGCAGGAGGCGCAGACCGGCGCCTCCGACGTGCGAACCAGGGTCTCGAACTCGTGATGGCAGGCTTTGCAGCGGAAGGAAAACAGCGGCATGAGTCCTCGCGCGGATCGGGCACCGGACCGGGATCGCCCCGGCCTTCGGGAGCATACTAAGCCCATAAAGTTTTCATGGGAATACGGATGAGTCGGGCAATCCGCGCGTTGTAGCCTGGACTTGCGCTACCATGGCGCAGCCGCCACGGGGGCGGCCATAGAGAATGGGGAGGACTGGATGATCTACGCCTTCGACGACAAGGTCCCGCAACTGGCGACCGCCTGCTGGGTCGCCCCCAGCGCCACCGTGATCGGCGACGTGCTGCTGGAAGAGGACGTGTCGGTCTGGTGGGGCGCCGTGCTGCGCGCGGAGGAGGAGCGCATCCACATCGGAACCGGCAGCAACGTCCAGGACAACGCCGTCCTGCACGTCGATCCGGGCTTTCCGCTGACGCTGGGCCGAAACGTGACCGTCGGGCATCTGGCGATGCTGCACGGCTGCACCGTCGGCGACGGCAGCCTGATCGGGATCGGGGCCACGGTGCTGAACGGCGCCCGCATCGGCCGCGACTGCCTGATCGGCGCCCACGCCTTTGTTGCCGAGGGCAAGGAGATCCCCGACCGCTCCCTGGTGCTCGGGTCGCCGGGCAAGGTGGTGCGCACGCTCAGCGACGAGGACGTCGAGCGCATGCGCAGCCCGGCCAAGGTCTATCAGGAGCGCTGGAAGGCCTACGGCAAAGGTCTGCGCGCGCTCTGAACACTTGCGGGGTCGGCAATTGGTGAGGCTTGACGCCCGTACAGTCTCCATGTCGTATTGTTCGGTTTGAAAACAAATAAACCAATACAGTGCGAGGGAGAGAATGTGGAGCCAAGTCTATAACCCCATGGGCAGCGCGGCCTTGTCCACGCTGTTCGCAGCCGTGCCGGTGGCGGTGCTGCTCGGCCTCATCGCTTTCGCAAAGATGCAGGCGCACCTCGCGGCGCTGATCACGCTTGTGGTCGCGCTCGCGATTGCGATCTTCGTCTTCACGATGCCCAGCGGCATGGCGTTGGAGGCCGCCTATCTCGGCGCGCTGACGGGCCTGTTCCCCATCGGCTGGATCATCCTGAACGTCATCTTCCTCTACCGCCTGACGGTGGAGAACGGGTCGTTCCAGGTGTTGCAGGACAGCATCGCCGGGATCACGCCGGACCGGCGGCTCCAGCTTCTGCTCGTGGCCTTCTCCTTCGGCGCCTTCTTCGAGGGCGCTGCCGGCTTCGGCACGCCGGTGGCGGTGACGGGCGCCATCCTGATCGGGCTGGGCTTTTCGCCGCTGGCCGCGTCGGGCCTGTCGCTGATCGCCAACACGGCCCCGGTGGCCTATGGCGCGCTGGGCACGCCCATCGTGACGCTGGCCGCGGTGACCGGACTGGACGCCTTCGACCTTGGCGCGATGGCCGGGCGGCAGCTTCCCTTCTTCTCGCTGATGGTCCCGTTCTGGCTGATCGCCGCCTTCGCCGGCTTCCGCGGCATGCTGCAGATCTGGCCGGCCGTCCTGGTCTGCGGCGTGTCCTTCGCGGTGCCGCAGTTCGTGGTGTCCAACTATCACGGCCCCTGGCTGGTGGACGTGGTGGCGGCGCTGGTCTCCATGGGCTGCCTCGTCGCCTTCCTGAAGGTCTGGCATCCGAAGGAGATCTGGACCAGCCCGGCGCTGCGCAACCACAACGACACCAGCGCGGTCCCGCCGCGTCCGGCCTCGGTCGGCGCGGCCGCCACCCCACCCCACTTCCGCCGCCATGACTCCGGTGAGGTTCTGCGCGCCTGGGTGCCCTGGATCATCCTGTGCGTCTTCGTCTTCATCTGGGGCACGCAGACCTTCAAGGACATCGTCAACCCGCTGTTCTTCCCGAAATTCCCGATCGAGGGGCTGCACAACATGGTGCAGAAGGTCCCGCCGGTCGTGGCGAAGCCGACGGCGGAGGGCGCGGTCTTCAACTTCAACCTGCTCACCATGACCGGGACCGGCATCTTCTTGGCCGCCATCGTCAGCGGCTTCGTGATGGGCTACGGGCCGGGGCGCCTGCTGCGCGCCTACGGCCAGACGCTGTGGGTCGTCCGTTATTCGCTGATCACCATCGCGGCCATGCTGGCGCTGGGCACCCTGACCCGCTATTCCGGCGTGGACGCCACGCTGGGTCTGGCCTTCGCCGGGACCGGGGCGCTGTTCCCGTTCTTCTCGGCCCTGCTCGGCTGGTTGGGCGTCGCGCTGACCGGGTCGGACACGGCGTCCAACGTGCTGTTCGGCGGCCTGCAGAAGATCACCGCGGAGCAGTTGGGCCTGTCGCCGGTGCTGATGGCAGCGACCAACTCGTCGGGCGGCGTCATGGGCAAGATGATCGACGCGCAGTCCATCGTCGTCGCCTCCACCGCCACCAACTGGTTCGGGCATGAGAGCGAGATCCTGCGCTACGTCTTCTGGCACTCGATCGTGCTGGCCTGCCTGGTGGGCGTGCTGGTGATGCTGCAGGCCTACGTCTACCCCTTCACCGCCATGGTCGTGGGCGGATAGGGTCGTGTTGCGGCGGCGCGGCGGGTCGGCCGCGCCGCCGTTTTTACCGTTACGCCCCGGCGCCCTTCAGGAAGAAGTACGCGGTCAGGCCGGCGCCAATGGCGACCACCACCCACTTCAGCACCGCGCGGCTCACCCGCTTGGCCCCATGCGCCCCGGCATAGCCGCCGGCCATCGCCGCCACGGCCATCACCGCCGTCTCGGTCCAGGACACCGCGCCCGACAGGCAGAAGGCTGCCACCGCAGCCCCGTTCATCAGCGCGGCCAACAGGATGCGCAGCCCGTTCATGGCGTGGATATCGCGCATGCCAAACAGGGTCAGCGCCGCCAGCATCAGGAAGCCGATGCCGCCGCCGAAATAGCCGCCGTAGACGGAAATCGCGAACTGCACGAACAGCACGCCCGGCCCGCTCAGCTTCAGGCGGCTCGCCAGGGTGGGCATGAAGCTGCCGATGGCGAAGACCGTCGTCGCGAACAGCAGCAGCCAGGGCACCAGCCCCGCGAAGGCCCGGTCCGGCGTGGTCAGCAGCAGGACGCCGCCGATGATCCCGCCCAGCAGGCTGACAATGGCGAAGCGGGTGACGTTGACCTCGTTCACGCCCCTGATCTCGTCCCGGTAAGCCCAGGCGCTGGCCATCTGGCCGGGGAAAAGAGCGATGGTGCTGGACACGTTGGCGCTGACGGGCGGCACGCCCGCGAACAGCAGGGCCGGAAAGGTGATGAAGGCTCCGCCACCGGCGATGGCGTTGAGCGCGCCCGACGAAAAGGCCGCCAGCATCAGAAGGGACAGGGCAAGCATCGCACCCTCGACATGGAGACAGACGGCCATGCTAGCGCGCCCGTATTTGGCATACCAAGTCCCAGAAAAAGCCCATTCGGGCATGGCTGCCCCGCCCCTCCCGCGGTCCAGAAGGAAAATGCGCGGTGTCGCTGATTGTTGGCAACAAAAGCATTGACCTAAGCTGGCATTTGGTATACCAGATAATGGACGCTTGCCACTGCCTGATGGTCAGACGCCGCAACGCCCCAAGGGGGGTTCAAGCGGCCGGACCGGCCAACATCTTCCGGTCACCTCGCAGGGCGCGCACGAGGAAACCCCGTTTCAGCAAAATCCCATACCGGGTGGAGGGCACGCCATGAAAGTCGAGGACATCCTGCGCACCAAGGAATCCCGCGTCGTCACCGTGCGGTCCGGCGAGACCGTTGAAGAGGCAATCCGGCTGATGAAGTCGGAGAACATCAGCGCTCTCGTGGTGAAGGACGTCTGCCGGACGGAGGGCAACGCCGTCGCCGGCATGCTGTCGGAACGCGACATCGTCTACGCCCTGCTGGAACGCGGCGCCTCGGTGCTGAAAACGCCCGTCCACTTGCTGATGTCGCGCAACCTCCACACCTGTTCGCCGGACGACAGCCTTGAGCAGGTGCTTGAGGTGATGGCCCGCCAGCACATCCGCCACCTTCCGGTCCTGGACGGCTCCACGCTGGTCGGCGTGATCAGCGCGCGCGACTTCACCAAGATGCAGCTGACCGAGATGACGCGGCCCGAGCGACGCTCCTCCCCGGAGGCCCCGCTCTACGCCCACTGACGCCGGTCCTGTGAGACCTGACAAAGCGCCTCGGCGCCGGACCTGACCGGTGCCGGGGCGTTTGCGTTTCGGTGCGATTGTTGGGTTGCGCTGCGCTTAACCCAACCTACGAGACATGCACCCGTAGGTTGGGTTGAGTGAAACGAAACCCAACGGCAGAACCTATTCGCCCAACCCCAGTTCCCGCGCCCAGTCGAGCAGCAGGGCCACGGCCGGCGGCGGTTCCGGCCGGACCATCGGGACGGCGCCCAGCAGCACCTCCCCCGTCGTGCCGTCCACGGTGATCGTGTCGCCGGCGCGGATGCACAGCGTACCGGCGGTCATCATCCCCTGGGCGGCATCGATGCGCAGGGTGCGGGCGCCGGTCACGCAGGGGCGGCCCATGGCGCGCGCGACGGTGGCGGCGTGGCTGGTCGCTCCGCCCCGCGCCGTGACGATGGCGCAGGAGGCCTGCATGCCCTGCACGTCGTGCGGCGAGGTTTCCGGCCGGCAGAGCACCACCGCCTTGCCTTCCGCCGCGAGCCGCATCGCCTCCTCCGACGTGAAGACGGCAACCCCGGTGGCGGCGCCGGACGAGGCCGGAAGCCCGGTGGCGATGACGGTGCGCGGCGCGTCCGGATCGGGGACCGGGCGCAGCCGGTCCTCCAGCGCCGACAGGTCGGCCCGGCGCACCGCCTCGGCCCGCGTGATGAGACCGGCCTGCGCCATGTCGGTGGCGATGCGCACGCCGGCTTCCGCCGAACGCTTGCCCGCGCGGGTCTGGAGGATGTAGAGGGCGCCGCCCTGAACGGTGAATTCGATCTCCTGCATGTCGCCGAAATGGCGCTCCAGCCGGTCGGCGATGGATCGCAGCGCTGCGAAAGCGGCCGACGCAACGGCGTCCATGGACCCGGCATCCCCGCTCAGCGGGCACGGCGTGCGCAGGCCGGAGACGATGTCCTCCCCCTGCGCGTCGGGCAGGAATTCCCCGCACAGCACCGGTTCGCCGGTGGACGGATCGCGGCTGTGGGCGACGCCGGTGCCCGAACCGGCGCCCAGGTTGCCGAACACCATGGACTGGATCGTCGCGGCGGTGCCCCACTCCTCCGGGATGCCGTGCAGGGCGCGGAAGGCCACGGCGCGGACGTTGCTCCAGGACCGGAAGATGGCGCCGATGGCGGCGAAGAGCTGCGTGCGGGCGTCCTGCGGAAAGGGCTCCCCAGCCTCGCGCTCAATAGCGTCCTTGTAAGCCTCGACCACGGCCCGCCAGTCGTCGGCGGTCAGCTCGCTGTCGCGGCTCAGGCCCCGCGCGTCCTTGTGCGCGTCGAGAATGGCGTCGAAATGGTGGGCATCGACGCCCAGCACCAGCGCCCCATAGCTCTGGATCAGGCGGCGGTAGCAATCGTAGGCGAAGCGAGCATCGCCGGTGCGGACCGCCAACCCGTCCACCGTCGCGTCGGTCAGACCCAGGTTCAGGATCGTGTCCATCATGCCAGGCATGGAGGCGCGGGCACCGGACCGCACGGACACCAGCAGCGGGTTCTCCGCCGCGCCGAAGCCACCCCCGGCCACCGTCTCCAGCCGGCGCAGAGCCGCCTCCACCTGGTCGGTCAGACCAGCCGGAAAGTTGCCCCGCGCGGCGCGGTGGCGCCGGCAGGCCTCCGCCACGATGGTGAAGCCTGGAGGCACCGGCACGCCCAGCCGCGCCATCTCGGCCAGCCCGGCGCCCTTCCCGCCCAGTTCCGCCACCAGGTCGCCGTTGCCGTCCGCGGCACCATTCCCAAAGGCATATACCCAGCGCTGTCCATCGGCGGCGCCCGTCACGTCATTGTGCGGCGCAATATCAAAATCCGTGGGCGGATCGATGATGGACTCGCGGAGCATGGACCTATCCTCGCAGGAGCGTGGCTTTATCGCACATCCAGGACATTATGCGCAAGGCAAGCCTGCCGCTCATGACATCTTGTTACATTGAAGATAACGTATACGGCATCGAGTGCAATGCACAAAAAGTCGCATAGCGCCGCGCCGTTCCATCCCCGTATGGCCCTATCGGATTTCACACCGGACATAGAGGCCATATTCCAAAGGTTTAGGTCGGGTGCGAGGCTCATGATGGTAAACGCGGCGGAAGAGGTGGTGGGCATCCGATTTTTCGCAATGCGGAAAATTTCACCCTATCCCAGCCGCACCTCGTCGAGGGGGACCTCGGTCACGCGGTAGCCGGCATCGTCCGGAATGCGCAGCACCGGCCCGGACGGCGTCTCGACCGGGCGCGGCAGAATGGGGACGAGGGGGTGGAAGCGCGTGGCCTCCTCCATCGCGTGCCGGACCGTCCGGCACTCCGCCAGCCGCAGCAGGTTCATGCGCGTCGCGAAGACCAGGGAAAGCTGCCCGGTCTCCGCCGCGCGCAGGATGGCTCGCGGCGTTCCCCAGAAGCCCGCCACCACCTCCCCGCCATCGACGACCACGGACTGCCCTGAGGGAGCGCGCGCGAGGAAGAAGGTCGTGTCGAAGCGGCGCCACACCGCCTCCGGCGTGATCCAGCGCGCGAAGGGCACCAGCGCGTCGGTGGCCGGCTCGGCCCCCAGCGCGCTCAGCCGTTCGATGAAGGGCTGCGCGGAGGGCTCGCGAAGCGCGGCGATGCCGGCCTCCACTGGAGTGGGACGGGCCAGCAGGATGCCGCATTCCTCGAAGGTCTCCCGGACGGCGGCGAGGCGATGCGGCAGGTCTTCGGTCAGCGGACAGGACAGCTCCCGCCAGTTCAGGTCCTGGTCCTGTGGTTCCAGGCGCCCACCCGGAAACACCGTGGCCCCCGCCGCGAAGCGCAGGTCCCGGTGCCGCTGCACCATGAAGACCTCCAGCCCGTCCGTGCCGTCGCGCAGCAGGATCAGGCAGGCGGAGGGATGCGGTTCCACCGGCGCGTTCATCGGGTCACCCAGCATGTTCAGGGCCAGCGTGTTCAGGGCCATGATTTCGGCACGCGGCCAAGCCCGCGTCAAACCGGGTTCCGCGTATTCCCGCCATGCGGAAAAGGCGGCCGCCGCGTTTGACCGGCCCGGCCGGCCGGTTCCAGCATCCCCCATCACCGCAATCCGGGGGGAGGCCCGCGCCATGCCGCGCAACCGCAGCACCAAAATCGTCGCCACGCTTGGGCCGGCCAGTTCGACCTACAGCCAGATCTTCGCGCTGGCCGAGGCAGGCGTGGACGTCTTCCGCCTGAACGCCAGCCACGGCACCCAGTTCGACCATGCGGAGCGCTACCGCCAGATCCGCGCCGTCGAGGAAACGTTGGGCCGGCCCATCGGCGTTCTGCTGGACCTGCAAGGGCCGAAGCTGCGCGTGGGCACCTTCGCGGACGGGCCGGTGACGCTGGCGGCGGGCGACCGCTTCCGGCTGGACCTCGACCCCACGCCCGGAGACCGCGGGCGGGTGTGCGTCCCCCATCCGGAAATCTTCGCGAGCGTCGAACCGGGGCATGAGTTGCTGCTGAACGACGGCCGCATGCGGCTGCGCGTGCTGGCCCGCGGGCCGGACCATGCGGAGACGGAGGTGCAGGTCGGCGGCGTGCTGTCCGACCGCAAGGGCATGAACGTGCCGGGCACGGCGCTGGCGCTGAGCGCCCTGTCGGACAAGGACCGCAGCGACCTGCAGTTCGGCCTGACTCTGGGCGTGGACTGGATCGGGCTGAGCTTCGTGCAGCGGCCGGAGGACATCCAGGAAGCGCGCGCCCTGATCGGCGACCGCGCCCACATCATGACCAAGATCGAGAAGCCCGCCGCCCTGCCGAGGCTGGAGGAGATCATCGCGCTGTCCGACGCCGTCATGGTCGCCCGTGGCGACCTGGGCGTGGAACTGCCGCCGGAGGACGTGCCCGGCCTGCAAAAGCGCATGATCCGGCTGAGCCGCGCCGCCGGGAAACCGGTGATCGTCGCCACGCAGATGCTGGAGTCCATGATCACCGAGCCCACCCCGACCCGCGCGGAGGCGTCGGACGTGGCGACCGCCGTTTACGACGGAGCGGACGCCGTGATGCTGTCGGCGGAGTCGGCCTCCGGCAAGCATCCGGTGGAGGCCGTGGCGATGATGGACCGCATCGTCCGCCGCGTGGAGCACGACCCGCTCTACCGCCGCATCATGGACGCCGAGCATCCCGCACCGGAGGCCACCACCCCCGACGCCCTGTCCGCCGCCGCTCGCCAGATCGCCGAGACGATCTCCGCCGCGGGCATCGCGACCTTCACCTCCACCGGCTCCACCGCCCGCCGCGCCTCGCGCGAGCGGCCGACCGTGCCAATCCTCGGGCTCAGCGCCCGGCGCGAGACGGCCCGGCGGCTGGCGCTCGCCTGGGGCGTCCACCCGGTGTGGACCTTCGACGTGCAAAGCTTCTCGGAAATGGTCGAACGGGCGAGCATGGTCGCCGCGCAGGAAGGCATCGGCAAGCCGGGTGCCTCGCTGATCGTGACAGCGGGCGTGCCGTTCGGGACGCCGGGGACGACGAACAGCCTGCGCGTGGTGACCATTTCCGCCGACGGGCCGACGGTCGCGGCGGATCAGGGGGTGTACGAACCGGCGTGAATGCGGGCGAAAATCCCTCTCCCCGGAGGGGAGAGGGAGGACGTCGTCACTCCAAAAAGTCGCAGTGCTTGTCCACGTGGGCGGCGAGGCCCAGCGTGTGGTCGCGGATCAGCCTTTCGGCCTGCTCCACGTCGCGGCGCTCCAGCGCCTTGATGATTTCCTTGTGGTCGTGGATCGACCGCTCCACGCGGTTCTCCTGGCCGATGGTCAGCTTGCGGATCGCGCGGATGTGGATGAACAGGTTGTCCGTCATCTCCTGGATCAGCTTGGAGCCGCTGAGCCGGATGATGCTCTTATGGAAGGCGATGTTCGCGTCCGAATATTCGCTGACATGCTCCTTGGGGTTCCGTTCCTCGAAGTTGCGGAACAGGTCCCACAGGGTGCGGATGTCCTCGTCACTGGCGTGCTGGGCGGCCATGCGGCCGGCCATGCTTTCCAGCGCGGCCCAGACCTGGATCATCTCGATGATCTCGGCCTTGGTTTTGCGGATGACGAAGATGCCCCGGCGCGGCTGCAGGCGGATGAAGCCTTCCTGCTCCAGCAGGGTCAGCGCCTCGCGGATGGGCGTGCGGCTGACGCCGAGCATGTCGCTGAGCTGCCGCTCCTCCAGCCGGATCTCGTCGTTGTGGTCGTAGATGTCCATCTCCGAGATCGCCTGCTTCAGGGCTTGGTAGGCCTGACTGCGGAAGGTCGCCCCGGTGTCGAGCGGCTGAACGTTGATCGGCGGAGGAGTCATGATGGCTGCCGTTCCCTGAAGCTGCCCGCCGACCGGATGCGCCGATGCGCGCCTGTGCGGCGGTCCTGAAGGCGTAAGTGCGATCTGTGTTCGTATATGGGATACCAGATGCACATTTTGCCTGAAAAAGTCCAGGACTCCGATGAAGAATGCGCGACCGGCTAGGCCCGGTCCGCCATGGACTTCAGGAAATCGGCGAGTGCTGCGGAGTCGCGCATCAAAGGCCCCATCACGGCCACGCCGGATGCCCCCGCTTTTAGGCACGCGCCCGCCGTCTCCGCCCCGACTCCGCCGAGCGCCACCAGCGGAACGGGCGACTCCGCGGCGAGGCGCCGCAGCCCGTCAAGCCCGAGCACCGGCCCGTAGCCCGGCTTGCTCGCCGACGGGAACACAGGCGAGATGGTGGCGTAGTCCGCCCCGCCCTGCCCCGTTCGGACCAGCCCGTCCAGGCCATGGGCCGAGACTCCGATCAGCGCCCCCGGCCCGAGCCGCCGCCGCGCCTCCGCCGGGTCGCCGCCGTCGGGCAGATGCACCCCCGCCGCCCCGGCCTCCAGCGCCAGGGCCGCGTCGCCGTGAATTGTGACGGTGGCGCCCCAGGGCCGGGCGCGCTCCACCAGCGCGCGGGCGAGGGCCGCCTGTTCCCCGCGCGGCAAGTCCTTCTCGCGCAGCGACAACCAGCGCAGGCCGCCCGCGAACAGACGCTCCGCAAGGTCGGGCAGCGGCAGCGTGGCCTGCGCCCGGTCGGTGATCGCCAGCAGGGGCGGTGTTGGGAGCGCCGTCATGGCGCGACGATGCCAGCGCGTTGACGGGTGTGCAAGGGCAGTTCGATCGCCCCTCCGGCCTCCCCCTTTCGGCGGCTTTTTCCACCACGCGGAAAGCTTTTCGGCACGGTTTGCGAAAGCGCCTCCTCCGGACCCAAGCTTCGGTCAACGCAAAGGCGATCCGTCACGCCAGGGAGGAGACCGAGCTATGGCAAGGATGATGGCGATTGAAGCGGCCGTGCATGTCCTGGAGAAGGAGGGCGTGTCCGTCTGCTTCGGCGTCCCCGGAGCGGCCATCAATCCGTTCTACGCGGCGCTGCAACGCAATGGCCGGATCGGCCATGTTCTGGCCCGCCATGTCGAGGGCGCCTCGCACATGGCCGAAGGCTACACCCGCGCCACGGCGGGCAACATCGGCGTGTGCGTCGGCACCTCCGGCCCCGCCGGGACGGACATGATCACGGGCCTCTATTCGGCCTCGGCGGACTCGATCCCGATCCTGTGCATCACCGGCCAGGCGCCCCGCGCCCGCCTGCACAAGGAGGACTTCCAGGCCGTGGACATCCCGTCCATTGCCAAGCCCGTCGCCAAGTGGGCCGTCACGGTGCTGGAGCCGGGGCAGGTCCCCTACGCCTTCCAGCAGGCCTTCCACCTGATGCGGTCCGGCCGGCCGGGTCCCGTGCTGATCGACCTGCCGATCGACGTGCAGATGGCGGAAATCGAGTTCGATCCCGACACCTACCAGCCCCTGCCCGCCTACAAGCCGGCCGCCACCCGCGCCCAGGTCGAAAAGGCGCTGGAGATGCTGAACGCGGCGGAGCGTCCGCTGATCGTGGCCGGCGGCGGCATCGTCAACGCCGACGCCAGCGACCGGCTGGTGGAGTTCGCGGAGGTGATCGGCGTGCCGGTCATCCCGACGCTGATGGCCTGGGGCACCATCCCCGACGACCACCCGCTGATGGCCGGCATGGTCGGGCTGCAGACCGCCCACCGCTACGGCAACGCCACGATGCTGGAGTCCGATTTCGTGCTGGGCATCGGCAACCGCTGGGCCAACCGGCACACGGGATCGGTGGACGTCTACACCAAGGGCCGCAAGTTCGTGCATGTGGACATCGAGCCGACCCAGATCGGCCGCGTCTTCACCCCGGATCTCGGCATCGTGTCCGACGCCGGCGCGGCGCTGGACCTGTTCGTTCAGGTAGCACGGGAGTGGGAGGCCGCCGGCAAACTGCGCGACCGTTCGGCCTGGGTCACCGCCTGCCAGACCCGCAAGCGCACCATGCACCGACGCACGGACTTCGAGAACGTGCCGATCAAGCCGCAGCGCGTCTATCAGGAGATGAACGCCGCCTTCGGTCGGGATGTCTGCTACGTCTCGACCATCGGCCTGTCGCAGATTGCCGGCGCGCAGTTCCTGCACGTCTACAAGGCGCGGAACTGGATCAACTGCGGTCAGGCCGGCCCGCTCGGCTGGACGCTGCCGGCGGCGCTGGGCGTGCGGGTGGCCGATCCCAAGCGCAAGATCGTGGCGCTGTCCGGCGACTATGACTTCCAGTTCCTGATCGAGGAGTTGGCCGTGGGGGCGCAGTTCAAGCTGCCCTACATCCACGTGCTGGTGAACAACAGCTACCTCGGCCTGATCCGGCAGGCGCAGCGCAACTTCCAGATGGACTTCCAGGTCCAGCTCTCCTTCGAGAACATCAACGCGCCGGAGATCGGCGTCTACGGCGTCGACCATGTGGCGGTCGCCGAGGGGCTGGGCTGCAAGGCCATCCGCGTCACCGAACCCGATAAGCTGCCGTTGGCCTTCGCCGAGGCGCAAAGGCTGATGGACGAGCATCAGGTCCCGGTCGTGGTCGAGGTCATCCTGGAGCGCGTGACCAACATCGCCATGGGCACGGAAATCAACAACATCACGGAGTTCGAAGAAACGATCGATCTGCCGGCCGACCAGCCCGAACTGGTTCAGGTCTAACCCAAAAAAGTACCAATCCGGAGGACGCAACATGCCCAAGTTCGCAGCCAACCTGACGATGCTCTACACCGACCTGAACTTCCTCGACCGCTTCGCGGCGGCGGCGAAGGACGGCTTCTCGGGCGTCGAGTACCTGTTTCCCTACGCCTTCGAGAAGGAGGCCCTGGCCGACCGGCTGGAGCGTCACCGCCTCGTCCAGGTGCTCCACAACCTGCCGGCCGGCGACTGGGACGCGGGGGAGCGCGGCATCGCCATCCTCCCCGACCGGGTGGGCGAGTTCCAGGACGGCGTCGGCCGGGCCATCGAGTATGCCAAGACGCTGGGCTGCACGCGGGTGAACTGCCTCGTCGGCAAGACCCCGGCCGGCGTGTCCCCGGACAGGCTGGAGCGCACGCTGGTCGACAACCTGTCCTTCGCCGCCAAGGCGCTGAAGGACGCCGACATCCGCCTTCTGGTGGAGCCGATCAACACCCGCGACATTCCGGGCTTCCACCTGAACACCACCGCGCAGGCGGAAAAGCTGATCGAGGCGGTCGGGTCGGACAACCTCTACCTCCAGTACGACGTCTACCACATGCAGATCATGGAAGGTGACCTCGTGCCGACGATCCAGCGGCTGCTGCCGAAGATCGCCCACATCCAGGTGGCCGACAATCCCGGCCGCAACGAGCCCGGCACGGGCGAGATCAACTACCCCTTCGTCTTCGCGGAAATCGACCGGATCGGCTACCAGGGCTGGATCGGCTGCGAATACAAGCCCGCGAAGGGCACCAGCGAAGGGCTGGGCTGGATGCGCGCCATCGCGCGCACCGACTCCGTTGCCGCCTGAACCACACCCCCTGCTTTCGAGGACATCGCCATGAACGTTGGATTCATCGGTCTCGGCATCATGGGGCGCCCCATGGCCGGACATCTGGCCGACGCCGGCCACACCCTGTTCGTGCATGACATCAACCCGGCCCCGGAAGACCTGCTGTCCAAGGGCGCCAAGGCCTGCTCCTCTGGCCGCGAGGTGGCGGAAAAGGCCGACGTCATCATCACCATGGTCCCGGACACGCCCCATGTGGAGGCCGCCCTGTTCGGCCCGAACGGCGTGGCCGAGGGGCTGAAGCCCGGCAAGATCGTGGTGGACATGAGCACCATCTCCCCCATCGAGACCAAGGCCTTCGCCAAGCGCATCAACGAGCGCGGCTGCGACTATCTCGACGCCCCGGTGTCGGGCGGCGAGGTCGGCGCCAAGGCGGCGTCGCTGACCATCATGGTCGGCGGTCCGGACAAGGCTTTCGAAACCGTGCGCCCACTGTTCGAGAAGATGGGCAAGAACATCACGCTCGTCGGCGGCAACGGCGACGGCCAGACCACCAAGGTCGCCAACCAGATCATCGTCGCCCTCACCATCGAGGCGGTGGGCGAGGCGCTCCTCTTCGCCTCCAAGGCCGGGGCCGATCCGGCCAAGGTGCGTCAGGCGCTGATGGGCGGCTTCGCGTCGTCCCGCATCCTGGAGGTGCATGGCGAGCGCATGGTCAAGCGCACCTTCGATCCGGGCTTCCGCATCGAACTGCACCAAAAGGACCTGAACCTCGCCTTGGCCGGCGCCCGCGCGCTCGGTCTGTCCCTGCCCAACACGGCGACCTGCCAGGAGCTGTTCAACGCCTGCGCCGCCCACGGCGGCAAGGCCTGGGACCACTCCGCCATGGTCCGCGCGCTGGAAATCCTGGGCGCCCACGAAATCGGTCAGAACCACCGCGTGAGTGAGCCGGCGGAGTGAGACATCCTACCCCCTCTCCCGGCCCCGCTGGGAGAGGGAGGGACCCGCGCCAACGGCGCGGGAGGGTGAGGGCAAGGTCGGCCCGAGAATCCAGGCTGTGCTTACCTGGGCTTCTCGGCGAAACCTAGCCCTCACCCTCCCACCGCTCCGCGGTGGGTCCCTCCCTCTCCCGCCGGGGGCGGGGGAGGGGCTTATTGCCCGAAGCCTTCAGGCGGGAGAGGATTGTGCCGACCATCGATCCACGCGCGTTGCTGACCGAGATGTTCCGCGCCGCCGTCGCGTCGGCGCAGCCGGCCCTGTGCGTGCCGACGCACCTGCCGCCTCCGCCGAAGGGCCGCACGGTCGTGGTGGGGGCCGGGAAGGCCGCCGCAGCGATGGCGAAGGCGGTCGAGGATCATTGGAGCGGGCCGCTTTCCGGCCTCGTCGTCACGCGCTACGGCCACAACGTCCCGTGCGAGCGGATCGAGGTGGTCGAGGCCTCGCACCCCGTCCCGGATGCTGCGGGCGAGGAGGCGGCGCGGCGCATCCTGGAGATTGCCGGCAGCCTCGATCCCGACGACCTGATGCTCTGCCTGATCTCGGGCGGCGGATCGGCTCTGCTGGCCCTGCCCGCCCCCGGCATCGGCATGGCGGACAAGCAGGCCGTGTCGAAGGCGCTGCTGCGCTCCGGCGCCAACATCGCCGAGATGAACTGCGTGCGCAAACACCTCTCCGCCATCAAGGGCGGGCGGCTGGCTGCGGCGACGACGGCGCGGGTGGTGTCGCTGGTCATCTCCGACGTGCCGGGCGACGATCTGTCGGTCATCGCCTCCGGCCCCACCGTGCCGGACCCGACCAGCTACGCCGACGCGCTGGGCGTGCTGGAGAAATACCGGATCGACCCGCCGCAGTCCGTCATGGACCATCTGCTCGCCAGCCGCGACGAGAGCCCGAAGCCGGGCGATCCTCGCCTTGACCGGACAAGCACGCTGCTGGTCGCCACCCCTCAGATGGCGCTGGAGCGCGCCGCCGAGGTCGCCCGCCGGGCCGGCGTCACGCCGGTGGTCCTGGGCAACGCGCTGGAGGGCGAGTCCCGCGAGGTCGCGCTGGTCCACGCCGGCATCGCCCGGCAGGTCGTCGGCCATGACCAGCCCGCGCCCAAGCCCTGCGTTCTGCTGTCCGGCGGCGAGACCACCGTGACCGTGCGCGGGCACGGGCGCGGCGGGCGAAACGCGGAGTTCCTGCTGGCGCTGGCCGTCGCGCTCGACGGGCTTCCGGGCGTCCACGCGCTGGCCGCCGACACCGACGGCATCGACGGGACGGAGGACAACGCGGGTGCCCTGCTCTCCCCCGACACGCTGGCGCGCGCGGCGGCGCTCGGCGTCAGCGCCAAGGAGCGGCTGGCCGACAACGACGGCTACGGCTTCTTCAGTGCGCTCGGTGACCTTCTTGTGACCGGGCCGACCCTGACCAACGTGAACGACTTCCGCGCCGTGCTGGTCCTGCAATAGCGGCTGGGCGGCTACGTCTTTGGTAGGATACCGAAGGCCAGTTGATGCTGGCCGGCAGGACAGGTTGCTATCGAAACCATTTGTCCGCCAAACTCACCCCAAGGCATCAGGAATACGGCGTCTGGCATGCCAGACGCCGCCTTCCAAAGAAGGCGGAGCGGCCAAAGACCGAACGAAATCCGGCACCTCCCGCGCCAAGCCAAACAATCGAAGCAAGAAAAAAGACCCGTTCGGGAGGATCCAAATGCGCCAGGCTGGTGCGCGGGCCGCGTCGCCCTTTGGCGGCCGGTGGATGCAGTTGCTTGTCGGCGTCATCTGCATGTCGATGATCGCCAATCTCCAATATGGCTGGACACTGTTCGTCGAGCCGCTCGACGCCAAGCACGGCTGGGGCCGTGCGGCCATCCAAATTGCCTTCACCATCTTCGTTGTGACCGAAACCTGGCTGGTGCCGGTGGAAGGCTGGTTCGTGGACCGCTTCGGGCCGCGGGTCGTCGTCCTGGCCGGTTCGCTGCTGTGCGCGGCCAGTTGGGCGCTGAACGCGGTCGCGGACTCGCTGGGGTTGCTCTACCTCGCGGCGATCATCGGCGGCATCGGCGCCGGGGCGGTCTACGGCACCTGTGTGGGCAATGCGCTGAAGTGGTTCCCGGACCGGCGCGGTCTCGCCGCCGGCATCACGGCTGCGGGCTTCGGTGCGGGTTCCGCCCTGACCGTCGTGCCGATCGCAACGATGATTGCGGAGTCCGGCTATGAGGCGACCTTCCTCGCCTTCGGGCTCGGCCAGGGGCTGGTGGTGTTCGCGCTGGCGTGGCTGCTGGCCGAACCGCCCGCGGCCCCGGTCTTCAGCCGCGGCGTCCCGGCGGCCCCGGCGCAACGCCAGTACCGCCCGGAGGAGATGCTGAAGACGCCGGTCTTCTGGATCATGTACCTGATGTTCGTGATGGTGGCCGGCGGCGGCCTGATGGCGACGGCGCAGCTCGGCCCCATCGCGGAGGACTTCGGCCTGTCGCACACGCCGGTCAGCCTGATGGGCCTGACCCTGCCGGCGCTGACCTTCGCCCTGTCCATCGACCGCGTTCTGAACGGCCTGACCCGCCCCTTTTTCGGCTGGGTGTCCGACCGCATCGGGCGCGAGAACACCATGTTCGTCGCTTTCGCCCTGGAAGCGGCGGGCATCATCGCGCTCAGCCAGTACGGCCGCGATCCGGTGGCCTTCGTGATCCTGACGGGGCTGGTCTTCTTCGCCTGGGGCGAGATCTACAGCCTGTTCCCGGCCTGCTGCGCCGACACCTTCGGCTCGAAACACGCCGCCACGAACGCCGGTCTTCTCTACACGGCCAAAGGCACGGCGGCGCTGCTGGTCCCCGTCGCCAACGTCATCGTCCACGCGACGGGAAGCTGGCAGGCGGTGTTCTTCCTGGCGGCGGTGGTCAACGCGCTCGCCGCCTTCCTGGCGCTGTTCGTGCTGCGGCCCATGCGGGCGCGCTATGCGGAGAAAGCCCGAAGGGCGGAGCCCGTGGCGGCTCTTTCCGCCGAGTGAGAGAGAGCCCTCTCCCGGTGGGGAGAGGGCTTCCCGTTTCAGTCCGCCGCCTGCCCGTCCGGCAGGTAGATTTCGCTCCCGCCCTTGCGGAAGCTTTCGGACATCTGCGCCATGCCGGAGTTGGCGTAGTCCCGCACCTCCTGCGTGATCTTCATCGAGCAGAATTTCGGCCCGCACATCGAGCAGAAATGGGCGACCTTCGCGCCGTCGGCCGGCAGGGTCTGGTCGTGGAAGCGCTCCGCCGTCTCGGGGTCGAGCGACAGGTGGAACTGGTCGCGCCAGCGGAACTCGAACCGCGCCCGCGACAAGGCGTCGTCGCGTTCCTGGGCTCCCGGATGGCCCTTGGCGAGGTCGGCGGCGTGGGCGGCGATCTTGTAGGTCACCACGCCCACCTTCACGTCGTCGCGGTCCGGCAGGCCCAGATGCTCCTTCGGGGTGACGTAGCAGAGCATCGCCGTGCCGAACCAGCCGATCATCGCGGCACCAATGGCGCTGGTGATGTGGTCGTAGCCCGGCGCGATGTCGGTGGTCAGCGGCCCAAGCGTGTAGAAGGGCGCTTCCGCGCACAGCGCCAGCTGCTTGTCCACGTTGGCCTTGATCTTGTGCATGGGCACATGGCCGGGGCCTTCGATCATCACCTGCACATCGTGCTTCCAGGCGATCTTGGTCAGTTCGCCCAGCGTCTCCAGCTCCGCGAACTGCGCGGCATCGTTGGCATCGGCGATGGAGCCGGGGCGCAGCCCGTCGCCCAGCGAGAAGGCGACGTCGTACGCCTTCATGATCTCGCAGATCTCCTCGAACCGCTCGTAGAGGAAGCTCTCGCGGTGGTGGGCGAGGCACCATTTCGCCATGATGGAGCCGCCGCGCGACACGATGCCTGTGGTGCGCTTCGCGGTCAGCGGGATGTGCGCCAAGCGGATGCCGGCGTGGATCGTGAAGTAGTCGACGCCCTGCTCCGCCTGTTCGATCAGCGTGTCGCGGAAGATCTCCCAGGTCAGGTCCTCGGCCTTGCCGTTGACCTTCTCCAGCGCCTGGTAGATCGGCACGGTCCCGATGGGCACGGGGCTGTTGCGCAGGATCCATTCACGGGTCGTGTGGATGTTGCGGCCGGTGGACAGGTCCATGACGGTGTCCGCACCCCAGCGGATGGACCAGACCATCTTGTCCACCTCCTCCCCCACCGAGGACGCGACGGCGGAGTTGCCGATGTTCGCGTTGATCTTGGTGAGGAAGTTGCGGCCGATGATCATCGGCTCCGCTTCCGGGTGGTTGATGTTGGCCGGGATGATGGCTCGCCCGCGCGCCACCTCGTCGCGCACGAACTCCGGGGTCACATGATCGGGGATGGACGCGCCGAAGCTCTCGCCGTCGCGGGCAGCGGCTTCCGCGAGGCGCTGGCGGCCCAGGTTCTCGCGCACGGCGATGTATTCCATCTCCGGCGTGACGATGCCGGCGCGGGCGTAGGCCATCTGCGTGACCGTTTTGCCCGGCTTGGCGCGCAGCGGCCGGCGGCCGGCGCGGTCGAACACCGGGACGGCGCGCGCCTCGCCCACGCGCAGCCCGTCGTCCTCCGGACGGATCGCGCGGCCGTCATAGGCCTCCACATCGCCGCGCGCCTCAATCCAGGCGCGACGCAGCTCCGGCAGGCCGCGGCGGATGTCGATGGCGACCGCCGGGTCGCTGTAGGGACCGGAGGTGTCGTAGACGCGCACCGGCGCCTCGCCGCCGCCCACGTCGATCTCGCGCATGGCGACGCGCAGGTCGGGCGTCCGCTCGCCGGGGAGATGGACCTTGCGCGACGACGGCAGCGGGCCGGTCGTGACGGTGAAATTGTCGAGGGAAAGAGTGTCGGGCATCTTGGATCTCCATCGCATTCCGATCGTGGAGATCCGGGTGTGACGGAGCGGCAGAACGGACCCGTCCATCCGCCTTTTTCGGGCGTGTGATTCCGACGGTCCGCTTGTTCCTGTCCCTACGCCGGTACGACCCGGATCAGGTTCAAAGGGTTCGCGCTCTACGGCGTCATCTCAGCCCCGTATCGGGGGCTCCCCTTGGAACATCGCCATGCTTACGGTCGGCGCAGGGCGCTGTCAACGACAGTTTGAATGTGGGTATGTTCGGCCCGCAAACCAAAAAAATTGGCCGTGCTGTCGCCAGCACGGCCAGTATCCGAGAGGTTCGCAAAAAATGCGAAGCAACAACCCGCCCGTTACAGAGGGTGAAGCACCCTTTGCATCTCCAATATTGCCCAAACATATCCGGGAACGCAAAGCATCAACGGTGGTTTTCCACGCTGCGGAAAAGCAAACATTGAAGTAAAAAAAGACCGCGCCGTTGCCGACGCGGTCAGTTCATTTTCTGGGAGCACTACGTGAACTGACAATCAAAGCGTTCGCCGCTCAAACCGGCACGCGACCTCCAATCTCCGCGGTGACCGCGGCGGCTGTGCGTTTCACCATTTCGCCGAAGGCCGTCACGCGGGCGTTGTCGATGCGGCGAGACGTGCTCGACAGCGACAGGGCTCCGATGACGTGGGCGTTCTCGTCGTAGATGGGGGCGGCGACACAGTGCATGCCGTTCACCCGCTCCTCCTGATCGACGGCGTAGCCGCGATTGCGCGTCAGCGTCAGTTCACGGTGCAGTTCCGGCAGGGAGGACACGGTGGTGCGGGTGAACTGGCGCATGCCGCGCTGGTTCAGGATCGTCTGGATGCGGGCGTCCGGCATGCCCGCCAGCAGCGCCTTGCCGACGGCGGAGCAGTGCAGCAGCGTGCGTTCCGTGACCGGCAGCGCCGCCTGGGCGACGCGGGCGCCGCCGATGCGGTGCAGGTAGATGGCCTCCCCGTTCTCCTCCACCGCGAGGTTCACGACCTCGCTGGTTTCCTCCATCAGCCGGCGCATGCGCGGCCGGGCGACGTCGAGGAGGCTGCGCGTCTTCAGGAAGCCGGAGCCGGTCATATAGGCCTGCACCCCCACGGCCCAGCCGCGCTTGCCCTGGTCGAAGCGGACGTAGCGCTCCTCCTGCAGGGTGGTCAGCAGCCGGTGCGTGGTGGAGGGCGACAGATCCGCCGCTTCCGCCACGGCGGTGAGGCTCATCGGGCCGTCCGACTGGCCGAGAATGGTCAGGATGTTCAGGGCGCGCGACAGCGATTGGACGAGGTTTCCCTTCGCCGCGCGATCGGCCGTCTCCGGGCCGCTGGCCTGCGCTTGCGTCTTCATGGTCCCATCCCTCTCGATGCTTCGGCACTTTTGGCGTGCCGCATTGTTCTGGGTGGTTTTGCCCCCACCCTTCCCACGGCTTTGCCGTGGGCCCCTTCCCTCCCCCGCTTCGCAGGAGAGGGAGATCTAGTCCCCTCCACCGCGTGAGCGGGGGAGGGTTAGGGAGGGGGCAAACCGCCCTTACGCCGCCGGCTCGATCCTCGCCGCGGAGAACTTGAACTCCGGGATCTTCCCGTAGGGATCGAGCTTCGGGTTGGTCAGCACGTTGGCCGCCGCCTCGGCGTAGCAGAAGGGCACGAACACCAGACCCGACGGGACGCCGTAGTCGGACCGCGCCTTCAGCTCGATGGCGCCGCGCCGGGTGGTGACCTTCACCATGGCGCCCGCCGCGACGCCCAGACGGCGCAGGTCCGCCGGGCTCATGTAGGCGACCGCTTCCGGCTCCAGGTCGTCGAGCACCTGGGCACGCCGGGTCATGGAGCCGGTGTGCCAGTGCTCCAGCTGGCGGCCGGTGGTGACCACCATCGGGAACTCGGCGTCCGGTTCCTCGGCCGGCGGGATCACGTCGGCGGGGACGAGGCGGCCGCGACCGCTCGCGGTCGGGAAGCCATCGCCGAACACGATCTCCTGCCCCGGATCATCCTCCGACAGGCTGGGATAGGTGACGGAGCCTTCGCGCTCCAGACGGTCCCAGGTGATGTTGTCCAGCGAGGGCATCGCCTTCTTCATCTCCGCGAACACGTCGCGCGGGTGCTCGTAGTTCCAGTCCAGCCCCAGTCCGCGCGCCATCGCGTTGACGATCCACAGATCCTGGCGGGCCTCACCCGGCGGCGGCAGGGCCTGACGGCCGAGCTGCACCTGACGGTTGGTGTTGGTCACCGTGCCGGTCTTCTCCGGCCAGGCGGAAGCCGGCAGCACCACGTCGGCGTATTTGGCCGTCTCGGTCAGGAACAGGTCCTGCACCACCAGATGGTCAAGCTCGGACAGAGCCTCGCGGGCGTGCTGCACGTCGGGGTCGGACATGGCCGGGTTCTCGCCCATGATGTACATGCCCCGCACCTTGCCAGCGTGGATCGCGTCCATGATCTCCACGACGGTCAGGCCGCGCTTGGTGTCCAGCTTGGTCTGCCAGAGATCCTCGTAGAAGGCGTGGATCTTCGGGTCGTCCACCGGCTGGTAGTCCGGGTACATCATCGGGATCAGGCCGGCGTCCGACGCGCCCTGCACGTTGTTCTGGCCGCGCAGCGGATGCAGGCCGGTGCCGGGGCGGCCGATCTGGCCGGTGACCAGCGACAGCGCGATCAGGCAGCGCACGTTGTCGGTGCCGTGGGTGTGCTGCGACACGCCCATGCCCCAGAAGATGATCGAGCCCTTGGACCGGGCGTAGAGCCGCGCCACCTCGCGCAGGGTCTCGGCCGGGATGCCGCAGATCGGGGCCATCGCCTCCGGCGTGAAGGAGGCGACGTGGGCGCGCAGTTCCTCGAAGTCTTCCGTGTGCTCCTTCACATACTGCGCGTCGTAGAGGCCTTCGGCGATGATGACGTTCAGCATCGCGTTCAGCATCGGCACGTCGCGGCCGGGCTTGAACTGCATCATGTGCGTGGCGTGGCGCTTCAGCGCCTGGCCGCGCGGGTCCATGATGACCAGCTTGGCGCCCTTCTTCACCGCGTTCTTGAAGAAGGTCGCGGCAACGGGGTGGTTCTCGGTCGGGTTGGAGCCGATGACGACGATCACCTCGGCGTCCTTGGCCGCCATGAAGGGCGCCGTCACCGCACCGGACCCGATGCCCTCGATCAGCGCCGCCACGGAGGAGGCGTGGCAGAGGCGCGTGCAGTGGTCGACGTTGTTCGTGCCGAAGCCGGCGCGGACCAGCTTCTGGAACAGGTAGGCCTCCTCATTGGAGCCCTTGGCCGAGCCGAAGCCGGCCAGCGCGTTCCCTCCCCGCTCGTCGCGGATTTTCTTCAGGCCGCCGGCAGCAAGCGCCAGCGCCTCCTCCCACGACGCTTCGCGGAAATGGGTCAGCGGATTCAGCGGGTCGATGTCTACGTCGTGCTTGGACACGCCCTCGCGGCGGATCAGCGGCTTGGTCAGCCGGTGCGGGTGGTGGATGTAGTCGAAGCCGAAACGGCCCTTCACGCACAGCCGGTTCTTGTTGGCCGGGCCGTCGCGCCCTTCCACCGACAGCAGCTTCTCGTCCTTGATGTTGTAGGTCAGCTGGCAGCCGACGCCGCAGTAGGGGCAGACGCTGTCCACCTTGCGGTCGGGCTCCGTCGTGAAGACGCCGGTGTTCAGGTCCACCTGGGTCTTCGGCATCAGGGCGCCGGTCGGGCAGGCCTGCACGCACTCGCCGCAGGCGACGCAGGTGCTGTCGCCCATCGGGTCGGCGAAGTCGAAGACGATCGTCTCCTTGTGACCGCGCAGAGCCATGCCGATCACGTCGTTGACCTGGACCTCGCGGCAGGCGCGGACGCACAGGTTGCACTGGATGCAGGCGTCGAGCTGCACCGCCATGGCCGGGTGGCTGAAGTCGGGCTTCGGCGCACTCTCACGGCGGGGGAAGCGGCTGTCCGTGACGTCCAGATGGTCGGCCCAGTTCCAGAATTTGGAATGCGGGTCGTGGGCCTCCTCGCGCTTGGGCTGGTCGGTGACCAGCATCTCGATGACCATCTTGCGGGCGAACTTGGCGTTCTCGCTGGCCGAGCGGACGCGCATGCCCGGCGTCGGGTGGCGCACGCAGGAGGCGGCCAGGGCGCGTTCGCCGTCGATCTCCACCATGCAGGCGCGGCAGTTGCCGTCGGCCCGGTAGCCCGGCGCGTCGCTGTAGCAGAGGTGCGGGATCTCGGTGCCCAGGCGGTTGGCGACCTGCCAGATGGTCTCGCCGGGCTGGGCCTCGACCAGTTCGTCGTCCAGGTGGAAGATGATATGGTCGTTCATTTACTTATCCTCCCCGCGCAGTTCGGCGCGGAAGTGCTTCAGCGCACTCTTGAGTGGATTCATGGCCGCCTGGCCGAGGCCGCAGATGGAGGCGGTGGTCATCAGGCGGGCGAGTTCGGTCAGCAGGGGCTCGTCCCACACCGGCTGCTTGATGAGGGCGACCGCCTTCTCGGTGCCGACGCGGCAGGGGGTGCACTGGCCGCAGCTCTCGTCCTCGAAGAAGTCGAGCAGGTTCCTGACCACCTTGCGCATGTCGTCCTGGTCGGACAGGACCACCACGGCGGCCGAACCGATGAAGCAGCCGTGCTGCTCCAGCGTGCCGAAGTCCAGCGGGATGTCATCCATGCTGGCGGGCAGGATGCCGCCGGACGCGCCGCCCGGCAGGTAGCCGGTGAAGCTGTGGCCGTCGGCCATGCCGCCGCAATACTCGTCGATCAGCTCGCGGATGGTGATGCCGGCGGGGGCCAGCTTCACGCCCGGATCCTTGACGTGGCCGGAGACGGAGAAGCTGCGCAGGCCCTTGCGGCCGTTGCGACCGAAGCTGCCCCACCAGTCGCCGCCCTTCTCCAGGATGTCGCGGATCCAGAACAGCGTCTCGACGTTGTTGATCAGCGTCGGGCGGCCGAACAGGCCGACGACGGAAGGGAACGGCGGCTTGTGGCGCGGCAGGCCCCGCTTGCCCTCGATGCTCTCCAGCATCGCGGACTCCTCGCCGCAGATGTAGGCGCCGGCGCCGCGCCGCAGGTGGATGCGGGTGTGGTCGGCGAAGCCGGCCTCCTCCACCTTGGCGATCTCGCGCAGCAGCAGCTCGCGGATGTGCGGGTATTCGTCGCGCAGGTAGATGTAGACGTCCGTGGCCTCCACCACCCAGGCGCCAATCAGCATGCCTTCCAGGAAGCGGTGCGGATCGTTTTCCAGGTGGAAGCGGTCCTTGAAGGTGCCGGGCTCGCCCTCGTCGCCGTTCACGGCCATCAGGCGCGGGCCGGGCTCGTGCCGGACGAAGCGCCATTTGCGCCCCGTCGGGAAGCCGGCGCCGCCGAGGCCACGCAGGTTGGCGGATTCCAGCTTCTTCAGGAGCTCCTCGACCTCGACGCGGCCTTCCTTGCAGTCGAGCAGCAGCTTGTAGCCGCCCGCATGCCGGTACTGCTCAAAGCCGATGTGTTCGGGGATGTGCGGGTGGGTGTCACCGCTCTTCACGGCCTCCACCACGCTGTCGACCGTGGCGTTCTCGTGCAGGCTGTGGCCGATGGCGACCGCCGGGGCGTTGTGGCAGGCGCCCATGCAGGGCGCGCGGACCACGCGCACGTCCGGACCCAGCTCCGCCGTCTTCAGGTCGTTCAGCAGCTTCTCGCCGCCGGCCATGCAGCAGGACAGGCTGTCGCAGACGCGCACGGTGACGGGCGGCGGCGCCTCTTCCCCATCCATGACGATGTCGAAGTGGGCGTAGAAGGAGGCGACCTCGTAGACCTCCACCAGCGCCAGGCGCATCTCCTGCGCCAGCGCGGCGAGGTGGCGGGCGTGCAGCCCGTGGAAGGTGTCCTGAAGGAGGTGCAGATGTTCGATCAGCAGATCGCGCTGGCGCGAGCGCTGGCCCAGCAGTTCCTGAACCTCGGCCAGGGCCGCGGGATCAACCTGCCGGCCCTTGGGCTGGACCCTGGTGTTCCGGCGCCCGGCACCGGGATGGATGGCTCGCTTGCTGGGGGCGATGGCCGTGTCCATGTACCCTCCCTCTCGTCTCTTTGTTTTTCTGTTTTTTAGGCTTGCGCAGGTTGCGTAGGTTGGGTTGAGCGAAGCGAAACCCAACGGTTTCGCGATGCGGACCATGTTGGGTTTCGGTTTCGCCTCAACCCAACCTACGACTGAAAGTTTAGAGCAGACCGGCGGCGCGTGCCCACTTGTACTTGGCACCCAAAACGGCCACCGGGGTCTCCGTCGAATAGGGGTAGGCGACGACCCCGTGGTCGTAGAGATAAGTCGCGGCCTCCTCGACCTGCACGTCGCCGGCGAGCGAGGCGACGATGGGCTTCTCGATGCCCTTCGCCTTCATCTCCTCCTTCACCTCGACCACCAGCTTGGCGAAGACCATCGGCGGGGTGATGATCGTGTGCCAGTAGCCCAGGATCAGCGCGTGGATGCGGTCGTCCTCCAGCCCCAGCCGGATGGTGTTCTGGTAGGTGGTGGGAGGCTCGCCGCCCGTGATGTCCACCGGGTTGCCGGCGGCGCCGAAGGGCGGGATGAACTTGCGGAAGGCCGCGTCGAGGTCCGGCGGCATCGCCATCAGCGACAGGCCGTTGTCAACGCAGGCGTCCGACAGCAGCACGCCCGACCCGCCGGCCCCGGTGATGATGACGACGTTCTCGCCCTTGGGCGTCGGCAGGACGGGGATGCCGCGGGCGTACTGGAGGAGATCCTGAAGGCTGCGGGCGCGGACCACGCCGCTCTGCTTCAGCACGTCCTCGTAGATCTTGTCATTGCCGGCCAAGGCACCCGTGTGGGAGCTGGCGGCGCGGGCACCGAGCGATGTGCGCCCGGCCTTCAGCACCACGACCGGCTTCTTCTTCGAGACCTGCTTGGCGGCCTCGGCGAAGGATCGGCCGTCCTTCAGATCCTCGCAGTGCATGGCGACGACCTGGGTGTTTTCGTCCTGCTCGAAGAAGTAGAGCAGATCGTCCTCGTCGATGTCCGACTTGTTGCCGAGCCCGACGATGGCCGACACGCCCATCTTGGCGGAGCGGCTGAAGCCGATGATCGCCATGCCGATGCCGCCGGACTGAGACGACAGCGCCGCCTTGCCCTTCACATCGTACGGCGTGCAGAAGGTCGCGCAGAGGTTTTTCGGCGTGTAGTAGAAGCCGTAGATGTTCGGCCCCATCAAGCGCACGTCGTGTTTGCGCGCGATGGCGACGATCTCCTCCTGCCCTTCGACGTTGCCGGTCTCGGCGAAGCCGGAGGGGATCAGCACGGCACCGGGGATCTTCTTCTCGCCCACCTCGGTCAGGGCCTGGGCCACGAACTTGGCGGGGATGGCGAAGACCGCCACGTCGATGTTGCCGGGAACGTCCTTGACGCTTCGGTAGGCCTTGTAGCCCAGGATGTCGTCCGCCTTGGGGTGGATCGGGTAGATCTGGCCCTTGTAGCCGCCGTTGATGAGGTTCTTCATCACGGAGTTGCCGATCTTCCCATCCTCGGCCGAGGCGCCGATGACCGCCACCGCATCCGGCTTCATGATGCGGTTCATCTGCTGGACGATCTGCTGCTGCGTCGGGCGGTAGCGCGGGGTCTTGGCCTCGAAGTCCAGCACGACGCGCACGTCGGCGGCGGTGGCGCCGTCCTCGCGGGCGAAAACCGGGTTCAGGTCCAGCTCGACGATTTCGGGAATCTCGTCGACGAGGCGAGAGACGTTGACGATGATCTCCGCCAGAGCGTCATGGCTGACCGGCCGTTCGCCGCGCACGCCCTTCAGCATTTCCGTCGCCTGGATGCCGTCGATCATCGACAGCGCTTCCTCGCGGGTCACCGGGGCGAGGCGGAAGGTCACGTCCTTCAGCACCTCCACCAGCACGCCGCCGAGGCCGAAGGCCACCAGCTTGCCGAAGCTCTGGTCGGTGATCGACCCGACGATCACCTCGATCCCGCCCTTCAGCATCTGCTGGACCTGCACGCCGATCAGCTCGGCCTTCGGGTCGTAGGCGCGGGCGCGGTCCATGATGGTCTTGAAGCCTTCACGGACGGCGTCGGCCGACTGGAGGCCGACCAGCACGCCGCCGGCCTCCGTCTTGTGCAGGATCTGCGGGGAGACGATCTTCAGGACGACCGGGAACCCCATGCCCTCGGCCAACGTCACGGCATCGTCGGCGCTTTTCGCCAAGCCCTCCTTCGGCACGGGGATGCCGTACAGATCGCAAAGCTCCTTGGCTTCCGGCGCGGTCAGGGCGTTTCGGCCCTCGGCCTTCGCGGTGTCGAGGAGGCGGCGAACGATGTCTGACGAGCCCTTTTGGCCCCGGTCATACGCTTCATACGCTGCACTCATGACGTTCCCTCCTAGGCGAGGTCTACTCGCGTGCTTTTTGAGATCCGCCTTTCCGGCGGTGTCGTCTGTGGGATCGTGGGTGGCTTACTCCGCGGCCATGCGCTGCGGCGGCTTGCCGAGCGCGCCGGTCTCGCGAACCTCGGTGATGCGCTGGTCGTCGAGGCCCAGCACTTCGCGCAGGATTTCCTCGGTGTGCTCGCCCAGCAGCGGGGAGCGGACGACCTCGGTCGGGCTGTCCGACAGCTTGATCGGGTTGCCGACGGACAGGTACTTGCCGCGCTTGGGGTGATCGACCTCCACGACGGTGCCGGTTTCGCGCAGCGACTGGTCCTCGGCCAGCTCCTTCATCGACAGGATCGGGCCGCAGGGGATGTCGTGCTCGTTGAGGATTTCCATGGCCTCGAACTTCGTCTTGGTCATGGTCCAGTCCTCGACCGTCGCGAAGATCTCCTTCAGGCGAGGCAGGCGGGCCGGGGGGGTGGCGTAGTTGGGATCGGTGGTCCACTCCGGCTTGCCGATCACCTCGCAGATCTTGGCCCACACCGGAGCCTGGGCGATGAAGTAGATGTAGGCGTTGGGATCGGTCTCCCAGCCCTTGCACTTCAGGATCCAGCCCGGCTGACCGCCGCCCGAGGCGTTGCCGGCGCGCGGCACGGTGTCGCCGAACTCGCCGTTCGGGAACTGCGGGTATTCCATCAGCGGGCCATGGGCCAGACGCTGCTGGTCGCGCAGCTTCACGCGGCAAAGATTCAGCACGGCGTCCTGCATGGCCGCCAGCACCTTCTGGCCGCGGCCGGTGTGGGTGCGCTGGTAGAGCGCCGTCACGATGCCGAGCGCGAGGTGCAGGCCGGTGCCGCTGTCGCCGATCTGCGCGCCGGTGACCAGCGGCGGGCCGTCGTCGAAGCCGGTGGTGGAGGCCGCCCCACCCGCGCACTGGGCGACGTTCTCGTAGACCTTGCAGTCCTCATAGGGGCCGGGGCCGAAGCCCTTGACCGAGGCGACGATGATCCGGGGGTTGAGTTCCTGGATGCGCTCCCACGTGAAGCCCATGCGGTCGAGCACGCCCGGGGCGAAGTTCTCGACCATCACGTCGCAGGTGCGCACCAGATCCTCCAGGATCTTCTTCCCGGCGGGGTTCTTGGTGTCGAGCGTGATGGACCGCTTGTTGTGGTTCAGCATCGTGAAGTAGAGGCTGTCGGCGTCGGGCACGTCGCGCAGCTGGCCGCGCGTGATGTCGCCCTCCCCCGGACGCTCCACCTTGATCACGTCGGCACCGAACCAGGCCAGCAGCTGCGTGCAGGTCGGACCGGACTGAACGTGGGTGAAGTCGAGAATCTTGACGCCTTCAAGTGCCTTGGCCATTTGGGACCCTCCCAGGATCTCGTGTGGTGCTGTCACCGCAATTTTTTCCGGGTGGGCGGCCCGTTCACCCGGAACGGGCCGCCCTTTCTTTCCTGTCCGGAAGACCGCTCTTTTCTTGGATGCTGTTGCTCGGACGGGATTACTCGGCCGCCTTCTTGCGGACCGCGCTCTGCGGGTTGAGGCTGCCGATGTTTCCGCTCTCGGTGCCGGCCGCCGGGTCGATGGCGGCGTTGATGAGGGTCGGCTTGCCGGAGTCCATCGCCTCGCTGACGGCGCGGTACAACTCGTCCGGGTTCGTCACGTGGACGCCGACGCCGCCGAAGGCTTCCATCATCTTGTCGTAGCGGGAGCCCGGCACGAACACCATCGGCGAGGGATCGGCGCCACCGGTGGGGTTGACGTCGGTGCCCTTGTAGATGCCGTTGTTGTTGAAGATGACGATGGTGACCGGCAGCTTGTACCGGCAGATGGTCTCCACCTCCATGCCGGAGAAGCCGAAGGCGCTGTCGCCCTCGACCGCCAGCACCGGCTTGCCGCTCTCCACGGCCGCGGCGACGGCGTAGCCCATGCCGATGCCCATCACGCCCCAGGTGCCGACGTCCAGGCGCTTGCGCGGCTGGTACATGTCGATGATGCCGCGGGCGAGGTCGAGGGTGTTGGCGCCCTCGTTGACCAGCATGGCGTCGGGCCGCTCCTTGATGACGCGGCGGAGCGCACCGAGAGCGCCGTGGAAGTCCATGGGCACCGAATTCTTCATCAGCTTCGGCGCCATCTTGGCGATGTTGGCTTCCTTGCGGGCGTTGACGCCGTTGACCCAGTCGGCCGGCGGGGCCTGCCACTTGCCGTCGATCCCCGCCAGCAGGGCCGACAGGCAGGAGCCGATGTCGCCGACGAGCGGCGCGGTGATCGCGACGTTGCTGTCGATCTCCTTCGGCTCGATGTCGATCTGGATGAACGTCTTGGAGCCGGGCTCGCCCCAGGTCTTGCCCTTGCCGTGCGACAGCAGCCAGTTCAGCCGGGCGCCGACCAGGACCACCACGTCGGCGTCCTTCAGCACCATGGACCGCGCCGCACCGGCCGACTGCGGGTGGGTGTCGGGCAGCAGGCCCTTTGCCATGCTCATCTGCAGGAAGGGGATGCCGCTCTTTTCGACGAAGGCGCGGACCTCCTCGTCGGCCTGGGCGTAGGCGGCCCCCTTGCCGAGGATGATCAGCGGCCGCTTGGCGCCCTTCAGCAGGTCGAGCGCGCGGCCGACGGCCGCCGGGGACGGGAACTGGGCCGGGGCCGGATCGACGACCTTGACGAGCGACTTGCGCCCCTCCTCCGCGTCCATCACCTGGGCGAACAGCTTCGCCGGCAGGTCGAGATAGACGCCGCCCGGACGGCCGGAACAGGCCGCGCGGATCGCGCGGGCCACGGCGATGCCGATGTCCTGGGCGTGCAGCACGCGGAAGGCCGCCTTGCACAGCGGCTTGGCGATGGCCAGCTGGTCCATCTCCTCATAGTCGCCCTGCTGGAGGTCGACGATCTCGCGCTCCGACGAACCGCTGATGAGGATCATCGGGAAGCAGTTGGTCGTGGCGTTGGCCAGCGCGGTCAGGCCGTTGAGGAAGCCGGGGGCCGACACGGTCAGGCACACGCCGGGCTTCTTGGTCATGAAACCGGCGATGGCGGCGGCGTTGCCGGCGTTCTGTTCGTGCCGGAACGAAATGACGCGCATGCCTTCGCCCTGCGCCATGCGGAGCAGGTCCGAAATCGGAATGCCCGGCACGGCATACAGGTTCTCGATGCCGTTGAGCTTCAGCGCGTCGATGACGAGCTGGAAGCCGTCCGTCAGCGTCTGCCCCGCGTCGCCTTCGGTGGCGTCCGTGGCTTGATTCTTGGTCATTGTTGCAGCCGCACTTGACATAACGGTAAGTCCTCCCCGGGCTCCTGAAGTTTCTGGATTGGTCAGCCGAGAAAATCGCAGTGCTGTTCGACGTATCGCGCAAGTCCGAGCGTGTGTTCGCGCACCCGGCTTTCGGCGAGGTCGGCGTCTCTGTTCATCAGCGCTTCGATGATTTCGCGGTGCTCGACGATGGATTTTTCGGCACGACCGCCGCGGCGCATGGTGACGCGGCGGATGGCCCGCATGTGGATGAAGAAACGGTCGGTCAGGTCGGCGATCAGCGTGCAGCCGGACGCCTGGATGATCGACTGGTGGAAGAGGATGTTGGCGTCGGAATATTCGAGAACGTGGTCGGCCAGTTCCCCTTCGCCGAACCGGTCGAAGGCGGCGTTCAGCTCCTTCATCTTCCGGTCGTTGGCGCGTTCGACGAACAGGCGCGCGGCCATGCCTTCGAGGGCGGCGCAGACCGTGATCATCTCGATGATCTCGGCCTTGGTCTTGCGGACCACGAAGATCCCCCGGCGCGGCATGGAGCGGATGAAGCCTTCCTGCTCCAGCAGGGCCATGGCCTCGCGCACCGGCGTGCGGCTGACGCCCAGCGCCTCGCAGAGCTGGCGCTCGTCCAGGCGGATCTCGTTCGCCTCGCCGTAGATGTCCATCTGCGTGATGGCGTGGCGGAGCGCCTGGTAGGCCTTGGCCTTGAAGCTCATCCCCTGATCCAGGGGTTCCACGGAGAAACTCATTCGATTCATGGCGTTCCCGTCCCTGTGCTCCGCCGCACGCTTGTTCTGATTGCACCTGCCTTGACGGCTTGTCGGTTCGTTTGCGGGCTTGGATTGGTGATACGGTATACCAGATGCCAACTGGTCGCAAGCGAATATGTTAGCTTCGCAAACTGTTTCTCGAATGAACGAGAACGCAGGGTGGGGTGACGGCTTGTATCCTGTGTTTTCAACGCCTTAACGCGCTAGACAGCGGTTTTTTTGGCGTGCAGAGGCGCGCCCATGACTTCTGGCATGTGGGATCCCACAGCCGCATAGCTGGCATACGGAATTCATCAACACCGCACAGGCCACCACCGCAGCCGTCGTTTTATCCGCTCCGCGCATTGGTATACGGTACGCCACCCATCCTCGCGCCGGGCCGGAGTCGGTGTACACTGTGGCGATCAACGAGAACCGCAAACGGAGGAATCGCCATGAAAGCAGCGGACATCATGACCCGGCAGGTCATCACCATCGATCCGGACAGCACGGTCGCGGATGCCGCCAAGCGCATGCTGGAGAACCGCATCAGCGGTCTGCCGGTGTGCGACGCGTCCGGACGCCTGCTCGGCGTCATCAGCGAGGGGGACCTGCTGCGGCGGGCCGAGACGGGCACGGTGCGCCGCGCCTCCTGGTGGCTCGCCATGCTGGCCGGGGGAGCCCCGACGCAGGCCTCGGACTACGCCAAGTCGCACGGGCGGCGCGTGCATGACGTGATGAGCAGCAACGTGGTCTCGGTCAGCGAGGACGCGGCGCTCGACGAGGTCGTCCGCCTGATGGAGTCGAACCGCATCAAGCGCGTCCCCGTGCTGCGCGACGGCAAGCTGGTCGGCATCATCAGCCGGGCGAACCTGCTGCACGTGCTCGCCAGCATCGCCCCGGACGTGGCCCCGGCCGCCGAGGACGACCGCGTGCTGCGCGACCGCATCCTGGAGACGCTGCGCGCCCAGCCCTGGGCGCCGGAGATCAGCGACAACATCGTCGTGCGCGACGGCGTGGTCCATCTCTGGGGCACCGTCCGCACCGAGTCCCAGATGGACGCCCTGCGCGTCGCGGCGGAGAACACGCCCGGCGTCCGCAGGGTCGAGAACCACCTGTCGGTCCTCGATCACGTCGCGATCAGCGGAATGGGTTTCTGAGAAGAAAGGAGCGCTCTGCCCCCTCCCTCCCACTTCGTGGGTCCCTCCCTCCCCCGCCTTTGGCGGTGGAGGGAAGATCAATCCCCTCCACCGCGAAGCGGGGGAGGGTTAGGGAGGGGGCAGAGCGCCTGCCAGACCGGAACCCCACAAACGAAAACCCCTTCCCGGACGAACCGGGAAGGGGTTTTTTCGTGGGAACCGCCCCGCCCTACTCGGTGGCCTTCACGACTTCCTCGGTGACCTTCTTGGCGTCGCCGAAGAGCATCATGGTGTTGGGGCGGAAGAACAGCTCGTTCTCCACACCGGCATAGCCGGAGGCCATGGAGCGCTTGATGAAGAACACCGTCTTGGCTTTTTCCACGTCGAGGATGGGCATGCCGTAGATCGGGCTGGCCGGGTCGGTCTTAGCCGCCGGGTTGGTCACGTCGTTGGCGCCGATCACGAAGGCCACGTCGGCGGTGCCGAAGTCGCGGTTGATGTCCTCCAGCTCGAACACCTCGTCGTACGGCACGTTGGCCTCGGCCAGCAGCACGTTCATGTGCCCCGGCATGCGCCCAGCCACCGGGTGGATGGCGTACTTGACGTCCACGCCCTCCTTCTTCAGCAGGTCGGCCATCTCGCGCAGCGCGTGCTGCGCCTGCGCCACCGCCATGCCGTAGCCCGGCACGATGATCACCGACTGCGCGTTCTTCATGATGTAGGCCGCGTCCTCCGGCGAGCCGGCCTTCACCGTCCCGCGCTCAGCCCCGCCGCCGGCCGCCGCCGCCACGCTCTCCCCGCCGAAGCCGCCGAGGATCACGTTGAAGATCGAGCGGTTCATGCCCTTGCACATGATGTAGGACAGGATGGCGCCCGAGGAGCCGACCAGGGCGCCGGTGACGATCAGCAGGTTGTTCTGCAGCGTGAAGCCGATGCCCGCCGCCGCCCAGCCGGAGTAGCTGTTCAGCATCGAGATCACCACCGGCATGTCCGCCCCGCCGATCGGCAGGATCAGCAGGAAGCCCAGCGCCAGCGCCACCAGCACGATCAGCCACATGGCGGCCGCCGAGTTGGACTGCACCAGCCAGAGGATCAGCAGCACGGTCAGCACGCCGAGCGCGGCGTTCAGGTGATGCTGGTAGGGGAAGACCAGCGGCTTGCCCGAGACGAGGCCCTGGAGCTTGGCGAAGGCGACGACCGAGCCGGTGAAGGTGATGGCGCCGATGGCGGTGCCGAGCGCCATCTCGACCAGCGAGCCCTTGGCGATGGCCCCGGGCAGGCCGATGCCGTAGGCGGCCGGCGAGTAGAAGGCCGAGAGCGCCACGCACACCGCGGCCAGACCGACCAGCGAGTGGAAGGCGGCGACCAGCTGGGGCAGCGCGGTCATCTCGATCTTCTTGGCGATGAGGTAGCCGATGCCGCCGCCAATCGCGATGCCGAGCACGATCATCCAGTAGGACTGGACGATGGGCAGGGCCAGCGTGGTGACGATGGCGATGGTCATGCCGACCATGCCGTAGATGTTGCCCTGGCGCGAGGTCTCCGGGCTGCTCAGGCCGCGGAGCGCCATGATGAAGCAGACCGAGGCGACCAGATAGAGAAGGGCGGAGAGGCTTTCCATCTTACTTGCCCTTCTTCTTGAACATCGACAGCATGCGCTGGGTGACCAGGAAGCCGCCGAAGATGTTGACGCTGGCCAGGATGACGGCCAGGAAGCCCATCACCTTGGAAAAGCCGAATCCAGCCGGGCCGGCGGCGATCAGCGCGCCGACGATGATGACCGAGGACACCGCGTTGGTCACCGCCATCAGCGGCGAGTGCAGCGCCGGCGTCACCCGCCACACCACGTAATAGCCAACGAAGCAGGCCAGCACGAACACCGTCAGGCCGGTGATGAAGAAGCTGCCGTGGCTGGCGGCGTCAATCACGGGTCCGGGGATCGGCGGCATCGGCATGCCGTGCGTCAGCTGCGCGACCTGAAGATCGGCGGTACCCGTCTGGTTGGTCAGGGTGAGGAGGGAATGGCGGAACGCGGCCACCTGGCTCGCGGGATCGGGATGTTCCATGGGGCCCATCTCCTCAGGCCGGCTGTGCTTCGCGGATCGTGTCCGCGAAGGCGGGATGGACGATCTGCCCGTCGCGGGTGAGCGCGATGGCCTTGACGATCTCGTCGTCCCAGTTGAGGGCGATGCCGCCCCCTTGGACGGAAGAGTCCTTGTCGTGGAGCGACTGGAGCAGGGCCAGCAGGTTCTTGGCGTACAGCAACGAGGCGCTTTCGGCGATGCGGCTGGGGTAGTTGGCGTGGCCGACGATCTTCACGCCGTTGTCGGTCACCACGACCTTGCCGAGTTCGGAGCCCTCGACGTTGCCGCCCTGCTCCACCGCGAGGTCGATGATCACCGAACCCGGCTTCATCGACGCCACATGCTCGCGCGTCACCAGCACCGGGGCCT